>JAZKAF010000022.1:0-17069 GCA_040389285.1 candidate division FCPU426 bacterium
GTCGAGCTGGGAGTGGGCGATTCCGTGGCCGTGCGAGTGCTGGTCCGGGTCGGGCTGGCTGAATAAGTCTGGGTCGGCGTAGGCGAATCCGTGCTGGTGCCCTGGGGACTCAACGTCGGCGTGGCCGTACGCGTCGCGGTTTTCGTGATCGTGGAGGTCAGAGTCGGTGTCGCGGTCTTGGTCACGCTGGGCGTCACGCTCGAAGTGGCGGTCAACGTGGGGGTTCTGGTGAGCGTAGGGGTGAAAGTGCCTGTCGCTGTCTGCGTGGAAGTCCTGGTCACCGTGGGGCTGGCCGTGGGCGTGGGCGAGCGGGTGGAGGTCGAGGTTCCCGTGCTGGTCCTGGTGACGGTCGAAGTCGGGGTCGGGGTGGAAGAACGCGTCGGACTGGACGTGAGCGTCACGGTTTTTGTGGCGGTGGACGTGGGCGACGAGGTCAGGGTGACGGTCGGCGTTAGGGTCCGAGTCGGCGTGACACTGGGCGTTGGGCTGCGGGTATAGGTCGGCGTGGCCGTCGGCGTGGGGCTGCGCGTGGGGGTCACGGTGATCGTAGGACTAACGCTATAGCTGGGCGTGCTGGTCGACGTGGGCGTGACCGTCAGCGTGGGGGTGGACGTGAGTGTGAAGGTCGGAGTCCAGCTTGAGGTGCGGGTGAAGGTCTTGGTGGTGCTGGGCGTGGGCGTCACGGTGGAAGTTTGCGTGGGCGAAGGCACCACCACGTAATAGCGCAGGATGACCGCGTCGTCCTGGCCGCTGCCGTTGCCGTTCACGGTGTAGCTTTTGGACTCGCCCACCACATAGACATCCACGCCATCCGTGGCCATTCCCTTGCCAATGTCGTCGTTGGCTCCGCCGTAGAGGACCGTATCGACCAGATTGCCGGTGGCGGGATCCAGGGTCAGGACCACCAGGTCACTGCCGCCCGCGGTGCCGCTGCCCGTGGTGTATCCCGTGGCATAAAGGCTGACACCTAAGCCGACCGTGCCATAAAGGATGTCCGTGCCCCCGCTGCGGTCATAGGTCTTGGACCACTGCAGGGTGCCGGACTCGTCCCATTTATCGATGAGGAAATTTCCCGATACCGTGCCCACGGCGTAGATATAGCCGCCGAAAGCCGTCACCGCGTTGTAGGTCCCAGTGCTGGTCTCGCGCGACCACTGCAAAGTCCCGCTTGAATTGTATTTTCGCAGCAACGCAAGGCTGTTATTGCTGCCCGCGGCATAGATGAATCCGTTTAAGCTGGTGACAGCCAGGCCTTGGCTGCAATTGCTGCCGGTGAAAGCCAGTTTTTGGGTCCAGAGATTCGTGCCGCTGGAATCCATCTTGGATAAATAGAACTGGCAATAGCCGCCCGGCTCGGCGGATCCGGTGGCGTAAAGATAGGGAGAGCCGCTCTCATCCACCACCGCGCTGCCGTAGGCGAACTCGGTGCCGCCATAGCCGTTGATGCTGCAGCCGGTGGCCGAGGTGATCTGGTGATCCCAGGTGGATCCGTTGTATCCGCCCCCGGTGGCGCCCGTCAGCGGGAACTTCACGGCCATGGCCTTGGTCTCTTTGCCGCCGCTGGGATCGCAAGTGCGGTTGTAACTGCCGCCGACCACATAAATGCCTTCGGACGAGACCCCGATGCTGTAACCCACCGGATCGTTGGTCAGCCCGGGCCAGATCTTGCTCCAGACTGGCGTCGAACCCAGGGGTAGGTCGTAATCCAACACGATGCCATCGGCGCCATTCGAATTCAGCCCGGAAGCGTAAAGGCTGGAGCCGGTGATAGCGATGGACAGTCCGTTCTGGTCCCCGGATCCGCCAAAAAATGTGGAGCTAGCCAGGGTCAGGGAGGCGAAGAGGGGGGCCGGGGCGCAAGCAAGCGCCAAGCCCAACGCCATGCGCGCGGTCCGAAAAAAGCCTGAAGCTAATTTTTTTGAAGAAAAAACCGACGGCATTTCTTAAAGACTCCGATCGGACGTTCCAGGTCAGGGCCAAGGGTTTGACCCTAGATTCTACTATTGGAACCCGAAAAGAGTGCCATCGTATCCCACCACGTAAAATTCACCGTTTTCGTCCATGCCAAACGACGAAATACCCTGCTCGCATTGGGCTATTTCGTCTAATTTCGGCTTTTTGGCACGGGAGGCGGGAAAGGCCCAGATCTTGCGGCTTCCGAAGTCGCCGAAAACGTAAAAACCCTTTAAAAATGGTAGCCGATGGCCCCGATAGACCCCGCCGCCGGTGACGCAATAGCCATCCTTGCGCCCATAGTCGAGCACCGGCTCGATCAGCTTGGCGCCCTTGGGTTCCCCCTTAAAAACGTGCGCGCCTTCGCGGAAGTTCCACCCGTAGTTGCCGCCCCTTTTGATGCGGTCGATCTCTTCCCATTTGTTCTGTCCCACGTCTCCAGCCCAAAGATCCCCGCTCTCAGGGTCAAAGCTCATGCGCCAGACATTGCGCAGGCCGTAAGCCCAGACCTCGTTTCCAAAGGGATTTTTTTTGGGGATGGCATAGGGCCGGTCCGCGGAAGCGTGGTCGATGTCGATGCGCAGTATTTTTCCAAGCAGGCTTTTGAGGTTTTGGCCATTGCCGTGCGGATCGCCTCCGGCGCCGCCGTCGCCCAGGCTGAGATAAAGATAGCCGTCAGGCCCGAAGGCCACAGTGGCCCCGTTGTGGTTGCTGTAAAGTTTCTCAACGCGCAGGATCACTTTTTCCGAGGCGGGATCGGCTTTTTGCGGATCATCGGCAAAGGTTTCAAAGCGCGACAGCACGGTGGCGCGCGGATCAGCCCCGGCCACTGAATAGACCACAAAAAACTGGCGGTTGGATCTGAAGCGCGGATGAAAGGCCAGGCTTAGCAGGCCCTCTTCCCCGCCTTCGAAGCGTACCTTGGAGCTGATGTCCAAAAAAACCGGGGCGCTGTCCGAGGCGGCTCCCTTCGCGATCAGCCGCAGCTTGCCAGCTTGCTCCACCACAAAAAGGCGGTGGCTCTGGTCCCCGGCGTGAGTGACCAGGACCGGATGCTCGAACTTTAATTTGGGAAAGGCGTTTTCAAGGCGGATCTTGGGAGGAGCTTTGGCCGCGGCGCAGGGTAGGGCAAAGCTAAGCAAGGTCAGTAAAAGAAAGGATCGCATCAGGTCCCTCAAGAGGAAAGCCTCAGACCCGATTATGACGCAGGGCCCTCCGCTTGGTCATATAAAAAAGCAGGGGCGTGATGTAAAGCACGTGCACGGCCGAACTGATCATGCCCCCGACCAGAGGTGCTGCCACCGAGGCTAATAAATCGTCGCCCGGACCCTTAGTCCAAAGCAGGGGGAAGAAACCGATCACATTGGTGGCCACGGTCATCAATTTGGGCCGCAACCTGAGGACCGCGCCCTGCATGACCAGCTCCTTCAGGCCGGGCTCGTCCAAGGCCTCGCCCGACTGCTTTTTGGCCTCGTAGGCCTCCTGCAAATACACCACCATCACCACCCCGGTCTGCACTGCCACCGCGAAAAGCGCGATATAACCGACCCAAACCGAAACGGACAAAGGGATCTTGAGGGCCCATTGGATGGCCACGCCGCCGATCAAGGCGAAGGGCACCGACAGGATGACCAGCATGGCCTCGGAAAAGGAACCAAAAGCCAGGACCAAGAGCCCGGCGATCAGCAGCACGCAAAGCGGCACCAGCCAGGACAGCCGCCCGCGCGCGCGCTGGTCAGACTCGTACTGGCCTGAGAATTCATAGCTGATGCCTTCGCCCAGCTCGGCAGCACCGGGCAGCTCCTTGCGATGCTTCAGCACCCAGCCCATGGTGTCGCGGGTCTCCAGGTCGATGTAAACGTTCACCAGGACTTCGCCGTTTTCCATGCCGATCATGTCCGGCCCCTGGTTCAACTCCACTTTGGCCAGGCGCCGCAGCGGAAGGCTGGCGCCGGGACTGGTGGGCAGGAAGATGGGAAGATCGCGCATCTTGACCAGGCTGTCACTGAAATCCTCTGGATAGACCAGGGCCACCGGCACCTTGTCCGCCACACCCAGCGCCGCGCCGCCAGCGTGGGCCAGCACCTGGCCCAGCACCTGCTCGGCCGTGGTGCCGTTGCGCTTCACCGCGTCTTCATCCACGGACACTGAAAGAAAGGGCGCGCGGCCAGCGCGTTCGGCCGCGGCGGAGCGCACCTGCGGCATCGCGCCGATCAACTGCTCCAGGCGGATGGCGGCGCGTTCGGCAGCAGCCAGCGTGGCGGCGCGGACCTTGATGCCCAAGGGAGTGCGGATGCCGGTGGCCTGCATGTCGATGCGACCGCGGATGGGCTGGGTCCAGCCGTTGGACACCCCCAGAAAATCGAGAGCCTGGTCCATCTCGCGCACCAGATGCGCCTCATCCATGCCCTTGCGCCATTGCCCACGCGGCTTCAAAAGCACCGTGCTCTCGACCATCGAGAGCGGGGCCGGATCCGTGGCCGACTCGGCGCGGCCGGCCTTGCCAAAAACGCGCAGCACCTCGGGCACCGCCATCAAGCGGCGGTCCATTTCTTTGAGCAAAGCGCCGGCCTGGGCCGCGGGCACGCCTGCGGCGGTGACGGGCATGTAGAGCAGGCTTCCCTCGTTCAGGGGAGGAAGAAATTCGCGGGACAGTCCCAGGAACAACGGCACGCTCAGCGCCAGCAGGCCGAAATTCACACTCAAGCTGAGCCAGGGATGGGCCAGCACTTTTTGCAGCGTGGGCCGGTACCAGTCCTGCAAACGACGGGTCAGGGGCTGCTGCTCCTCGCGCTTGAAATCGCCCTTCAAATAGCGGGCGCAAAGCGCCGGGATCAACCAGAGCGTCACGGCCAACGCCGAGATCATGCTGAGAGATTTTGAAGCGGCCAGCGGCAAGAAAAGGCGGCCTTCCTGGCCCTCCAGCGCGAAGACAGGCAGGAACGAGACCACCACGATCAGCAGCGTGAAAAAGAGCGGCTTGATCAGCTGGGCCGCCGAGGCCGCCAGCGCCTTCAGCCGTTGGTCCTCGCCCGCTTGGCCCTCAAGGCCCGCCAGGGCGCGGTTCCCGTTCTCGACCAGGATGATGCCGGCGTCCAGGATGTCGCCAATGGCGATGGCCAGGCCTCCCAAGGTCATCAGGTTCATGCTGAGGGAAGCCATGTGCAGGGGGATGAAGTGCAGGAAGATGGTGACGGGCAGGGCGATGGAGAGTATTAACATCGAACGCCAGTGGCCCAAGAACAATAACACCACCAGGGCGACCAGCAGCAGCTCTTGGATCAGCTCGTGGCGGACTGTGCGCAGGGCCGCAAGGATCAGGTCGGAGCGGTCATAGACCATGGTGATCTTGACGCCCTTAGGAAAGGTCAGCTGCTTTAGCTTAGCCTTCACCTGGTTGGCCAGGTCCAGGGCGTTGACGCCCTTGGTGGCCACGACAATGCCGCCTACCACTTCGCCTTTGCCATCCAGGTCCGCGATGCCACGACGCAGGTCCGGGGCCTGCCGCACGCGCGCCACCTCGCCCAAGTGGAAGATCTTGCCGCCGCGCGTTTTAAGCGGCATGGCTTCGAGAGCGGCCACGCTGTCTGGCACGGTCACGGACTCGGCAGTCGCCGTAAGCGCGCCAGGGGCCAGTCCGCGAAAGCCCAGGATCACATCGCGTTCCCCGAGCATCAGCATCCGGCCGCGCAGCATGGGATCGCTGCGTTTCAGGCCGCCCAGCAGGTCAGCGGGTTGCAGGCCCCTGGCGGCCAGCAGACGGGGGTTGGCCACGATCTCAAAGCGCCGCGAATAACCTCCCACTGGGGCCACTTCGGAAACGCCTGGAAGGCTGGCCAGCGCCGGACCGACCAGGTTCTCTTGCAGGGCCCGCAATTCGTAAAGATCCAGCTCCCCGCCCGGGCTGGACAGCGCATATTGGTAGATCCAGCCGACCCCAGACGCGTCAGCAGCCAGCACCCAGGTGGCTTCCTTCGAAGCCTCGGCCTCCTGCTTCACCCGCTGGCGCGCCGCGGCCATGTCCGAACGCTCGTCCAGCAGCACGGTGATGTAACTGTAGCCTAGGTCCGAGAATCCGCGGACCGTGCGCACCCCGGCCAGGGATTTTAAGCGCCGCATCACGGGCGCGGTCACGGTCTCGGCAATGGCTTCCGGGGAACCGGCCAAGCGGGCGTAGAGCAGCACCTGGGGATCGGAAAGGTCGGGGATGGCGTCGAGGGGCGAGCGCCAGGCTGACCAGGCCCCGATCAGGGACAGGATCACGAAGACCAGGATCACGCGGCCTTGGCGCCGCATGGAAAATTCAATCAGCCGGGTCAGCACCAGATCCCCTTTCATGGTCCATGCGCCACTGCGCCTGCAGCCAGAACACGCCGGAGGAGGCCACCTGGTCGCCCTCTTTCAGGCCGTCGATCACTTCGACAAAGCGCTCGCCGCGCAGGCCCACGGACACGCTGTGGGGGACGTAACCCTGGCCGGATTCCTTGAAGACCTGCACGTCTCCCTGGGACTCGCAGAGCGCCTCATTGGGAAGGGCCAGGACCTCGGGACCGCTGACGCGTATTTCCGCCAGCACGTCCGTTCCACCGGGCAGGGTGTGGGCAAGGCGCAGCGCCACGGTAGAATCCGCGCCCTTGGAAACCACCGTGGCCAGCACCGGCCGGGCGTAGCCCAGGGGCGGCATCACCATGGCGGATGCGCCTTTTTTCAGGTCGCTGTTATCGCCGAAGGGCAGTTTCAGGCGCAGATCCAGGCCGTTTCTATCGAGCTTTCCCGCCACGCGCAGCAGCCGGTCCACTTTGATCTTTTGGACGGTGTAGGGACGGAAATAGACCGCGGTCTTTCCAGCGACCCGGGGCCAAAGGTCCCGGATGCGGGGATCCTGGGGAGCTTCCTTGCCAATGGCCTTGAGCTCCATGTGGCAGACCGGGCATTTTCCGGGATGGTCGTAAGTCTTTCCCAAACAGCGCATCGGACACACATAGCGCTGCGCCACGGCGGGCGCCGCGGGCGAGTGGCTCCTAAAATGCGAAAAGGCCTTCCAGCCACCCAGGGCTAGAAGGCCTATCGCTAAGGCCGAAAAAAACGCGAACCGGGCTTTAGATCGCATCAATGGCAGTAGTTATCATTGCTCCCCATGATATGCGAACCCCAGGGAAAATTGCCAACATTCATGATGCGGCGGTAGCTGTCGTCCTTGCCGTCGATGACGATGATGGAATCGTCGGTCGAGCTGCAAAGATAGACAAAGCGCCCCTGCGCGTCGGTGGTGGCGGTCTCCAGGACCTTGTTCTCGCCGAAGAACAGCTTGCCCGCCGGCGCCATGCGATCCAGGTTGTAGATGAACACGGTGTCGTCGTCGTGGCTGGTGACGTAGGCCTTTTTGCCGCCGTTGACGAAGTTCACGCCGGTCATCCCCGCGCCCGCGGGCATCTTGGAAACAAGCTTGTGGGACTTCGCGTCGATCACCGCGATCATCTCCTCGCCGTTCACCGGCACCAGCACGTACTTGCCGTCCGGCGAAGCGTAGCCGCGCCAGGGCTGCGACCCCACGGGAATGGTGTCGATCACCTTGTCCGTGGCCGTGTCGATCACCGCCACCAGGCCGAAGTCGCCGTCGGCCGCGTAGATCAGCTTTCCGTCCAGGGTCATGGTCGGGTTGATGATGCCATTGATGCCGCTCAGGTACTGGTCAGGGTTCAGGGTCGAAGGCTCGGAAGGCGCGCCCACTGAGATGCGCTTCAGGACTTCCAAACGGTTGATGTCCACCACCGTGACTTCATGCGCGCCCAGGTTGCTGATGTAGGCCTTGCTGGAATCCGGCAGCGTGGTGTAGCCGTGGGGCTCGGAAAAACCCTCGATGGCCTTGGCCACTTCGCCGCTGCGCAGGTCGATGAACTGCACCACCCCGCCCTGCATGCTGCCGCAGAAAGCGTACTTGCTGTCGGGCGTGATGTCCATGTGCTCGGGCTCGCCGTAGGCCTTGATGCGCTTGGTCACCTTCATGCTGGCCACGTCGATCAGGTAGATGGTGTCATCGCTGGATCCAGAGACCACCAGGGTGCGGCCGTCAGGGCTGATCATGCCCATGTGCGGCGCCGCGAACTTGTCCAAGAAGATCAGGTTGGACTTGCCCGTGGCCATGTCGTAAAGGTTCACGTCCGAACTGTCCCGGTTGATGATCAGGCAATAGGAGGCCGCCTTCTTCACCGCGTCATCCATCTTGGACATGTCGTGCGCGCCATAAGCGGTCGAGGCAAAAAGCGCCATCAATATGAGTGTTTTCATGTTTCTCTCCCTTATCAGTAGCTGAGCTGGGTGCGAAGACCCAGGCTGAAGAGGCTGTTTTCCGTAGGGGTAGCGCTGCGCACGCGGTTGAAGATCCCCTGGGCGTGGGCGCTGACCGAGAAGTTCGGGGTCAGCACCGTGCGGAAGTAGGCTTCGGCGAAGTCGTCCAGGTCGCCGGTCTGCAGAACGTTGCGGCCATAGGCCAGGCCGATGCGGTCCTTGGAGTGGCGGGGGCTCAGGTTCCCGATCTCCACGCCGCCGGACGCCGCCCAGTCATACTTGTTGATGGCGTAGTGCGCACCCGAGAACGGGTCAAAGGCTTCCACGTACGAGCTCTTGGCGTAGCGCAGGAAGGTCGACAGGTGCGTGCTCACCCGGCGGTCGGTCGAGAAGCCCAGGGCCTGGTCGGGCTGCTCGGCGCCGCGTGGCTGCTGACGAGCCCAGACGCGGACCTGACCGTCTCCGAAGAAATTATAGAGCATCGCGGCCTCGGCAATGGCGTAAAGATTGTCAGCCAAGTCGTTAGCCGCTCCCAGGGTGTCCTGCACGCCCAGCCGCAGAGAGGCGCGGGTGCCGTTCAGGTGCAGGATCGCGCCGGGCCCGTTGGCCGGATTTTGCAGCAACGGCGAATTGACCAGCGATCCGGACAGGAACTGGGTGGTCTCGTCATTGGCCACCAGGTTCGAGTCAAAGGCCGAGGTCAGGTCCACGATGCCCAACTGCAGGCCGAGCACCCTTTTTGGGCCGTGGAGGGCGACCCAGGCTTCGCGGATGGTCGGCGCGCCGCTGCCGCTGAGGTAGTTGGCGTTGAGCCCCACTTCGTTGGGAGCCAGGCCGTCGATGCCGGGCCCGGCGCCACTGTTCAAGTCCACGAAGATCAGGGTGTTGCGCATCGGCTTGCCCGACAGGGTGATGTCGAGCTGGCCGCTGCCCGCGCCGCGATTGGCGCTGTGGGTGGAGCCGCTGGAGTCCACCACGTCGCCTGCGCCCACGATGTTCTGGTACACGCCCACCACTTCCATGCCCACCACCACATGGCCGTTGATGGCGGAGCTGACCGCGCTGTCGATCTTCTCAGACACGGCCTCGCGGCGGGAGAACTTCAGTTTACGGTAGGTGACCCGCTCGCTCAGCTTGCTGCCGTCGGTCGGGCTGACGTCGTTCTTCTGCCTTACCGTGAAAAGTTCGCCGCTGGGGGAGACCCATTCGGTCACCTGCTTGATGACTTCCACGGGTTCGGTGGGTTCGTAGGTGTGGCGGATCAGGTTCAGTTCATCGCGCAGCTGGTCGATCTGCTTTTGCAGATCCGCCGCGGCCGCGGCCGTGAACGGGACCAGGCCGAAGGCTGCCAGGACTATCAGGCGTCGCAGGGTCATGCTTTTCCTCAAGAAACTGTTTAAGTGCGGCGATAAAAATAGCATAAGTGAAATTTGATTTCAATTAGTATATGGTTTCAATGATGGGTCAAAAAAAGGGGATCTAGCCCAAAAGCCCTTTTAATCCTTCAATTTCAACCTTAAATCCGCCTGACAAAATGGGGAAACGGCACCAGGTCCGCGGATCCACGTTGTGGTTGTCCAAGTGGAAGGAAGGCGCCAGGCGTTCGCGCTTCCACTGGCTGGCGCTCCAAAGCTCGAAAAAGCGGATGATCCAGCGACCGAGCTGGGGGACCTGTTCTGCGGGAAAATCTTTTTTCATGGCCTCGAAGACCTCGACCGGAGCCAGGCGCTCCTTCGTGGCCAGGGACTCGATCTGGTCGAGCACGGCGTAGGGCATCAGGTCGGCCTCGTCGCGCTGCTTGGTTTCCAAGGGCCTTAGCTCGGCCGTGGGTTCTTGCACATTCACGCAGTGCAAAGCGGGCAGGATGCCCACGCCTTGCGGCCCTTCTTTTTCAAACCAACGCAGCCAGGCCCGCAGAAAATGTTTGCCGATCCCAGCCAGGGGGGCCAGGCCGCCGGAAGTGTCCCCGTCCATGCTGGTGTAGCCGGTGGCCGCTTCCGAACGGTTGTTGGTGGCTAGTAACAGCGTGCCCGTGGCATTGGCCAGCGCCCAAAGCCCGGGGTTGCGCGCGCGCGCCTGAAGGTTCTGCAAAGTGGTGTCGTCGCTCTCCCAGCTAAGCGTTCGGCCCAAGGCTTTTTCCGCCAGTTGCCGGTACTGACTGACCAAGGCTTCCAGATCGAATTCATGGAACTTAGCACCCACGGCCTGGGCCACGTCATGGGCCGCGTCGCGCGTGACGCGCGAGCTGTTGGCCGTGGATTGGTAAACGCAGCGCAGCACGGGAGCGTCAAAAGGCAGATCAATGCTTTCGGCCGCGGCCAGCTTTTGCATGGCGTAGACTAAAGCAGCGCAAGCCGAGGAATCCGCGCCGCCGGAAAGCGAAAGGGTGAAACCGCGGGCCTTGGACTTACGGCCGTAGTCAAAGAGCCCCAGCGCCGCGGCGCGGGTGAACTCCTCATATTCATCCTGATGCGGGGCGACACCCGAGTTCTTCAGAACCGCGGTGGGCGCGGGCGTTTCCAAGGGCATGCGCACCGACTCCACGCCTTCGCCCACATGCACGGTCCTCAGATCCATGTCCGCCGAGACCAGGCCCGCGCCCTGGAAACTGAAGCGCGCGCCATGCGCCACCGCGCCAAAGGGATCCCCGACCATGGCCCCGCCATCGTAGATCGCGCGGCCGGCTTCGTTGCCCATCAGGTTGGCGTAGGCATAGGCCATGCCGGCCTTGCGCAGTAACCCCTCGCGCAAGGGCCGCTTGCCCAAAGCGAAATGGCTGGCCGCGGGCGCGAAGATCAGATTGGCGCCGCGCGACTTCAAGCGCAGGCAAGGGCGGTCCATGACCCAGGCATCTTCGCAGATCTCGAAGCCCAGCATGGCCTCACCGCACTGGAAGATCCAGTCGCCCAGCGCGACTTCAGAGCCAAAGAGCGGGACGCGCTCACGGCGGCCTTTTTTCCAGGGACTGAACCAGCGCGGCTCGTAGTGGATGCCGCTTTTCGCCAGATTTTGTTTGGGGATGATGCCGACCAGCCGGCCGTCGGCGCAAAGTACCGCGCAATTATAGAGGATGCCGTCGAATTCAAAAGGCAAGCCTAAGGCCACCACCAGGCCCTTAGTGTCCGGAAGCAGGCTTTCCAGCGAGGCCAGCGCCCGCAGGCGGAGGTCAGGGCTTAAAAAGCGGTCTTCACAGCCATAACCCGTGATGCAGAGTTCGGGCAGGCACAGCATCGCGGTACCCTGGGCGCGGGCCAGGTCCAGGGCGCGGCGAATCTGGGCCTGGTTCCCTTCCCAGTCCAGGGGCGTGGTGTTGACGAATGCGGCCCCGATCCGGATCAATCAGCGCGCTCCCACCAGCGAAAGAGAGGAGATGGTGTCGCCCATGCCCACCAGGGTCACAGGTTGGTCGATCAGGATGGTGGGTACCGCCACCAGACGGAATCCCGGCGTCTCCACGATGCCCGTCTGCTCGAGCTCTTTCGCGCCGAAGGCCAGGGCCACATGCGCGGCCAGCGCGGAAAGCTCCTTCAACGAATGGTCGGACACTTCCCGTCCATGGGCCCAGAGCAAGTTCTCTTCGCTTTCCAAAGATCCCGTGCCGGCCTTGGCTGCGGCCAGGGTGGCAGCGAAGACCATGCCGTCGCGGATCGTGGCCGAAGGCGTGGGTTCGTCAAGGCGGGCCAAGGTCACGTAAAGTCCGAACATGTGCAGCTGGATCCGGCCGATCTTGAAGGTCTCGAAGATCTTCAGCATGCCTTTGAACAGCGAGACGCTGTCCAAGGCCGCGCATTCCCGGGCCAGGGCTGATTCGCCCAGGGCTTCCAGGATCTGGATCTCTTCCTGCTCGTTAAAGCCCACGCTGTCGGCCTGCGGCGCCAAGCGCGTGGCCAGCGCCTTGCGGATCTCGATATCCTGGGTCGACGCGAACTCAAAGTGCACCCGGCAGCCCGGATGCCTGGCCTTCCACAGGGCCACCCGCTCCCAAGAAGCGTCGATCCGCGACAAAGCGCCAGCTCCCAGCATCTGGTAGCCCGAGAGCAGCACGGTCTCGAGCGGGATCTCGGAATCTTCCATGGCGTTGTCGAAGCCGGGATCCATGTGCAGGACAAAGTTGAGCGGATCGTAGGTGGCGATGAAGCGATTGGACTTGGGGCATTTGATCGTCAGGCCGCCGATCTTCAGCTCCGCGTCCTTGTCGAATTCCAGGATCCAATGCACCAGCGGCAGGTCGGTCGCGCGGTTCACCGCCGCGGCCCGGGCCAGCCGGCCTTCGGCGTCCACGGCCAGCAGGTTGGGGCGGTCCAAAAAGAGCCCGGCCTGGGCCGAAGGGTGCGAGGCGCAATGCACGTAGACTTTTTGCACGCCGGTGACGGCCATGACATTGGCGATGATGCCGCCCTGGCCGCCCATCTGCAAACGGTCATGGCCCAGGTGGTCCTGCATCCAGGTGAAAGTCTCGGCCGATCCCACCAGCCATTCCTGGGCCACGCCCTTGGAAAAGCATTCCACAAAGCCGCGCAGCACGTCAGCGGGTTCGGCGATGCTGCGGGGCCCGCGGTTGAGCACCTGCCATTCGTCCAGGCCCAGCTGCTCCATCCATTTGAGGGCCAGGTCCGGCTGCACCTTGAGCACCGCGTCGATGTTGGCGTTGAAGGCCGAGGCCACGCCCCGCACGTCTTTCATGCGCTCCAACTGCCGGGGCGTCACCGAATAATGCTGCTTCCAGGCCTGTTTTAAGTCCATAGTCCGGGGGGTCCTTTGTTTATCGGAGGTCGAAGACCAGTATCTCTGAATCCTGGGAGGCCTTGAATTCCAAGGCGGTCTCTTTTTCAACGGCCACGCCGTCTCCGGAAACGAGCGCCAAACCGTTCAAGGTAGCCGCGCCAACGGCCAGATGCACCCAGGCCCTGCGGCCGGGGGTCGTGTTCCAAACGCGGCTCTGCCCCCGCAGCAAGCGGGTCAAGTCGATGCGAGCGTCCTGGTCCACCCGAAGGGATCCGGCCGTGCCGCCCGGAGTGGCCAGGGCCACCCAGCCAGCCTCCCGCGTCGCGCGCGGAAATTCAGCGCTTTCGTACGAGGCCGGCGCCCCCAGCTTGCGGGGCGGGATCCATATCTGCAAAAAGTGCACGCGCGCGGTCTCAGAATCGTTGGCTTCGGAATGGCTCATGCCTTTCCCGGCGCTGATGCGCTGGGCGCAGCCTTCGCGCAGCACGCCGGTTTGGCCCATGCTGTCGCCGTGGCGCAACGCGCCTTCCAGCACGTAGGAGATGATCTCCATGTCGCGGTGCGGATGCAGACCAAAGGCGCCGCCGCCGACCACCAGATCCTGGTTCAGGACGCGCAGATCGGAATATCCCATCCAGGCGGGGTCGCTGTATTCGCCAAAGGAAAAGGTGTGGCGGCTGTCCAGCCAGTCGTTTTGGTAACGGCCGCGGTCGAGGCTACGGCGCAGGGTCAGGGACATGGGGGTCTTTCGAAAGGATGAGTTTCAGCCGAAGAGCTTTTTGAACCAGCCTTGCTTCTTCTTGCTGTCTTCGGCCAGTTCGTCCACGCTGGACTTCGCCACGGGATCGCGGTCGATGGGGGCGCCCACCAACTTCTCGGCCTGGGACTCGCGCGACGCGGCCTCGGATTCCTTGCCCAGCCGCCTCAGCACCGCGGCGTGGTCCATCAGCGCGCGGGCGCGCCGCACCGCGTCAGCTCCGTCCAAGGCCGGATGCACCTCGCCATAGATGGTCTCGGCCTCCTGCCAGCCCTCGAATTCCAGGGCCGTCTCCAGCCGGCGTTCCAGCTCAGGGTCCAGCGACCCCTTGGGAAGCGGATCCAGGCGCATTATTTGGCCTTGGGCGTTTGGGGTTTCAGCCGTATCGAAAGGGTCAGATGCACGGCGTAACGGTCGATGTTATTGTCTCCGTTCCAGCGCTCCTGATAGCTGTTCTCGACCTTCACGTCGCCGATCTCGAAGGTCCGCAGCTTGGTCTCGCGCAGCACGGCCTGCTCCACGCCATTGCTGATCTCGCGGCTCTTGCCAAAACCACGCTTTTCCAAGAACGTGGCCGCGGTCTCGGCAGCGTCCTTGATGGCCCTTTTCCTGGCTTCGGCTTCGTCCGAATATCCCATGGCGCTGCCCGACACCAGCACGCGGTCCCCTTCCATCCAGATGCGGGCATCCGAGGGGTTATCGATCACCACGCTGGGCGTGGGCTTCTTGCTGGCTTTTTCCGCCGCGTGGGCCCCCGTGGCTGCGAGGCAGAGTGCCATGACGCTCACTACTGTTTTCATGTGGTTTCTCCGTGTTTTTTAAAGATCTGCGCTGCCGCTTCTTCGTGGATAGAAGCCTTTTCAAGCTGTCCCTGCTGCGTGTAAAAAAGGGCTAGGTAGCTATGCACCTCAGCCTCGCGCGGCCCGCCCGGATCGATGCGGATCGCCGCGTCGCGGGCCTCAAAAAACTCGGCTTCCGCCCCTTCCAAGTCGCCTTCGCCCATCTTGACCAGGGCCCCGGCCAGATGTTGGCGCGGATTCATCGGGCGGCTTGGCGGGCGAAATGAAGGCCAGCGTAGATCTTCGGGTCGATCAGGCGGCCTTCGGCCGTCTTCTTGTCGATAAAAGCCTCAGCCTCCGCCAGCGGCACCACATGCACCTCGATGTCCTCGTGCTGGTCACCGCCGCCCGGGCCCGTTCGACGCATGCCCGTGGCCAGATAAAAATGGATCAAGGTCGTGGAAGAGCCGGCTGCCGAAGGCCCGTTGGCTAGCAGCTTGAATGAGGTGGCCTTGAATCCGGTTTCCTCCTCCAGCTCGCGGCTGGCCGCGGTCTCCAGGCTCTCATCCTCGGAACCTTCGATATCGCCCACCAGTCCAGCGGGTAGCTCCAGCACCCGGCTTTTCAGCGGCATGCGGTACTGCTCGACCATCACCAGCTCGCCTTCAGCTGTCACCGGCACGATCACCACCACGCCGCTGGCGCCGACGCGCTCGGAATATTCCCAGCCGTCTTCTTCCACCAGGCGGATGTACTTGCCTTGGGCCAGAACGCGTTTCATCGTTCAGCCGCTTTTTTTACGTTTGCGGCGTTCGCCAATGGCGGGGACCGAGCCGGACTTCTTGCGGCGGTCCGAAGTGTAGAGCACGTAATGCGCGCCCGAGCGACGGTAGAGCTTCTTGGCCTTCTCGTCCCAGAACAGGCCGCCCGAGACCAGGCGGAACTGAGCTTCCTCAGCCTGGCTTTGGGTGATGCGGCGGGTCTTGCGGCGGTTATGGCGCACGAAACCGAAACTGGATCCGGTCTTCTTCAGGATGGCCTGGTCCAGCGGGTCGAAGTAATAGCCCTCGCTCAGCGGCACCAGCCGCCGCAGGCGCGCGCGTTCACGTTCGCGCTCTTCCGCCATGCGGTCGCGGGCGCTGATCTCTATCTCTTCCGAGGCAGAATCCAGCTGGCGCTGGACGTCAAAACGGTCGCTCATGGTGTTCCCTCCGAAGAATGACCCTTCTTTCTACCGCTCATTCCCCCGGGGCTGCAAACGGGAGGCCTGCACCCGTCCTGTTACTTTGACCCCCGGCTTCCGATCTTTGGTTTTCAAGGACATGTTCGCCGCCTTGGACGACGACTTGACCACCGGCGATGGCGACGAATGCACGGCATGGGCGGCCTGGTTGAAAGCTTCGGAATCTTCCAGAGCCTTCAACAACGAGACCTTGAAATCCTCCGCGTCCTCAAAACCGGCCGCCATGGTGGAACCTTCCAGCAAAACCTCTTCAGCGGCCCGCAACAGATCCTTGGCCTTCGCCGCGACGGACTTTGTCGGGCTTCTCTTCAGCTTTCCCATGGCATCCTCCAGATAAGTCTCTGACTTATTTTAACACGTATCAGGCGGAGCGGCCCATCCATGCCTCAAGCGCGTCCACGGCCCGGTCACAGCCCTGTTCCTGACGCATGGCCAGCCCCAGCGCCGCGGCGCGGGCCTGGGTTTTTTCGCTTAAGGCGTCCAAAAGCGCGCCTCTCAAGCCGGGATAATCCATTTTCCTGAAAGGCAGCCGTGTGCCAGCGCCCAGCGCCGCGACCCGTTTCGCCCAAAAAGGCTGGTCCGCGAAAAAAGGACAGACCACGCTGGCGACCCCGGCGCGCAGGGCGGCCTGGGTGGTTCCTGCCCCTCCGTGGTGCACCACGGCCGCGCATTGCGGAAAGAGCCAGGCGTGGTCCGCCTTCTCCACCACGGCCAGGTTGTCGGGCAGGTCGCAAGCCGCCATATCCAGGTCATTCCAACCCGGACCGATCAGGGCCCTGAGCCCCAGCTCTTCGCAGAGCGAGGCGGCCATTTCCATAAAGCCTTCGTGGTCAGGCACTGGCATCGAGCCGAATCCGAAGAACACCGGCGGAGCGCCGTCCTCCAGCCAGGCCAGAAAACCGGGATCTTCCGCGTCCTGCGATTCAGAGCCTCGGCTCCCACTGGGCAGTTCCCAGGCGCCGGTGACCACGGATCCCGGATTCCAGTCCGCAGGCCGCGGAAAAAGGCTGGGGCTGAAGCCCATCAAAGCCAAGCCGCCCTTTTTCAAGTAACCCGTGGTGGGCGAAGCGCCCAAAGGCGGAAGACCCCAACGCTGGCGTGCCTGGTTGACGCCTTGCTTATGAATGGACCACCAGCCCCAGGACGCTAAGTCGTGGCTCAAGGTGTTCAAAAAAGGAAGACCAAAGCTGGATACGGGAAAGGCGGGGCTGGCGAATTCGGAGGAAGGGAGCATCGGCGCTAAAAAACTCAGCGCGGAGCGCGCGCCCGCGGCCTCTGCCGCGGAAGGGCCGATGAATTCAGTGACCGGGCTGTTCAGCACGAC
>JAZKAF010000022.1:17169-18726 GCA_040389285.1 candidate division FCPU426 bacterium
CGGCCTCTGCCGCGGAAGGGCCGATGAATTCAGTGACCGGGCTGTTCAGCACGACATCGGCGCCGCGCGAGGCGGCCAGCAAGCTGTCCCAGAAGCGCTCTTTCATCGGCTCCATCTGGCGGGAGACTTCCAGGAAGAACGCGCGGTTGCGGCCCGCGAGGATCAGGCGGCCGGCCTCACCCGACTCCATCATGCCGCGGGTGTCGCCAGCCAAGGGCGCGTAGTCCAGGCCGAAGCCTTCGACAAAGGATCTGAAATTTTCAGGAGCGGCGAGAAGAGGCTGGTGCCCGCGGGCCTTCAGCGCCAGGGCCAGCGCGACATAAGGCTGCACATCGCCGCGGGAACCGTAGGCTAGCAGGCTGATCTTCATGAAAGGCCCACTTATTTTCGTTTGGGGCGGTGGATGTCCGTGGCGTGGCCCAGGGTGATGTCCACCGCTCCGACCAAGGTCTCGCCCAAGGTGGGATGGGGGTGCACGGTCAGGCTGACGTCTTCAGCCTTCGCGCCCATCTCGATGGCCAGCGCGTATTCGCTGATCAGGTTGCCGGCCTCGAATCCCGTGACGCCCGCGCCCAGGATGCGGCCGCTGGCCTTGTCCACGATGACCTTGGAAACGCCTTCGGTGCGGCTGATGGCGTGGGCCTTGCCGCTGGCGGCCCAGGGATAGCGGGCCACTTCGACGTCGAGGCCTTTTTTCTTGGCTTCTTCCTCGGTGACGCCCACCCAGGCCAGTTCAGGGTCCGTGAAGACCACCGCGGGCATGGCCAGCACGTCGTAGGCGCTCTTCTGTCCGTTGAGGGCTTCCACGGCCACTTTGGCCTCGGCGTGCGCCTTATGCGCCAGCATGGGTTCCCCGGCCACGTCGCCGATCACGTAGATGTTCGGCTCGGCCGTGCGCAGCTGGGCGTCGTGCTGGATAAAGCCCTTATCATCGGCCTTCACGCGGGTGTTCTCCAGCCCCAGGCCCTGGCTCATGGGGCGGCGCCCCACCGAGACCAGCACCCGGTCAAAGACCTGGGGGCTGACCATGCCTTCGCCCGCCATGCTGACCTTGATGCCTTCTTTGACAGCTTCCAGCTTTTCGACCTTGGTGTTGAGATGGATGGCCCTGAACTGAGCCGTCAGCTTCTGCTGCAGCGGGCGCACTAAGTCGCGGTCCGCGGCCATCAGCAGGCCGGGCAAGAATTCCACCACCGTGATCTCGGAACCCAGAGCCGCGTAAACGCAGGCCATCTCCAGGCCGATGTAGCCGCCGCCGATGACCAAGAGCTTCTTGGGGATGTCCTTCAGCTCAAGGGCTCCGGTGGAGTCCATCACGCGCGGGTCGCCAATGGCCCAGGGGCCGGGCATGGCCGGCACCGATCCCGTGGCGATGACGCAGTGGTCAAAGGCCAGCAAGGTCTCCTCGGGCAGCTTGCCGCCGTCGCCAGCGTGGATCTCCAGGGTCTTGTTGTCTTTGAACTTGGCCAGGCCTTCGATCACGCGCACTTTGCGCGAAGCCGCCACTTGGCCGATGCCAGCGCCCAGGGTGTTGATGAAGCCGTCTTTCCAACCGCG
>JAZKAF010000023.1:0-802 GCA_040389285.1 candidate division FCPU426 bacterium
TTGCGCCACTTGGGCCAGTTGGTGGCGTAAAAGCGGCTGCCGCCCTCATAGCCCGGGCCGCAATATTTTTTCATGATCTCTTTGCGGGTGCGGTAGTAGGGCAGGTATTCGCTGTTGTGGCCCGACCCTTCGGTGGTGAAGGCCCCGAACTGGATCATCAGGTCCTTGCGCACCAGATCCATCTTGTCGTCAGGATTCACGGGCTTGCCAGCCAGGTCCAGGCGGGCCATGGCCTTCAGCTTGGGATAGAGGTCTCGGCCCTTGTGTTCCAGGCGCGTGAACCAGGCCAGGTGGTTGACCCCGGCGCATTCGAACATCATCTCTTCGTAGGGAACTTCGGCCCGCTTGGCCAGCCAATGGCTGGTGCCCTGCACCGAGTGGCAGAGGCCGACCACCTGCATCGAGCTGCTGCGGCCGGCGGCCAAGCACATCATGGACATGGGATTGGTGTAGTTGAGCACCAGGGCCTTGGGGCAGAGCTCCTCGGCGTCTTTGAGCACGGCCAGAAAAACGGGAATGGTGCGCAGGCCTTTGAAAAGCCCGCCGGGGCCGGTGGTGTCGCCGATGCACTGGTCCACGCCGTATTTCAGCGGGATGTCGTTGTCGAAACGCACGCATTCCGTGCCAGAGACTTCGATGCAGTTGACGATGTAATCGGTGCCGGGCAGGGCCTTGCGGCGGTCGGTGGTCGAGCTGACGCTCCAGCCGTCCTTGCCCAAAGTGCTGATGAGTTTGGCGATCAGGCCGTGGCTGATCTTAAGGCGTTTGGCGTCGATGTCGACCAGGGCGATATGGCCATGGT
>JAZKAF010000023.1:812-11351 GCA_040389285.1 candidate division FCPU426 bacterium
GTGGTCCGCGCCAGGAATGCGCAAGACGTCCTTCATCAGGCTGTTGGTGAAGAAGCTGCCCGCGCCGAGCATGGTGATCTTGAAAGGCCCTCTGACTTTTCCGGCAAGGCCGCGGATCTCGTCAGCGGCTTTGGTATGGGACGCATGACCTTCTACTGAAACCTTTTTCTTAGGCATCCTGACCTCAATGCGATAGGAGAAAAACCGTTGAAACAGAAAGAATCCTACTACGGCAAGGCCCCTGCCTCCACTTCAAAAATCCCCTGGCGGGCCTATGACCAGGACCACCAGCTGCAGATCGCCATGCCCATGGGCGGGATCGGGGCCGGCTGCATCAGCCTGAACGGCCAGGGCGGGTTACAGGACTACTCCATACGCAACCGCCCGGCCTTGTCCTGTAAGGCGGATGGCCATCCCTTCACGGACGCGGCCTTCGCCGTCCTGCACCTGCCCGGCAAAAAGCCCGTGACCCGGCTGGTGGAGGGCCCCCTGGCCGTGGAAAAGATCTACGACCAAGGCCTGCACAACCAGGGCCTTCGCCAGGGCGGGCATGAGGGCATGTCCCGCTTTTTGAAGAGCGAATTTAAGGGTGCCTACCCCTTTGGCAAGGTCTGGCTCAGCGACCCCAAGGTCCCTTTGCAGGTCCAGGTCAAAGGCTGGAATCCTTTCATCCCCTTGGACGACCGCAACTCCAGCCTGCCGGCAGCGATGCTAGAATACCGGCTTTTCAATCCGGGCAAGGCTCCGGTCAAGTTCGAGTTCTCCTTCAACATGACGCACTTGTCATCCATCGGTGGCGAAGGCGATCCGGATTGCCAAAACGACCCGATCCCGGGACAAGGCATCTTTTTTTACAACCAAAAGGAAAAATCCGACGAGGCCTTTGGCAACGCGGCGCTGACCATGCCCGGCGAAGACCCCCTGATCAAGGCTATGTGGCTGCGCGGACCCGGCTGGGGCTTTGACGCCACCTCGGCGCTGTGGCGGGAACTTTCCACCGGGGCTTTCCGCCCCAATGCCGGCACCCTGGGCAAAAGTTTGGAAGGCCGCAACGGCGGATCCGTGATGGTAAAGGGCGTGCTGAAGCCGGGCGAAGCGCGGCGCATTCCCGTGCTGATCACCTGGTACTTCCCCAATGTGAATATGATCCAAGGCCAACCAAAGACAACGGACGCGGCGCCCTGCTGCGCGCCAGGCGAGGAATGTCCGCCCGCGGCACCGGCGTGGCGTCCTTACTACGCCGGACAGTTCCGCGACGCGCGCGACGTGGCCGCCTACATCGGCCAGCACTACGATTCTTTGCTAAAGCGGACCCAAAAATTCCAGGAAGCCCTGCACTCCAGCAGCCTGCCTGAAGTGGTTTTGGACGCCGCGGCCAGCAACCTGGCGATCCTCAAATCCCCCACGGTACTGCGCCAGGAAAACGGCAATGTCTGGGCCTGGGAAGGCTGCTTCACCCAATCAGGCTGCTGCTCAGGCACCTGCACCCATGTTTGGAATTACGCCCAGGCCCTGCCCCATCTTTTCCCAGCGCTGGAGCGCGGTTTCCGCGAGCAGGAACTGCAACGCTCCATGGATGACCAAGGCCACGTGAATTTTCGCTCCGCCCTGCCCGACGGACCCGTGGACCACGGCTGGCATCCGGCCGCGGACGGCCAGCTGGGCGGCATTCTGAAGCTATACAGGGACTGGCAGATCAGCGGGGACCTAAGCTGGATGCGCTCGCTCTATCCCTTGGCCAAGCGCAGCCTGGAATATTGCATTGAACGTTGGGATCCCAAGGAATTGGGCGGCCTTTTCGAGCCGCACCACAACACCTACGACATCGAGTTCTGGGGCCCGGACGGCATGTGCGGTAGCGTGTATTTGGGGGCTTTGAGCGCCCAGGCTGCCATGGGCGTGGCGTTAGGTGAGAGCAAGGACGCCAAGCGTTATCAGGGGCTGGCGAAGAAAGCCGCGGCCTTCATGGAAAAAAACCTCTTCAATGGCGACTATTTTCAGCAAAAGGTGATGCTGAGGGGACTGCGGGACACGAGCCTGGCCAAGCGCCTGGACAAGGCTGGCAAAAACCCGGATGAGGCCACCCAGCTGCTGCGCAAAGAAGGCCCCCGCTACCAATATGGCAGCGGTTGCCTTTCGGATGGCGTGATCGGGGCTTGGATGGCCAAGATCTACGGCCTGGAAACGCCGCTGGCCCGCGCCAAGGTGAAGAAGAACCTGGCCGCGATCTTCAAGCACAACTTCAAGCAAGACCTTTTCGAGCACGTGAACCTGCAGCGCCCTGGCTTCGCCATCGGCCATGAAGCGGGCTTACTGCTCTGTTCCTGGCCCAAAGGCAACAAACCCACTCTTCCTTTTGTGTATTCGGACGAAGTCTGGACCGGCATCGAGTACCAGGTGGCCTCACACTTGATCGAAGAAGGCCTGGTGAAAGAAGGCCTGGCCGTAGTGGCTGGCGCGCGCAGCCGTTACGACGGCAGGGTGCGCAACCCTTACGACGAATACGAGTGCGGCAGCTTTTACGCCAGGGCTATGGCCAGCTTTGCGGTGCCTAACTCGCTGGCCGGTCTGCGCTACTCGGCGGTCGAAGAGACGCTGTGGCTGGATCCCAAACTGAACCAGGACGATTTCAGGATCTTTTTGTCTACGACCAGCGGTTGGGGCAGCCTGTCGTTGACGCCCCGCAAACTGACGCTGGACCTGGCCGAAGGCAGCTTGAAGCTGCGGCGCGTGGTGCTGGGAAAGCGGACTTACCGTTGGGAGACTTTGGCTCGCGCCGGAGAAGCGGCCGTGCTAACGCTGAAATAGATCTATCCACCTGATTTAAGCTAAGGAGCCTTCGCATGGAAAAATTCAACGGACTGAACATGGGATTGGGAAACCTGTCGCGGCTTTCGAACGCCAAGTCGCGCTCGATCTGCCCGGAAAATTTCGACGGGGCCAAGGGCCACGGAGGCGCAGCCACCGAAGGCAGCGGACTGGGCCATGCCAAGGACTTAGGGCCAGGCTGGAAGATCTCGCCTTGCATCAGCATCAAACCCGGCGAGACCCGCGAGATCGCGGATATCGCGGGTCCAGGAGCCATTCAGCAGATCTGGATGACTCCCGGCGGCCGCTGGCGCAACAGCATCCTGCGCATTTATTGGGATGATTCGGAAAACCCATCGGTGGAGTGTCCGGTGGGGGATTTCTTCGCCTGCGGCTGGAATAAATACGCCCAGATCTCGTCTTTGGCCGTCTGCGTCAACCCGGGCAGCGCGCTGAATTGCTATTGGGAGATGCCCTTTCGCAAGCGTTGCCGCATCACCTTCAGCAACATCGACGACGAAGCCGTGACTCTTTTTTACCAGATCAACTACACCCTGACGGCAGTCCCCGAAGACGCCGCCTATTTCCACGCGCAGTTCCGTAGGGTGAATCCCCTGCCTTACAAGGAAGTCTATACCATCCTGGACAATGTCGTGGGACAGGGGCAATACGTGGGCACTTACATGGCCTGGGGCGTCAATAATTCGGGCTGGTGGGGCGAAGGCGAGATCAAATTTTATATGGATGGAGACAAAGAGTTCCCCACCATCTGCGGCACCGGGACCGAGGACTATTTTTGCGGATCCTATAACTTCGAGGTCAAAGGCGTGCCCAAGGAGCAGGGCGGCTACCGCGAGTTCACGACCCCCTATGCCGGCATGCCCCAAGTGCTGAAGCCGGACGGCGCCTACGAGTCTCAGACCCGTTTCGGCCTCTATCGCTGGCACATCATGGATCCGATCCGCTTTGAAAAAGACCTGAAGGTCACGATCCAGGCCCTGGGTTGGCGCAGCGGCGGCCGCTACTTGGCCTTACAGGACGACATTGCCTCGACCGCCTTCTGGTACCAGACCCTGCCGGCGACCAAATTCCCCGCTTTCCCGGACAAGGACACGCTGGAGATCATTTGATAAGCGAGAGCAGGTCTAGAAGCTGAGCACTTTCAATTCCGCCTGGTTGCGGGCTCCCTGGGCGATCACTTTTCCCCGGGGGCCCTGGACCACCAGGCTGTCCCCTTGCAAAAGGCGGCCTTTCCAGGGTCCCGCATCCAAAGTCCCGACGCTGTTGACCGCCACGATGCTCAGCTTGCGGTCCTTGCATCGTTTAAAGTAGGTGGAACTGATCCAGGCGATGTTTTTTTCTTCCCCGCCCGCAGGAATAGCCCAGGCGCAGGGGCTGAAGATGAGCTCTGCGCCCATCAGGCTTAAAGTATCGCAGATCTCGGCTCCCCAGCTGTCCGCGCAGATGTTCAGCGCCACCTTGCGCCCCTCGAAGTCAAAGACCCCCAGGTGGGTGCCCCGGCTATAGAGCTTCAATCCGATATCCAATTCATTTATTTTCCGATGTGTGGCCAGCAGAGCCCCGTCGCGACCGATCATGACCGCGCTGTTGTAGATCTGTTCCCCTTGGCGCTCTTCAATGCCAGAGACCACCGCCATGCGGTATCGCTTGGCGAGTCGGGATAGGGAGCGGGTATAGGGTCCGGGGATGGATTCGGCTTGGGTTTTGGCTTTTGGGCTCAGCCAGCCGCTTAAAGGGCATTCAGGCAGGACGATCAGGTCGCATCCAAGGCGGCCAGCTGCTTCCACCGCCTTAAGAAGATTTTTTTTGTTAGTGGCTTTGTCGCCCATGACCAGATGTACCTGGCCAAGGGCGACCTTAAGTTTTTCCCTCAAATCCCGGACCTTTCATAGGCCTGCAGGATGCGCTCCTGGGCGTCGTTGGCCTCAGGGCTGATGCCGCGGTGCCGGGGGTCGGCGTCCATCCAATCGACCCACTCTTTCATGCCGGCGCTGAAGGGGATCACGGCCTTGAACTCGGGCACCAGTTTCTTGATCTTGCTGTTGTCGAAGACCAGGCTCCAGGCCTTGTCCCCCAGCAGCCCCGGCCCCCATTCCGGCACCGTGCGGGCGATCAGGTCGGTGGGAACATGCACAAAATGAGGCTTCACCCCGGCGGCCTCGGCCATGGTGGTGTAGATCTGGTCCCAGTTGAGCACTTCGTCCGAGGTGATGTGGTAGGCCTGGCCGATAGCCTGCTTGTTGCCCAGCACGCCGGTGAAGCCCAGCGCGAAATCGCGGTGATGGGTCATGACCCAGAGCGAAGTGCCATCCCCGTGCACCACGATCTTTTTTCCGGCGCGCATGCGCTCGATCAGGGTGTAGTCGTGCCCGCCCGTGGCGGCAGGCAGCATGAAACGGCTGTAGGTCAGGGAGGGCCGCACCACGGTGTAGGGAAAGCCGGTTTCTTTGTAAGCCCGCTCCAGACGGGCCTCGCAGGCCGCCTTATTGCGGGAATATTCCCAATAGGGGTTTTCCAAAGGCGTGGATTCGGTGACCAGGTAATGGCGGGGAGGCTTTTGATAGGCCGAGGCGGAACTGATAAAAATATACTGCGAGCACCGGCCGGCGAAAAGATCGATGTCGCGTTCGACCTGTTCAGGCAAGAACGCGATCCAGTTCACCACCACGTCGAAGGACCTGCCCGCCAAGGCGGCCTTGGCAGCAGGCGCGTCGTTAATATCCGCCTGGATATGGCCCAGCCCGGCCGGCAGATCGGCACTGCGCCGGCCCCGGTTGAGCAGGGTCAGGCGCATGCCGCGCTGGTGGGCTAGGTTGCTGCAGGCTTCGCTGATGTTGCCGCTGCCGCCGATGAATAGGACCTCAAGTGCCAAGCCGGACTCCTATTTGCCGAGCAGGGCGTCCCGGACGGGTATGTTCCACTTTCCGGTTTTTTCGTCGTAGATCCCGAAGCCGTCCGACTTCAGCTCCCAATAAGCGTAGCTGAAGCCATAGCGCTGGGACAACTTGACGATGGCAGCGGTCCAGCGGCGGCGCGAGGCGGTGTCACCCATCTTGTAGGCCCCGAACTCACCCATGTAAATAGGGGTGTTGTAATGCTTCGAGAAATTGGCGGCCTTCTTGAATTCCTTATCGATCTCCTCGATATCGGTGGGGCGGCCCAGCCATTGGGTGCCGAGCCATTTTTTCGATTCCGGCCCGACCCAGTCAGCGCCCTGGTGGGTAAAATGGAAGGGCGCGTAATGGTGGAAGGAATAGATCAGGTTCTTGTCCCCACCGACAAAATTCAGGTCCTTAAGGCCGTCCGCACCTCCCCAGGCAGCCGCGTCCACGATCACGGTCCGGTTAGGATTGGTCTCGCGGATGATGCCCAGCGCCTGCTTGTAATAGGCGTTCCACAGCTCCACGGTCAATTTGTCGTGCGGCTCGTTAAGGATCTCAAAGAACAGCGTGGAGGGGTATTTGGCGTAGTGAGGCGCTATCTGCTTCCAAAGGCCCATCATGCGGTCCCGGTTGCCTCTGGGGTCGGAGAACAGCTCGTCGTAATGGTGCATGTTCAACACCACGCTGAGGTTATTCTTCAGCGCGGCGTTGACCGCTTTGTCCACCAGGGCGAAGAACGCGGGTTCGATGGTGTAGGGAGCGGTTTTCGCGGCCCGGGCGCTCCAGCGGACCGGGATGCGGATGGACTTGAATCCGGCCGCGGCCACGGCCTTGAAATCGGCTTCATTGACCTTAAGGCCCCAGCCCTCGGGCGGGCTGGCTTCCAGCACATTGCCGTAGTTGACCCCGGGGGCCAGCAGCCGGTTGGCCGCGAAAGCAGGGGCCTCTTCGGCAAAGCCCGACGAAGCAACAGCCAGAACCAATAGAGCCAGAGACCAATAAAGCATCGATTTCATGGACATGCGTCGCTCCTCAAAAAATTGAAGAAAAAGCAGTTTTAGTATTTGGAGCTCTTTTTCTCGGTCTCGTGCTTCTCGTGATCATCATCGTCGTCATCGTCATCTTTGTCGTCGTGCTTGCCCCAGTCTCCTTTGTGCTTTTTCATCATCTCCATGCCGCCCTTCATATGCTCTCCCATCATCAGGATCGCCTTGGCCTGCTGCATGGGGGTCATGAACTCCTGCATGGCTTCGTGATGCTTCTTCTGCTGGTCTTGAATAGCCTTGTAGTCTTCCTTCACGGCGCTGATCGAGGTCTTCAGCTTGGCATCCGAGCCCTTTTTGTCGACCAGGCCTTTGAGCGTATCCATGTCGGCTTTCATTTTTTCGCGCAATGGTTTCATGGCCTCCATGTGCGCCTTGCGGGCCGCTTTGACTTTCTCCATTTGGGCGTCACTCATGCCCATTTTTTCCTTCATGCCGGGGATCATGTCCCCTTCGGACTTGCCTTCGTGGTGGTCCGCCCGCAGCGCCGGAGCGCCTAAAAGCATGGCCCCCAGACCCAAGACCGCGAAAATTTTCCTGTTCATGATGCCTCCTAAATGACCCGCCGATGGTTTTAAGGCCAGTTTTGAAAGACTATACCCGTTTTATGCGCCAAGCAAGCCAGGCGGTGATGGCCAGCAGATAAAAGGGGTTGGCCAGATGCAAATACGCCGGCGTGGGACGGATCAAGAGCCAGACACCGAAAAATCCGACGCTGGCTAGCGACAGGACTTGAGCCGTCCCAAGGGCGTTTTCCCTGTCTTGCATAGACGTTTCTCGCGCCGTGTTTTGTTCCCGAAATCCAAGGCGCCACCAGGCGAAAAGCACGACCATGCAGGCCAAAAAAGGGATCTTGAAACGAACGCCCAGGGACTGGCTAAGGCTCTTTGGGATCAATATTAGGTTATGAAACACATGGCCAGCAAAGGCCATTGGATTCGCCTTGGCAAAACCCGCGACGCTGAGGTCGTCGCGCCCAAAGTCCCGGATCACCACTTCATGAAACTGCAGCCAGTGGTCGCCGCTCCAATCCCCAAGGTCGTTGTGAGTCCAGGCGTAGTGCTGTTGAAAAGCTTCGGCCTGCCGGGCGGTGCCGCCCTGGTCCGGATAGACGAGGGCATAGCCCAGAAGAAAGATCGCGGCAAGCGCCGGCAACTTCCACGTGACATGCAGGGCCTTTCCCAAGGGCGTCAAGGCAAGCAAGGTGCAGACAGCGGAAAAAGGCAGGAACTCGGGACGCAGCAAGGTCCCCAGGATCAAAAGGGCTAGGGCCGCTCCTCCGCGCTGCTTTAAAAAAAGATAAAGCGCCGTGAGGCTCAGCGCCATGCCAGCCAGATGCACGGTCCAAGTGAAAAGAAACTGGGCGTTCCAGGCGATCAGGGACGCGCAGCCTAAGGCCAGGACCCGGTTATTACTACGGCGCAAAACCTTGTAAAGCAGTACCACGATAAAAAGAGCCAGCCCTGTCTTGATCAGCCGGTGGGACCAATCTGGCTGAGCCCAGGACCCGGCAAAAGGCGCATAAAAAAGCGCCATGGCCGGAGACCAGTTCCAGGGCCTTAAATTCCCGTGCCAAAGTTCCTGGCCATATTGAAAATAACGGGTTTCGTCGAATCCAGGTAGATGCTGCTGCCAGAGCCCAAAGAGGCTGAAATTGAACAGGACCTGGGCCGCCAAAAACAGGATGGCTAGGCGGTTGAAATTTTTTTCGGAGCTATCAGTCAACGCGCGAACCAAGGGCGTGGAGGTCGCCCGGTTCCAAACGGTCTTTGGTCGCTTCACCGCGCGCCGCCCGGATCATGGCCTGGCCCAGGATGGGCCCGGTGATGACCATGCGCGGGAAAAGCTTGGCCAAGGTCGCCATCAAAGGCGCCAGAACGCCGTAAAAAAGGCGTATCCAGCGGACTTTAGAACGGAAGCCCTTCAAAGGCACGAGGCCTCCAAGGCGGATCATCACCGCGGGCTTAAAGGGCATGGCCAGCAGAGCGTTTTCTGCCTTGCCCTTGACCCGGGCCCACATGACTTTGCCCTGGCCTGTCGAGTCGCTGGCGGCCCCGGACACGAAGCAAATAGCCATGCCCGGATTCAGATCGATCAGCAACCGAGCCACGGACACGGTGAGGTCAACAATGACACGGCTGTAGTCGGCCTCTTTCATGCCCACCGAAGAGACCCCTAGCGCGTAAAAGCAGGCGTTGTAGCCTTTCAAGTTTTCGGCAAAGGGACTCAAGTCAAAGAGATCCGAGTGCAGTAACTCTTTTAATTTAGGATGGCTACGGCCGCAGCCACTGCGCCCCACGCTGAGTACGGCCTCCACGCCTTCGTCACGCAGGCACTCCTCGAGCACCGCCGCTCCGACCATGCCGCTGGCGCCGAAAAGGATGATCCGCAATTTTTGAGTCGGCATAAGGCCCCGGGAGTTTATTGTGGATGGATCATTTTCTTAAAAAAAATACGGCCTGCCAATGGACATCGGAATTGACAAAAAACGCCTCACTTTATAATATACCAATAGGTTAAATACAAACGAGGCCGTCCAATGCCCCTGGATCATTTAAGCCGCACTTTTTCAGCCCTGGCTGATCCGACCCGTCGGGCCATGCTGGCCCGCCTGATGGCCGGCGAGGCCACGGTCAACGAGCTGGCCCAACCCTTTGCCATGAGCCTTCCGGCCGTTTCCAAGCACCTGAAGGTGCTGGAGCGCAGCGGCTTGATCACCCGAAGCCGCCAGGCCCAATGGCGTCCCTGCCAATTGAAGCCCAAACCCCTGGAGGAAGCCGTGGACTGGCTGGAGCCCTACCGCGCCCTTTGGGAAGAACGCATTGACAGGCTAGACGATTATCTACAAGAACTTCAAAAAACAAAGAAAAGGAGATGACCCATGTCCACGATCCAGCCTTTCACGATCTCCCGCATTTTTAACGCCCCCCGGGAACTGGTCTTCAAGGCGAACACCGAACCCGAGCATCTGGCCAAATGGTACGGGCCCGAAGGCACGACCGTGATCAAGGCCGAGATGGACCTGCGCCCGGGCGGCATCCATCATTATGGCCTGCGCACGCCAGACGGCCAGGAGATGTGGGGCAAGCAGGTCTACCGCGAGATCGTGGCCCCGGAGAAGCTGGTCTTCGTCCAGTCCTTTTCGGACAAGGACGGCGGCGTGACCCGGCACCCCATGGCCGCCACCTGGCCTTTGGAGATGCTGGCCACCACCACCTTTGAGGACCTTGGCGACGGCAGGACTAAGATGAGCATCACCTGGATGCCCATCAACGCCAGCGACGAAGAGAACAAGACCTTTGACGGCGCGCGGGAAGGCATGGTGGGCGGTTTCAAGGGGACTTTCGAAAAACTGGACGCGTATCTGGCCTCAGTATCCCGCTAGGGGTTTAGCCCAGCTCCGTGCGTTGGCTGGGGAGGGTCCAGCAGGAATCGTGGTTTTTCATGCCGATGTGGGGATAGTAGCCGCGGGCTTTGGGAGCCGCCAGCAAGATAAGCCTGGTGTCCAGGCCCGCGGCTTGGTGGGTCTGCTTGATCAATTCTTTTCCGATCCCCTGGCGCTGGAATTTTTCATCCACGGCCAAGTCGGAAAGGTAAGCGCAAAAGGCGTAATCCGTGAGGGCCCTGGAGACCCCCACCAGCAAGCCAGCCGAGCGGGCGGTCACGATGAGGTCGGCGTGGCGCAGCATTTTTTCGATGGCGGCCGCGTCGCGCACCGGCCGTCTTTCAGCCAGGGTGGAACGGCGCAGAAGGTCCACGAATTCGCCGGCTTCAAGGCCCGGTTC
>JAZKAF010000024.1:0-7828 GCA_040389285.1 candidate division FCPU426 bacterium
AGCCTGCCAGCGATCCCCACCGTCGAGGAAGGATCCACCACGTCCGGAAAGATCGCCTTCAATTCTTCCATCGAGCGGCTCAGCGCGTCGTAATATCCGACTTGGCTGGCTTGCGCACGGATCTGAACATCCAAAAACCGGTCACGCATCCTCGATATCGAGGAAACTCCCACGCCGCTGCCGAGGCTCAGCCCGTCGGTGATGGCGAATAGGTTCTCGGCCAAGTTGACCCGGCGCCGGGTGAAGCCCACGGTTTCAGAGTTGGCGATGTTATTGGATGTCACACGGACGGCCCTGTCAAAGGTCCGCAATGCCGAGGACATGAGGGAAATACTGGAAAAAAGGCTCATGGTTTCTCTCTTTTAAAAGACTTTATTGACCCTGGGCTTGGGTTGGTCATCGCCACCCAAAGCTCGCACCAAGGTACGGGAAAGTTTTACGCGCGTCTCAAAAAGCGAAGTCCTCGCGCTGGCCAGCGTACGAAGGCGCACCAACGCCTCGCCAGCCCTACACATGCTGTCCTCATCCAATTTCATTTCTTCCAGCCCGGAAAGGCACCGTTCCAGTATCTGGGGCGCTTCAGCGCGTCCTTCCTGCAACGCCGTTCCGGCTTCGCTACAGGCTGAAAGAAATTCTTCAAGGGACATCATGGGATCATCAGCTTTCGGTGAGAAGTTTCTCGGCGATACGGGCGTTCACGGCCGAGGCATCGCCCTGGCTGTTGATGGACCTGCGAGCCTCTTCGATCCGGTCCGGACGCGACTCTGGAATGCTGGCGGCCTTCGCGGCCAAAGAACGCAGCTCGATCACCTGCGCGCTCAATGTCACTTTCGCGGCGGGTTCCGGGGCGCTCTCATCCTTGGCGGCCCGTTTCGATTCGGGCGAAACGACCGGCCTTCTGGTTTCAGGGACGGGCGGCAGGGGAAGCGGCTCGGGTAATTTTCCTGGACCGTTGACCACAGCAAACCTCCAAAATGATTAAGGGGACTTGTGTTTCCACAATCCCCTTATCGGCCCTTGATCAAAAAACATTAGCCAGGACCCGGCCGAAAACCATTTAAATATAGGACTAAATAGATTTCTTGAGCTGTTCCACCATCATGCGTCCCAACCCGATACCGCCAGCCTGGGACAGGCTTTTTGCCAGTTCTTCGTCGTGCATCGAGGTGAATATCTCCTGCTCATTGCTGGAATCCAGCAATCCACCTTTGGGTACCGTATCGCGCATGGTCTTGAGCATGTACCCCAAAAAGATGCTCTCGAAGTCCCGGCTCACTTTGACCAATTTTTGATAGGAAGCCTCTTTCGCCGCATCGGTCTTTGCGACAGCCCCCGTTTTCTCGGCATTCTCAGCTTTTCCAGCCGCAACCCGAAGCTGTCCCAGCATGCTCTGAAACTGGGCCGATTCAAGCCTCGCTTGGATCTGGCTGCTGGTGGCTGACATGCCCGCCGGATTGATCTCCATGGCTACATGATCTCCAGATCGGCGTGAAGCGCGCCGGCTTCCTTGATCGCCTGCAAGATGCTGATCAGGTCGCGTGGCGTCGCGCCGATGGTGTTCAAAGCGGTCACCAGATCCGCCACCGATGCCGATTCCGGCAGGGTCACAAGATTGCCGCCGCCGCCTTTGACATTCAGATTGGAATTGGAAAAATAGAGGGCCGATTGGCCTGGCGCGAACCAAGCGGGCTGGGAGACCTGGTTGGTCTGCAAGACATTGACGTTCAGGTTGCCATGGGCAACGGCCACGGTATCGATCGCCACCTTCATGCCCATGACCACAGTCCCGGTGCGCTCGTTGACCACGACCTTGTTCGACTTTTCCTCCACCTCCACCTCGACCTGGCCCAGCGCCGCGATGAAGTCGGTCGGATAGTCCTCCAGATCGGTGGGGATCCGCACCTCCACCGTGGACGCGTCCTTGGCCTTAGCGCTGTCTTTATAGTCTTCCTTGATCCCGGCCAAGGTCTCGTTGATCGCCATGCTCATCCGAGCGGCCGTGGCGTAGTCGGGGCTACGAAGCACCAATCGGATCGTGTTCTCCTGGCCGACCACCGTGGCCGGGACTTCCCCTTCCACCAGCGCGCCATTGGGAATGCGAGCCGTGGTGCGTCCGCGCGAATTGGCGATCAAACCGCCCACCCTTCCGCCCAAGGATTCGCCCACGCTCAAAGCACCCTGGGCCACGGCATAAACCTGCCCATTGGCGGCCTTGAGCGGCACTTGGATCAGGGTTCCGGATGACAGACTAGTGGCATCCCCCATCGACGAAACCAAAACATCGATCTTGTCGCCTTCTTTCAGGTACGGCGCCAGGGTGGCCTCCACCATCACCACCGCCACGTTACGGGTCCGCAGTTCGTTGCCCCCGTTCACAATGCCGTAGTTTTGGAGCATATTGATCATGCCTTGCTGGGTGAAGGAGCTGTTGCGGGTGTCGCCGGTGCCGTTCAAGCCCACGACCAAACCGATGCCCGACAACTGATTATCGCGCTCGCCCATAGGCCTGGTGATGTTTCGCACCTGCATTTTTCCGGCCCAGGCCTGGGCCCCGAACAACATCAACAAAGCTGTAATCGATAGGAAGGTCTTCATAGCGGACTCCTTAAAAGATCCAGAGCCAGTCGAGCAACCGGGTGAAAAAGCCCGGCCGGGACTTCTCAGAGATCACGCCTTTGCCTTCATACATGATCTGCGCGTCGGAAATGGCTGAAGAAAGCACCGTGTTATCGCGTCCCACATCAGCGGGCCGGATCACGCCGCGGACGTAAATATGCTGTTTCTCGTCATTGATCTTGAGGGAGCGTCGTCCCTCGATCACAAGGTTGCCCGAGTCCAGCATGTTGATCACCCGGGCGGTCAAAGTGGTCAAGATCCTGCCGCCACGGGAGGAGCTGCCGCCGCCATCAAAGTTCTCCTGACCGCCCGCGCCATAACTGGAAACTGGCATCGAGCCTTTGGTCCAGCTCCCCAGCCCAGCCCCGCCCGAGATCGAAGCCTGCTTGTTGGTGCTAAGGTTGCTGTGCTGCTCGGCGGTCGCCTGCTCCACGATACGAACGGTGACCAGATCCCCTATCTTCAGGGCCCGACGGTCCGTCATCATGTTGGAGGTGTTGCCAGCGTTGGCCTGGCCGCCGGGCCAAAGGCTGTCGGCTTTTAAGGCGCCGCCCGTGAGGAACAACGCCGCAAAAAATAGGGATCTGAACTTCGCCATGATTTACCTCGTATCTGAAACTACCGTGCGCGAATCGAGCACACGGGCCTGGAGCTGTTTTTTTCCTTCAACGGTCTGCACGGGCACCATGTCTCCCTCGGCTCCATCCCTCATCACCTTCGCCGAGGACTCCACCGCGATCATCCCGACCCGCACGACCAATTTGACCACGTCCCCGCGTTTCACCAGCGCGGGCCGTTCCAACATCGAGGGCAGGACCGCGACTCCGGCCGCGACACTGCTCCTAGCCTTGAGCCCCGCGACCTGGTCCATCGAGGTGTAGCCGTCTTCCCTGCTGAAGGTGCAGTCGACCTCTCCGATGACGGTGTTGACTTCCGTCAAGACCTCGCCCCGCCGAAGGCCCTTGGAGGCCAATAACAGCTTCCTTCGAACCTTCACCATGAAGGGCGCCGTGACTTCGCCCACTTTGAGGTCGTTGCCGTCCTCGGCGGTCTGCATCAGCTTGATGCCCAGCATGATGTTCCCGCGCCAGACCTGTCCCGTCCGCGCCGGGATCTCGAAACGCACCTCGCGGTCCGGAACCGCAAGGTCTGAGGGCTGCGCCGTGGCTTCGATCTCGGACCCGGATACGCCTTCCATGGATGAAACGCGTTCCTTCAGGTATTTTTCCGCGAAAGCCTTTATCTCGGAACCTGGCACCATCCGCCGTGAAGCGGTGACCCGAGAGGACTGGCCGTCGATCTGGATCCCCGAACCCAGCCGGGCTCCATGCATCTTCAACAAGACCAGATCCCGCTGGATCTCCATGCTGCCGCCGGGTGGGACCAGGTTCTTGATCCTCAGTTCCGCCAGCTTTCCGGTCGGACGCGGTGTCAACAGGTCTCCCGCCGTCACCCAGGGGCCGTTCAATGTCACCGCTGGTTTCAGCGCGAAGGTTTCCGCGCCAGCGCCAGCATCCGCAACCATGAAAAGGGACAAGAACAAAAAACAGAGGCGGCCAAAGCCGCCGAAAACGCTAGCTCCGAAGATTGTTAGCCTCGCTGAGCATGTCGTCGGAAGCCTTGATGGCCTTGCTGTTCGCCTCGTAGGCGCGCTGCGTCACGATCAGATTGACCATCTCTTCGACCACCTGGACATTAGAATTTTCAAGCATGCCTTGGCCGACTTTGCCGATGCCATCCGCGCCAGGTTGACCGACCATCACCTCGCCCGACGCGTCCGTGGCGCTGAATAGGTTGTTCCCCTGCGATTCCAGGCCGGCGTTATTCATGAACTTGGCCAACATGATCTGGCCAACGACCTGGTTCGCCTGGCCCTGCGGCAGCGTGATCTCGACTTGACCATTTTCCCTGATCACCAATCCGGTGGCCTCAGCGGGGATGGTGAGCGCGGGCTCTAACGGATGCCCGTCATTGGTGGCCACCCGTCCATTGCCGTCCATTTTGAAATTTCCCGCGCGCGTGTAATTGAGCGAGCCGTCCGGCATGGCGATCTGGAAAAAGCCTTCGCCGTTGACAAGGATATCCAAAGGATTATTGGTGATCTGGATCTCGCCCTGCGAGAAGATCTTCTGGGTCGCGGAGGGCATGGCGCCATGGCCGACCTCAACGCCGAGGGGCAGCTGCTGGCCCATGGAATCAATGGTCCCGGGCCTGCGAAGATGCTCGTAAAGAAGGTCCTGGAATTCTGCCCGGCTTTTCTTGAATCCGGTGGTGTTGACGTTCGCGAGATTGTTGGACAGGACGTCCATATTGAACTGCTGGGTCATCATCCCCGAGGCGGATGTCCAAAGCGCTCTCATCATAATTCATTCCCCCTTTATTGTGAAAAGCCGATCGGGCTTTTCAGCACCGCCTCTCCAAAGGGAGTCCAGCGGCTAAATCGTCCTTAAAAACCAGCCCGACCTTTAGATCTTGCCCACCTCATTGACCGCCTTGCCCAGGGTCTCGTCCTGCATCTGCACCGCCTTTTGGTTGGCCTCATAGGAGCGCATGACCGTGATCATGCTGACCATCTCCTCCACCACCTTCAGGTTGGCTTCCTCCAGATAACCCTGCTGGACGGTCCCTTCATAGGCTGCCACGTCCTCTTTCGCCTCGATAAGGGGCTCGCTCTTCACGTAAAGGCTCTCCCCCATCTTGCTGAAACGCTCCGGATCCCAGGCGGCGAACTGCAGTTGGCCGGCTTCGCTCCCGTCCACCAAGATACGGCCCCGGACATCGATCACCACTTCCCTGCCGTTGACGTTGATGGGAGCGTCGTTGACGCCCAGCACCTGTTCGCCGTTCATCGTGGCCAGGTTGCCTTCGGCGTTCATGGCGAAATTTCCGGAGCGAGTATAGGCGTGGCTGCCGTCTGCCCGCTCTACCGTGAACAAAGCATCGCCTTTGACGGCCAAGTCCAAGGGATTGCCGGTCTTGACCACGCTGCCGTCCGTGAAGCTGGTCACCACCGCGTGGGTCTGCACCCCATGTCCCAAGACACCCAGGGCGTGGCCCGCCGCCTGGACCCCGGCATGGTTGTCCATGCGGTCATTGATGCGCTGGACCAAGGCATTGGGGAAAGCCGTGAAAACTGCCACGTCCTTTTTGAAACCTTTGGTCGAGGCGTTCGCCAGGTTGTTCGAGATGACGTCCTGGCGGACCATCTCCGCATCCATCCCCGACGCGGAACTATAGATGCCATTGATCATTATTTAACTCCCTGCGGCAGTTGGTCTTCGGTCATCGAATTCGCGCTCCATTCTTGGGACGGACGGGACTCGACCGGAGGGTTGCTATTGCTAACGCTGGTGAACACAAAGAAGTAACGCCGGTTTGGCTCGAGGCCCCTAACAATATGGGTGGTGGATCGGATGAGGTTGTTTCCATTCACCCTCTTGAAACCCGAACCAGAATTGGTGGACATATAAAGGTTATAACCCTGAATATTGCTGATTAGGGGTGGGAAACCTTTAGCCTGATAGACTCCGTTACGAATAGCTCCACCCGACGGGGTCGATCCCGGCACCACAGGGCCGGGGATTATCGAAACTTCCGGCGAATAGGAGGATTCCACCGCAGGCCAGGAATTGTTCATCGACGTCACCACGAAATAGTATCGGGTTCCGTTGGTCAGACCATCGACGATGACCTTGTTCTCGGAGATACGCTTCTGCACTGCGGTATACCCGACTCCCGGAGCCTTGCTCATATAGACCGAATACCCGGTGACATGGCCGTCCGGATTGGCGTTCCAAGACAGATGCGCCCCGTTGTTGGCGCCTTCCACCCTTAGGTTGCTGGGCGGGTTCACCAAGGCGACCACCCTGGCGTGGTCTCCGCCGGCTCCAAAGTCAAAATGCCCGGAAACGCGGTGCGAATCACCCAGATGCTCGGCGTGGCCCATATAGGCGTAGTCCACGCCATAGCTAGGCGTCTTATAGCTAACGCCCGCGGTAAAGCGGTCAGCCGAGGTCGCAAAACCCGTGTATCCGGTTCTTAGGCCAAGATGGTTCGAGAAAAACCATCCTTCCAAACCCACATGGGGCCGATACTGCTGCGGTTCGAGCGAGGTGACTGGATTGCCGTTGGCGTCATACAAAGGGGTGTCGAGCGGACGACCCGAAATATTGGTGTCGTTGAAAAACGAATAGTCCACGCTGATGGAAAGGTTCTCTTCCAGCCAGTAAGCGGATCCGATCTGGATCAGCAAGGGAACGCGTTCTTCGACCCCGGACTGCCAGCGCAGCACCGTGTCGAGATCCTGGGCAAAAAGGCCGAAGGAAACCCTTTTACCCAGCCGAGGCAAAGGAATCTGATAAAGAAAACCAAGATCCACACCCAGGCCCGAGGCTTGGGCATAGATGACCTGGCCATTGGTCAGGGTGGCGTTGGCCGCGGAATCATATTGCAGCAACTTCAAGTTGACGCCAAAGGCCACGGTGCGCTCGACGTTAAGCGGCGTTCCAAAAGTCAGCAGATAGGTGTTCTCGCTGGCGCGCGTCTGGTCCGACCCGGTGTCATGATAGAGCGACACCACCGAAACTCCCATCGAACCGATGTTCTGAAAGGGCACGGCGAAAGCTCCGGCCATGTAATATTCTTTGCCGTTCAGCAACGGTCCAAAAAAAGCCGATAGCTCCATGCTCTGAAGCTGGATCAAGCCGGCCGGATTCCAAAAAGGAGCGGTCGAATCGTCAGCGATGGCGGTATAGGCGTCGCCCATGCCCGTGGCGCGGGCGCCCACACCCAGCACCCCTCCCTTGTCAAAGGCGGCAGGGAGGTTCGCGGGGGCCAAAAGGCAGGCGAGCATCGAAACAAGGCCCGCCAGCCGCAGAAGTCTTGCTTTCATCCGACCTCCATACTAACGATAGTTCGGGCTGATGGGGTTTCCGTCCAAGGTCACCGATGCGACCCCTAGGAATTTCTCCCGGCTGATGGTGCCGCGGGTCAGGCTGATGGCCACCGGGGCCGGAGCGATCACCCTGAATTCGCGCGTTCCGTACTTGGCGGTGACCTCATAGCGGACAACCGAATCGCCGATATCCGAAGTGGCGGTGCGGATCACGTCCGTCGCATCCATCAGGATCCGGTGAGGATTGTCTTCAGTGGTCTGGTAAACGATGGCGTAGGCTTTTTTGCCGTCCGCGCCCACCACCACCGTGCTGCTGGC
>JAZKAF010000024.1:7928-20429 GCA_040389285.1 candidate division FCPU426 bacterium
TCGACTTTATCCTCTTCTTTGACCTGCTTGGGCGGGCTGTAAAGCTTCAAGGTCTGGATAGGGGTCGAGGAGGAAGCGCCGCCATGATCTGTCGCAGTCAGAAGAAAAGTGTATTCGCCGTCGGGCAGCATCCGGTAGGTCTTGTCCTCGCCGCCCCAGATGATCTGCGCCGGCACTTCACCGCGGTCTTGATAGCTCTTCACCACCATGTTGTTCCGGTCGATGATGTTGAGGGTCCAGCGGTCGATGCCTTTTTTCGACTCGGCCGAAAGGGTGAAGGTCGCGAATTCCCCGTTGCGCGGAGAGAAGATAGGGGGATCCACGCTGACGCTCACTTCAGGGAGCACGGCGGCCCTTTCGAGCCCGCCCCATTTGTAGCTGACGGTCACCCAATGGGTCGCCTCATCGTTCTCAGCCGGGAACACGTAGGCGTAGTCCAGGTCGACAAGGTAGCGGAAGCTGAGGCCGAGGGTGGGTCCCGACAACTCGCGGTTGAAGAACATACGGTAACCAGCCCGTGGCGCCATCCGTCCGTTGAAGAACCACATCTCGCCGCCCAGGTAGAGCCTGCGATTGGCGTTGTCGTCCAGCGCGGGATCGTTGACATAGATGAAGTCAGCGGCCAGGTTCAGGTCTGAATGGGTCACGAAGTCCGTGGTGCGCCAGGCCATCCCTAAGGTGGCGATCGGGGCCAGCGTGGTCTCACGGCCCGAGGAATTTCCCGTGAAACGCACTTGTCCGGCCAGGTCGCGGATATTCAAACCAAAAGCCAGCTGCCTTCCGAAATGCTTGAGAGGGTAGCGGTATTGAAAAGCCAGATCCAAGCCCCATCCTGCCGCTTCGTCCAAGGGCTGGTCATCGGCCTGGTAAAGCGGATCGGAATAAAGGTATTTGACGTTGATACCCATGGACAGATTTTCGTCCGGGGACAAGGGCGTCGCGTAGGTGAACGCGATGATGTTCTCTTGGAACGGCGGGTTGATATAGGTGCGATAGGCTTTACGCAAGAAATCCTGGACCGCGGTGTCTTGGATCTCGTTGAAACGGATCTTCTGGTGACGCTGGTCGGAAGTACCGATGGTCAAAGGCTGGCTGCCGGTCCATTTTGTGAAGCCGCTATACGATCCACCTATGACATCGGGATAAAATCCGGTGGGATGCCAGGGCCGCATCCATGACAGGGCAAAGACCATCCTGTTTTGCAGCATGTAACTGGCGGCCAAAAAGCCGCTGTAAGGGATCGCGGAGTATCGATCGCCGCCCATCCACTCAACATCATTTTTTTCCATCTGGGCCAAGCCAGCGGGGTTATACCAAATGCCGGAGAGGTCATCGGCCATTCCGGAGAACGCTTCGCCCATGCCGATGGCGCGCGCGCCCATGCCGATGGGAATGGGATTATTAAAACGATGGGCGGGAGGCGGGGGCAATTGTCCCCAGGTCTGCAGATTTCCCCAGACAGCGTCTGAAGCTTCGCGGTCATTGGTCGTGTTCACGTCGGCGGCTGCCAATGAACGTGGAACTAGCCCGATGCTTGTGACCGCGATCACAAGCGCCAAGACACCCGAAAAACGAAAAGAGCGCAATGGTCCCCCGATGACAAATAGGGAAAAACGAGCTTTAAATCAACGCTTCCGATTTCCCCACTTGGGGATATCGAAACAATGGCACGCTGGCCGGAACAGGCTATTAAAAACTGTATAAATCTAGCATAAGCCTAAATTTGCTGTCAAGGTCGCGCTAAAAAAGTCGGATAAGTTTTAAGATGAGTACCGCATTATGGAACAATTTTAAGCTATCTTGTGAATTTTCATCATGTTGATGCTGCCGCTCTCGCCTAAAGGAGTTCCCGATACGATGATCACGCTATCACCCTTGGCGACCAATTTTCTGCGCTTCAGGTCGCTACAGACCCGCTGGAACAATTGATCCGTGTTTTTTCCACGAGGAACGAAGAGTCCCCGGGTTCCCCAGACCAAGCCAAGCTGGCGAAGGCACTCGAGGCTGGGTGTGTAGGCGTAGATCGGGATCTCAGGCCGGTATTTCGATATCAGGCGGGCCGTGGCTCCGCTCTGGGTGAAGCACACCACCGCGCGGACCCGCAGATCCTCGGACGCGGCCCTAGCCGCGTAGCTGACCGCGTCCGCGACCGAAAAATAGCCCACTTCCCTGCGCAACTTCCGGAAATTATGGGTCTCGCGGTAGACCCCCGAATTTTCAGTGGCCACGCAAATGCGCGCCATCACGGAGACCGCTTCGACGGGATAGAGCCCAGCGGCCGTCTCGGCCGAGAGCATCACCGCGTCAGTGCCGTCCAGAATCGCGTTGGCCACATCCGAAGCCTCAGCGCGCGTAGGGGTCGGGCTGTCGGTCATGGATTCGAGCATCTGGGTGGCGGTGATGACCGAGATCTTGGCCTGGTTCGAAAAATGGATGATGTCTTTTTGGATCAGCGGAACCTTTTCAGCCTCGAGCTCCACGCCCAAGTCGCCGCGAGCCACCATGATCCCGTCGGACACCAGCGTGATCGCACGAAGATGTTCCAACGCCTCCGGCTTTTCGATCTTAGCGATCACCGGGGTGTTCTTCCCCCGCCCGGCGATGAAGCGCTTGACCCTGGCCACGTCGTCGGGGTGCCGCACAAAGGAGAGGGCCACGTAGTCCACCCCTTGGTCCAGGCCAAAACGAAGGTCTTCAAAATCTTTGCGCGTCACGGAAGGCGTGGACAAGGCGACGCCGGGAAGGTTGATGCCTTTTTTGTTCGAAAGACGGCCGCCGACCACCACTTCACAGAGCACCTCGTGTCCCTGGACCTTGACGACCTTGAGGCGCAATTTTCCGTCATCGATGAGGATCGGATCGCCCGGACGGACGTCCTTGGGTAGGTCCTTGTAGCTGGTGCTTATCAGCGAGGCAGTTCCCGCCACCGGACGCGTGGTCAAGGTGATCATCCCGCCCGCCTTGATCTCCACGGCGTCATGCGCCATCTTGCCGGTGCGTATTTTGGGGCCTTGATCACCTTGGCATGGCCAACGTAATCGCCATGGGACATGTTGACGCGGGCGACATCCATGCCCGCTTCAAGAAGCCGCGCGATCATGTCCGGCGAAGAGGACGCCGGACCGATCGTGCAGACTATCTTTGTTTTTCTCATATCCCCTGCATGTTCTTGATGACGAGGTCGGCGTATTCGGAGCACTTGACCTCGGTCGCGCCCTCGTATCCGCGCACCAGGTCGTAGGTGACCTTCTTGCCGGCGATGGTCTTTTCGATGCCCTTCTGGATGAGCGCCGAGACGGAATCCCATCCCATGTGCTCGAACATCATGCATCCGGACAGGATCACCGAGGAGGGGTTGATCTTGTCGAGCCCGGCGTATTTCGGCGCCGTGCCATGGGTTGCCTCGAAGACCGCGGTCTTGTCACCGATGTTGGAACCCGGCGCCATGCCCAGTCCGCCGACCTGCGCGGCGCAGGCGTCCGAAAGGTAATCGCCGTTGAGGTTGAGCGTGGCCAGCACCGAATATTCGGTGGGCCGCAGCAGGACCTGCTGGAACATGCTGTCGGCGATGCGGTCCTTGATGACCACTTTGCCGGCCGGGGCTTTGCCGTTGTGCAGCTTCCAGACGTCGTCCTCGGTGATGGTGCGGTCCGCGAATTCCTTCTTCGCGATCTCGTAGCCCCATTCCTTGAACGCGCCTTCCGTGAATTTCATGATGTTGCCCTTGTGCACCAAGGTCACCGAGTCGCGCCCCTTGTCGATGGCGAACTGGATGGCCCGACGCACCAGCCTCTGGCTGCCGAACTTGGAAACCGGCTTGATGCCGATGCCGGATCCCTTGCGGATCTCACGCTTCAGCTTTTTGCCCACGAAGTCGATCAAGAGGGCAGCCTCTTTGCTGCCCGCCTTCCATTCGATGCCGGAATACACGTCTTCGGTGTTCTCACGGAAGATCACCACATCCAGGTCCTTGGGCGACTTGACCGGACAGACCACGCCCTGATAATAGCGCACCGGACGCACACAGGCGTAGAGATCCAGTTCCTGGCGAAGAGCGACGTTCAAGGAGCGGATGCCTCCGCCCACCGGCGTGGTCAAGGGGCCCTTGATGGCGACCACGTAGTCCCTGATGGCGTTCAAGGTGTCAGCGGGCAGCCATTCGCCGCAGCTCTTGAACGCTTTTTCGCCAGCCAGCACCTCGAGCCACACGATCCGCTTTTTTCCGCCGAAGGCCTTCTTCACCGCCGCGTCAAAAACGCGCACGGAAGCCGCCCAGATGTCGGCTCCGGTGCCGTCGCCTTCGATGAACGGGATGATGGGCTGGTCAGGCACCTTCAGGGCGCCGCCCTTTCCCACCGTGATCTTTTCGCCTTCCTTGGGCAACGACAGATTCTTATATTTGAACTTCGCCATGCTATCTCCTTATTTGGTGAAAAAACAAAAAAAGCCCCCAAAAAGGGGGCAGGCTTGTCCAGGGATGTCCGCCGGATCAGTAGGGAGTCTCTTCTCTTTCCTGCTTCAACCGGTAGCTCTCGTCCTCGGGGGCCTGCGTGATCTTCCGCGACATGTTGCGAGCCTGCTTGTAGCTGGTCTTTTCCGACCGGGCGGCTGACGCGGCCTTTATCTTTTCTTCGGCTGCCAGGGCGATCCCCGGCACTTCGGCGTAATCGCGCAGGGCTAAACGGAAGGCGACGATGGCCTCCTGCCAATGTTTCTGTTTGTAGTGGATCTCGCCGATACGCAATTGCGCCTGGGCCTTGAAGACCACCGGCACGTCGGGGTTGCGCTGCATGGCTTGGTAGGCCGTCACCGCCTGCCCCGGATGCCCCGAATAGCTGTAGCATTCGGCCAGATATTGCATCGAAGTGTAGGCCCACATGGTGTTGGGATAGATCCGCATCAGATCTTTGTAGATGCGTTCAGCATGGTTCCAGTCATGGGCGTCGCGATAGAGATTGCCCAAGTGCACGTAGGCTTGGAGCCGGTATTCGGACCGGGGATTCGTTTCGATCACATCCCGGAAGGTGAAGATGGCGTCGCTTCTGTTTTTAAGGCGGGTCTGGCAGATGCCGATCCGGAAGGTCGCGGCGTTGGAATAAGTCGTATGGGGCGCCTGGACTCTGACCTTTTCGTACTGCGCGATAGCATCGGAGTACTGGCCTAGGTGCTCTTTGCAAAGGGCGTCCAGGTAATTGATCCAGTAAAGGCGCCGTTTCTTGTATTGGTCGAGTATCTGTCCGGTGCTCTGCGAAGCGGCGGCGTAATCCTCGGCATGGTAAAGCTGGTAGGCGATCTCTAACTTATCGCGGATCATCGCCTCATCAGAACGCTGGGGCGCCGCGGCCTCTTCGCTCCCCTCGGTAGAGGGGTCGTATTGTGGAAGGTCCCCTTTTCCTTCGTCTGGATCGGGAGTCGCAGCCGCCGCAGGCGTCTCTGAGGCGCTTTCGCCAAAATCAGGCGCCGCCGGCGCATCCACCGCCGCAGAAGATCCGGCCCCCGCAGGGCTTTGTCCCTGCGCTTCTGGCTCGGATTCAACGTTGTAAACGGGAGGAGGAGGCGCTCCCGCCGAAGGCGGCTCTTCGGCCCGAAGGCTTATCACCGCCGCCAGCACTACCAGCCCAAAACTTTGAAAAACAAAACGTTTTTTCATGAATGCCGGGAGTTTAGCACGGTGATAGAGCCTTGTCAATTTTGGCCAAGCGTCACTTTTTGCCGCTCTTGCCCTTTTTAGCCCCACGCGCCGCCAGGGCGGCCTGAGCCGCCGCCAACCTGGCGACCGGGACCCTATAGGGGGAGCAGGACACATAGTCCATACCCGCCGCCACGCAGAATTTGACCGATTTGGCTTCCCCGCCATGCTCTCCACAGATCCCGATCTTCAACTTGGGGTTGGTGCTACGGCCCTTTTCGATGCCGATCTTGACCAACTGGCCCACTCCGGACTGGTCCAGGCTCTGGAACGGATCATCGGGGAAGATGGCCTGGCCACCCTCTTTTTCGCTCATCACGTAAGTCGGCAGGAAACGGCCGGCGTCGTCGCGTGACAGACCAAGGGTCATCTGGGTCAGGTCGTTGGTGCCGAAGCTGAAAAATTCGGCCACTTCCGCGATCTGGTCGGCCAGCAGGGCCGCCCGGGGTATCTCGATCATGGTCCCTACCATGTAGGTCACCTTCGAACCCGCCTTGCGGATCAACGGATCGGCAACCGCGCGCGTGCGGGTGTCCAGGATCTTCAACTCTTTGCGGTCCATGGTGAGCGGGATCATGATCTCCGGGATCACCTTGACCCCTTCCTTGGCGCAGTTGATGGCGGCCTGGATGATGGCCGTCACCTGCATGTCGAGGATCTCAGGATAGGTGATGCAGAGGCGGCATCCGCGGTGCCCTAACATCGGGTTCGATTCGTGCAGCTGCTCACAACGGTGCCAGATGGCCTCGGCGCTCAGTCCGGTGATCTTGCTCAGCTTGGCCACTCCCGCGTCGTCCTTGGGCGTGAATTCGTGCAAAGGCGGATCCACCAGGCGGATCGTGACCGGCTTGCCGGCCATGGCCCTGAAGATCCCCTCGAAGTCTTCGCGCTGGAAAGGCAGCAACTTGGCCAGCGCTTTTTTGCGGGCCTCAAGGGTCTCAGCGACGATCATCTCCTGGATGGCCAGGCGGCGCTCTTCCGTGTCAAAGAACATGTGCTCGGTGCGGCAGAGGCCGATCCCTTCGGCGCCCATCTTGATGGCGTTCTCGGCGTCGTAAGGCGTGTCGGCGTTGGCGCGGACTTTGATCGAACGGACCTGGTCGGCCCAGCCCATCAGCGTGGTGAAGGCGGTGGGGATCTCAGGCTTCTTGAGCGGCCACTCGCCGATGTAGACCTTGCCCGACGAGCCGTCCAGGGTCAGGGAGTCGCCTTCGTTCACGGTCTTGCCGCCAGCCTGCAGGGACTTGCCGCTGATGTTAAGCGCGTCGCAACCGACCACGCAGCACTTGCCCCAGCCGCGGGCCACGACCGCCGCATGGCTGGTCTTGCCGCCGGTCGCGGTCAGGATCCCCTGGGCCGCGTGCATCCCGCCCACGTCTTCGGGGCTGGTCTCGCGCCGGACCAGGATCACTTTCTTGCCTTTGGCTGCCTGGGCTTCCGCCTCGGCCGCGGTGAAGACCGCGGTGCCGGTGGCCGCGCCCGGAACGGCGTCGATGCCGGTGGCCAGCAGGGCCTTTGCCAGCTGCTTGGTGTCGATCTTCGAGTGGTCGATGATCGGGTAGAACAGGCGCTCGATGTCTTCACTGGAGATCCTGCCGAGGGCTTCCTCACGGGTGATCAATTTCTCCTTCACCATGTCGACCGCGATCTGGAACATGGCGACCGCGGAACGCTTGCCGGTGCGGCACTGCAGCATATAGAGCTTTTCGTCCTCGATGGTGAATTCGAGGTCCTGCATCTCCTTGTAATGCTTTTCCAGGGTCTGGCGCACCTTGCAAAGGTCCTTATAGGCCTTCGGCAATAAGGTCTCCAATTCGATCAGCTTCATGGGGGTGCGGATGCCGGCCACCACGTCCTCGCCCTGCGCGTTGATAAGGCAGTCGCCGTAGAAGATGTTCTCGCCCGTGTTGGGGTCACGGGTAAAGCAGACGCCGGTCCCGGATTTCTCGCCCTTGTTGCCGAAGACCATCTGCACGATGTTGACCGCCGTGCCCTTCAGATCCGTGATCTTTTCCACCCTGCGGTAGGTCTCGGCCTTGTCCGCGGTCCAGCTGCCGAACACCGCCCGGATGGAGCCCCAGAGCTGGTCGATCGGATCCTGCGGGAAATCCTTGCCGCGCATGTTCTTCTTGTAGAAAGCCTTGTAGTCCTGGCAAAGTCCCTTCAACTGTTCGGCGCTCAAGTCGGTGTCGTTCTTGACCCCGGCGTTCTTCTTCAAGTCGTGCAGCATGTCTTCCATCGGTTCCTTGCTGAGGCCCATGGCCGTGGAAGAGTACATCTGGATAAAGCGACGGTAGGAATCGTAGGCGAAACGGGGATTGCCGGTCTTGAGGGCCAAGCCTTCGACCGAACGGTCGTTCAAGCCGAGATTGAGGATGGTCTCCATCATCCCGGGCATCGAACGGGCCGCGCCGGAACGCACCGACACCAGCAGCGGATCCTTGTCGTCGCCCAATTTCTTGCCGGTCTCCTTCTCCAGCTTGCGGATGTTCAGCAGCACCTGCTCTTCCATGCCCTTGGGAAATACCTTTCCCTGGCTGTAGTAGGACGCGCAGCGTCGATCGTGACCGTGAATCCGGCGGGTACCGGCAGGCCGATCTTGATCATCTCGGCCAGGCCAAGCCCTTTGCCTCCCAAGATATCCTTGGAAAGGCCCGCGCCCTCAGCGCCAGACTTCACGCCGAAAAAGTAGACCCATTTTTGCTTGTTTTTCAGGGCTGTTCCTTTGCTTGCCTTCATTGCGTTCTCCTATTTTTTTACCAGTTGGGTGAAATCTGCGATCCGGTTCAAAGTCCCGGATACTGTCAAAAGAAACGAAAGGCGGTTCTGCCTGACAGCAGCATCCTCCGCCATGACCATCACATCCTTGAAATACGCGTCGATATCAGGTCCCAGGCCCGCCATTTTGGCCAAAGCCGCGTCAAAATCCCCTGCTTCACAGCATCTTTCGACATCCAGCCTGACCGCGTTAAAAGAAGTATAGAAGCGCTTTTCAGCCTCTTCTTTGAACAAGTCCTGGCGGACAGCCACGGCGTCAAAGGGTTTCGCCAAAATGTTGTTAACGCGCGAAAATGCCTGCGCTATCTGATCAAAACCGTTTTGCTTCGAGAATTTCGCAAGGGTCGCGGCCCGGGCAAAGCTCTCTTTCACCAGGTCATTCCGCTTGGACAAAGTGGCTGCCACGACATCAGTGGCAAAGCCGGCCTCGTTCAAAGCGCTTTCGAGCCGCTGCCGGAAAAAATCGGCGAGCAAGGGTGATAAGCTGCCTGCGGAGACCTTCAAGCTACCCGATTCAAATGATCCGATGGCTTTCGAGGCTAATTCCGACAAGGGCAGGTCCTGCTCCTGGACTTTTAGGATCGCCACGATGCCAGCGGCCTTGCGGCGCAAGGCATAGGGGTCCTGGGAACCCGTCGGAACGTGTCCGGTCCCAAAGGTCCCGGCGAGATCGTCCATCTTGTCGGCCAGCGCCACCATTTGTCCTGGCCGTCCGGCGGGCACGCTATCCCCGCTGAATCGCGGCCGATAGTGGTCCGCGATGGCTTCGGATACGGCGGCTTCTTCCCCGTTCGCGGCCGCATAGATCCCGCCCATGGTCCCTTGCAAACCCGCGAATTCCTTTTCGCCGACCATCAAGGTCACCAGGTCGCTTTTGCAGAGCAAAGCGGCTCGCGCCGCGGATCTCGAATCAACCGGGGACAGGCGCTCCGCGATCCACGCCGCCAAACGGCTTAGCCGGTCCACTTTCTGGCGCATCGTGCCGAGGGATTCTTGCCAGACCACGGCCTCAAGATCCTTGAGGCGGGCTTCCATCGACACCTTTTTATCTTCGGCAAAGAAAAAGCTGGCGTCTTCGAGCCGCGCCCGGATCACGCGGGCGTTGCCTAGGCGGATCTCTTCCAAGTTTTTGCGGCACCCGTTGGTGACAGCCAAGAAGGCCCCGCAAAGCCGGCCCGATCGATCCCTGGCCGCGAAGCAAAACTGGTGCTCTCGCAGCACCTTGATGATCACTTCCTCAGGCAAGGCCAGATATTTTTCTTCAAAGTTCCCCAGAAGGATCTCGGGGGTCTCGCAAAGGTTCGCAGTGATGGCGACCAATTCCGGGTCTTCGACCAGGGAGCCAAAGGGCGCGCATGCCTCTTTCAGTCCCCTTTCGATGTGGCTGACCCTGTCCGCGAAGGCCAGCATCACGTCGGCGGCGGCCATCTTTTTTTCGTAATCAGCCGCCTCAGCCAAGTCGATCGCGGCCGGGGCGAGAAAGCGGTGGCCAAAAGTGCGTTTCCCCGAGACCAGAGCATCCAGGCGGAAGTTCAGGGTCTGTTTTCCGAGCAAGGCGCAGATCCACGCGATCGGCCTGGCAAAACGAAGTGGCCCACCTTCGGCCCAGCGCATGCTCTTCGGAAAATTCAGTTTGCGCGGCACGAGAGGCAGCCATTCTTCCAACAGCTCTGTCGCATTCCTGCCGACACGATGGACCGCGGCGAAAACGTAGTCCCCTTTGGGCGTCGCCTTGATCTTCAGGGCCGAGACCTCCACGCCTTTTCCGCGGGCGAATCCTTCCCCAACGGGGGTCGGTTTTCCACCAGCGTCAAAGGCCACCTTGGCGGAGGGCCCCATCGCCTCCTCGTCCTTGTCTTCCTGACGGTCGGCGAGCCCCGCCACCAGCAGGGTCAAGCGGCGGGGTGTCCCCTCCGTCCGGATGCTGCCATGGCTCAATCCAGCTTCGGCAAAAAAAACGGAAGCCATGGCGGCCATTTGCTCCAAGGCCGGTTGGATGTAGGAAGCCGGCAGTTCTTCGACGCCTATCTCAAAGACCAAATCGTTCATGAGCCCGCGACCAAAAGGGGATGTCCCATTTCTTCGCGCATCTTGACATAAGCTGCCGCGGTGCGGCGCGCTAGGCCCCTCACCCGGGCGATGGTCCCGGTGCGCTGCGTCACGGAGATGGCCCCGCGGGCGTCCAGCAGGTTGAAAGCGTGGCTGGCCCGGATCACGAAATCGTAGGCCGGAAGGACCATGTTCTTTTCGATCAAACGCTTCGCTTCCGCCTCGCAGTTCTCGAATTCTTCAAAGAGCAGCTTGGTGTTGGCCTCTTCGAAATTGTAGCGGCTGAACTGCCGCTCATTTTCGCGAAAGACTTCGGCATAGGAGATCCCGGACCCGTATTCCATCTCCCAAAAGCTGTCTACTTTTTGAAGATACATGGCCAAGCGTTCCACGCCATAGGTGATCTCACCCGAGATCGGCTTCAGTTCGATGCCCCCGACCTGCTGGAAATAGGTGAACTGGGTGATCTCAAGTCCGTCGAGCCAGACCTGCCATCCCAATCCCGAGGCTCCCAAAGTAGGCGACTCCCAGTCATCCTCCACAAAACGGATGTCATGGTCCTGGGCGTCGATACCTAAAGCGCGGAGGCTTTCCAGGTAGAGCTCGATGATGTCGGTAGGACAGGGTTTGAGGAGGACCTGGAATTGATGGAACATCTGGCAACGGTTGGGGTTCTCGCCATAGCGTCCATCCCGGGGACGGCGGGAAGGTTCCACATAGGCTACCTTCCAGGGCTCCGGCCCCAAAGACCGTAAAAAAGTGTTGGGATTGAAGGTGCCGGCCCCTTTTTCAAGGTCGTAGGGCTGTACAACCAGGCAGCCCTTCTTGGCCCAAAATTCCTGAAGGACCAGGATCAGGTCCTGGAACGAATTGCGTCTGGTTTTTTGGGGAGAGTCCATAAGGCGCCTGAAAAGGAGACGAATAATATCAAAATCGGGGTTTCACGGCAAGGGACACCGCTTGGAGCTTGAATAATCTTCGTGCTGGGCTAAAATACCCCCTTTCCTTGGCACCCACTTGAGGCCCCTGATGCCCGAGATCTCCCCCCTTGAAAAAGCGCGCCTAAGCCATCGACCGACCCTTCCGGCGGTCCTCGCCCTAAAGACGGACTCCATCGGGGTAAAAATCGGGGCCGCCAGCCGGGCCCTGGCTGATGCGGTGGCTATCAAAGCCCTGTTCCCCAGGACCTACGGCCAGGGTGAGCTGACTTTTGTGAAGGGGAAAAAATCCCTTTCCAGCGCGGCGCTCAAAGTCGGGGTGGTCTTATCGGGCGGACAAGCCCCAGGCGGCCACAATGTGATCTGCGGGCTCTTCGATACCCTGAAAAAAGCCAATAAGGCCAGCAAGTTGTATGGATTTCTGGGAGGACCGGCCGGCATCGCTGGCGGCTCCTACATCGAATTGACGCGCGCCAAGATCGACGCGTTCCGCAACACGGGTGGTTTTGACATGATCGGGTCGGGACGGACCAAGCTCGAAAGCGTCGAGCAATTCCAGGCATGCGAGAAGAACCTGAAAAAGATGGGCGTCAAAGCCCTGGTCGTCATCGGCGGGGACGATTCGAACACCAACGCGGCGGTGCTCGCCGAATATTTCGCGGGCCAAGACTCCGGCATCCAGGTGCTGGGAGTTCCCAAGACCATCGACGGCGACCTGAAAAACGAGCAGATCGAGACCAGCTTTGGGTTCGACACCGCCACGAAGGTCTACAGCGAGCTGATCGGCAACGTGTCACGCGATTGCCTGAGCGCGAAAAAATACTGGCACTTCATCAAGTTGATGGGGCGCTCCGCGAGCCATATCGCGTTGGAATGCGCCCTGCGCTGCCGCCCCAACGTCACTCTGATCTCCGAAGAGGTGTCCGCCCTGGCCCAGACGCTGGACGCCGTGACCGAGCAGATCGCCAGTTCCGTGGCGGCGCGCGCGGAAAAGGGGATGCATTACGGGGTGGTGCTGATACCGGAAGGCCTGGTGGAGTTCATCCC
>JAZKAF010000025.1:0-1520 GCA_040389285.1 candidate division FCPU426 bacterium
CTCGCGAAATTGGATGATCCCCTTGATCAGTTTTTTCATGAATTACTCGTTTGCATGGCTTTAGGGATCGAAGACCACTTTTTTAGGGTCGATCTTCACCCCGATCCTGGGATTGTAGCTGATGACGGTCTTGGTACGGAATTCATTGATCGCAAAGCTGATGGCCGCCTGTTTTTCCAGGAGCTCCAATTCATTCTTGCCGAACGCACGGGTAAATTCGGGATCTTTAAGGCTTTCAGCCAGCAGGTCGTTGCTTTCCTTGTTCGCATCTTTGTCGAAAACCCGGATTCTTTCGATCTTGCGCAACAAAAAGAGCTTTGAATCGACCCAGAGGGTAATTTCCTCACCGCCGCATTTTTTTCCACTAAGCATATAGCAACTGCGTCCGGCGACCTCTTCCGATCCCTTAAGAACCGTGGGATCCAAGTTCAGCACTTCGCAAGTGCCGCTCAAACCCAACAAAAGGGACGGCACCAGCCTGGACGAGCCTGAGGAGACACCCGCCGCCGCCCAGAGCGCCGATTCTAGGCTCTGGTTCGAGTTAGTCTTCTCGTTAAGTTCCCAGTAACTGCTGGTCTTTTTGAAATCCGAGAAGATCACATAGCGGTCTTTGGTGCCATCGATGGTCTGCACCGCGTATTCATACTTAAGGAGCTTGGCCCGGTCAAAGTAGGTCTGAAAAGGCTTCATTTCCCGGTTGGTTTTCTTGCCGGTTTTGAGGTCGTAATAAATGGTGTCAACCAGGCCCTTGTCGCTATAGCTCCCGACGTTGGCATAGGTCGCGCGGACTTTGTCCAGGATCTCGCTGGCCGTGGGTTTGGCAAAGGCTGTCCGCGGGAACAGGGCGATCATGAGCGCGCCCAGCGCCATGGCCCAAGGTCTAAGGCTTTGTCTTGCGCTCATGCTCACCTCAAAGGCTATTGGTAATACCGGTCCACGTCCTTGCGGATCCAGACCATGGCGTCAAAGCTGCCATAGGGCGAATTGACGCTGTCGCTCTTGGGGTAGACGTAGTTCTCAAAGCGCGGGTTGCGGATGGGCGTCAGCGGCATCCAGGGCTCGCGATAAGCGAAGCAGTCCCAGGTCTTCTTGACGATGTCCGTGAAGCTACCGGAATAGAAAGCCTCGGTTTCCGGCGCCCACCAGCGGCGGAAGCGGAGCGGGTAGCCGACGTAGTTGTCCTTGAAAGAATTCGCCACGACCTCGTCATGATGGTCCTCACCGGTGTTCTCAAAGCCCGTCATCACCACGGGGAAATCCTTGGCGCGGTCCGCGGTCAGGGGCGGGCCAAAGCCGATCTGCGCGTTTTTAAAGTCGCGCAAATACCAGGTCATGGGCCAGTTGCACTTGTCCTCGACCGCGATCTTCAGGTAGGGCCCGCCAGTCAGGGCGCGGCTCATGCGGTCCATCTTGGCGCTGAACTCGATCAGCTCCACGCTAGGCTGCACATAAACATGCTGCTCGCGCGGGTCGGCCCCGTCGCCGTGGAAGATCAAGTTATGCGTGCCGTGCGAAAGGCT
>JAZKAF010000025.1:1620-10735 GCA_040389285.1 candidate division FCPU426 bacterium
CCCGCCACGCTGAACATGACAAAGCCCAGCATGGCCCAGTAGATCAGGAAAACCTTGAAAAAATTGCCCTTTTCGGGCGCGAAGGTGGAAAAAGCCGCCAGCCCCGCGCCAGCGACTGCCAGGATGCTGAGCACCGGCAGCAAGCGCGGCTCCTTGGGATACATGGTCAGCAAAAAGATGGCCAGCACAAAGGGCAGAAAGGCGACTACCTTCATCCAAAAATACTGGGGCTTGCCCGAACCGAAGAAGATGCGGATGCCGCCCAACAGGGCAAAGGCCACGATGGCCAGCTCGTAATAGGCCAGCATGTAGATGTAGAACTGCCAGGGGCGGTCGGCGCGGCCCGTCTTCTGCTCGCCCAACCAATAGGCGATCGAGTCAAAGGCGCCCATGAACCAGCCGTCCATGTTGGTGAAGAAGGTGGAATAAAGCAGGGTGAAGGGGATGAAGAAGATGCAAAGCATCACCGTCCAGGTCCTGCGGCTTTGGTTCAGCTCGACCAGCTTGAAAACGCCCAGCAGCAGGGTGATGGGCGCGAAGACCGCGGCCACGAACTGCTTGAAGGGGCCGCCAGACTTGAGCAGGGCCAGCGAGGCGAAGAGCCCGGACAGATGGTTCTCTTCCTCGACCGGGTTGCCGAATTTTTCCCAAAGCCAGCGCACCATCAAAAAGGACCCGAAAACACCGATCAGGATCCAAGTGCCTTCATGGCTGGTGAAGGACAGAGTCAGCCCGGCCACGGCCCAATAGAGGTACTTATTTTTCAGGGTCTCGAAATACTTGAACAGGCCCCAGCAGATGCCCAGCGAGCCCGCGGCCATGAAGATGTCGTCGCGGATAAAGCGGGACACGTAGACCCAGGTGGGGGATATCGCTACCAGGGCGATGGTGATCAAGGCGCCGCGCTTGCCCAGCAGGCCGCGCCACTGCCACAAAAAGAACATGACAAAGACGCCAAAGGCCACGGGCAGGATACGGGTGGTGAAGTCGGAGACGCCGAAGACAAAGAACATCAGCGCGTTGAAGTGGTAACGGAAGGGGCCGTGGTAGCCGGGATCGTAGCGGTAGGAGCCGCCTTTGAAGAGCTGAAAGGCGTTCCAGGCGTGGATGGATTCATCGTGGTGAAGGGGTTTCAGGCCCAGTTCCCAAAGCCTTAAGAATGTGCCAAAGCCGATGATCAAGAACAGCCAGAGCATGTCCTTATCCAGGCCCAGGCTACCTGGCGCAGCCATCTCAAGGGTCGAGGGGGAGGCTGAGGCTTCTTTGCCGCGAACCGCACGCGCAGGGCTCACGATCGCTGCTTTGACGGCCGCTTTTTCCTTAGGTTTGACCACCAGCTTTTGCCCGCAACTGTCGCAAAAGCGGTTGGTATCAGGATTTTCAGCCGAGCAATTCGCGCAGGTCACGAGCATAGATCCCCTTGATCAAGAAGTTTGACGGCTCAACACCCTGGAAACCGCGTCATCCCAACCCGCTTTCAAACGCTTGCGTTCTTGCGTGCGCATGCGCGGCTTAAAAACTTTGTCCACCTTGCGCAGGCCTTGCAGTGTCGCCGCGCTTTTCCAAAATCCAGTTTGCAGGCCCGCCAAAAAAGCAGCGCCCAGGGCCGTGGTCTCGGTCATCTGCGGACGCTCAACCCTTGCGTTCAGAAGGTCGGCCTGGAACTGCATGAGCAGGTTGTTCTGGCTGGCGCCGCCGTCCACGCGCAGCTCGCTTATTTTCAGGCCGGAATCCTTGCGCATGGCCTCGACTAGGTCATTAGTCTGAAACGCCAGGGATTCGAGCGCGGCCCTGGCAATATGCGCCTTGTTGCTGCCGCGAGTCAGGCCGATCAACGCCCCCCGGGCGCTTGCATCCCAGTAAGGAGCTCCCAGGCCGACAAAGGCTGGCACCAGATAGACCCCGCCCGTGTCTTTGACGCTTGAAGCCAGGCGCTCGGAGTCGCGCGAATGCTTGATGATCCCAAGGCCATCGCGCAGCCATTGGATGGCCGCGCCGCCGATGAAGACCGAACCTTCCAGGCCGTAGGCTGGCTGGCCCTTGGCGTCGCAGACCAGGGTCGTGAGCAGGCCGTTCTTGGAAAGGCGGAACTTCTTTCCCAAATTCAGCAGCAAAAAGCAGCCAGTGCCGTAGGTGTTCTTGACTGTTCCAGGCTCAGTGCAGCCCTGACCAAAAAGCGCGGCTTGCTGGTCGCCGGCGATGCCGCTGATGGGGATGCCTGCGCCCAAAAAAGACCGGGCTCCCGTGCTTCCGAAATGACTGGCTGAGGCCTGCACATTCGGTAACACCGCATCCGGCACATGCAGCAGGCGCTGAAGCTGGGGATCCCAGGCCTTGGCACGGATATCAAAGAGCAGGCTGCGCGAGGCGTTGCTGAAATCCGTGGCATGCACCGCGCCGTTGGTCAGATTCCACAAAAGCCAGCTGTCGATCGTGCCAAAGGCCAGGCTGCCTGCAGCCGCTTTTTTGGCAGCACCGGGCACGTTTTTCAGCAGCCATTCCAGCTTGGTGCCGCTGAAGTAGGGATCCAAGACCAGCCCGGTCTTGGATCGAAAAAGCTTGGCCTGGCCAGATTTTTTCAGCTCTTCGCAGCGATCCGCCGTGCGGCGGCATTGCCAGACAATGGCCTTGTGCAAAGGCCGGCCGCTTTTGCGGTCCCAAAGTACGCTGGTCTCGCGCTGGTTGGTGATCCCGATAGCCGCGATGGCCGAGGCCTTGACCCCAGCGGCCTTCAGCGCCGCGCGGCCCGTGTCCTCCACGCTGCGCCAGATCTCCATCGGGTCATGTTCGACCCAGCCGGGCTTGGGGAAATACTGGGTGATCTCGCAATACGCGCTGCCCACGACCCGGGCCCGGGCGTCGAAAAGATAGCTGCGGGTGCCGGTCGTGCCCTGGTCAACGGCAAGGACCAGCTTGGCGGCCATGGATATTTAAGCGTCCTTGCGCAGGGACTTCGGCAGCTTGACCGCGATGTGCACGTCTTCCAGTTGCTGGGCCGTCACCTCGCCGGGAGCGCCCATCAGCAGGTCCTGGGCCGCGGCGTTCATGGGGAAGGCGATCACTTCACGGATGTTGGGCTGGTCCGCCAGCAGCATCACGATGCGGTCCACGCCCGGGGCGATGCCGCCGTGGGGCGGGGCGCCGAACTTGAAGGCGCGCAGCATGCCGCCGAACTTGGCTTCCACCACTTCCGGGCCGTAGCCCGCGATCTCAAAGGCCTTCATCATGATCTCGGCCTTGTGGTTACGGATAGCGCCGGACGAAAGTTCAATGCCGTTGCAGACGATATCGTACTGGTAGGCGTTGATGGTCAGCGGGTCCGAGTTTAATAACGCGTCCATGCCGCCTTGGGGCATGGAAAACGGGTTGTGCGAGAACTCGGTCTTGCCCGTGTCCGGATTCTTTTCGTAAAAAGGAAAGTCCACGATCCAGCAGAACTTGTAGATCCCGGGCTTGATCAGGTCCATCTCGCCGGCCAGGCGCGTGCGCAAAGCGTGCGCCCAAGGCTGGACCTCAGAGGCCGCGCCCACCAAGAAGAAGACCACGCTGTCGTTAGGATCGACGCCGGGCAAAGCTTTCAGTTCGGCCTGCAATTCGGCGTTCATGAACTTGAGCAGGGGGCCCTTCGCCTCGCCAGCCTTGAGCGTCACATAGCCCAGGCCGGGCGCGCCCTGGCGCTTCATGAAGTCCTCGTTGTCCTGGAAGAACTTGCGGCTGCGGTCGGCGATGCCCGGCACCACCAGGATGCGGCCGATGCCGCCGTCGGCAATGGCTTCCTTGAACGGGGCCAGATCCATGCGTCCCACAAAAGCCGTGCCATCCATGTATTCCAAGCCAAAGCGTATGTCGGGCTTGTCCGTGCCGTATTTCAGCATGGTCTCGCGGTAGGGGATGCGCGGGAAGGGCGCCTGGGTCACTTTCCAGTTGGAAAATTCCTCGAACAGCGGCACTAACAAGCTTTCCAGCGCCGCGAAGACGTCGTCCTGGGTCACGTAGGACATCTCCACATCCAGCTGGTAGAACTCGCCGGGCGAGCGGTCGGCGCGGGCGTCCTCGTCGCGGAAGCAGGGCGCGATCTGGAAATAGCGGTCAAAGCCCGAGACCATCAGCAGCTGCTTGAACATCTGGGGGGCCTGCGGCAGGGCGTAGAACTGGCCGGGATGCAAGCGGCTGGGGACGATGAAGTCGCGCGCGCCTTCCGGGCTGGAGGCGGTCAGGATGGGCGTCTGGAACTCGGCGAAGCCTAAGTCGGTCATGCGCCGGCGTATCGAGGAGATGATGCGCGAGCGCAGCATCACGTTGGTGTGCAGCTGCTCGCGGCGCAGGTCCAGGAAGCGGTATTGCAGGCGGATGGACTCGTCCACGGGATTGGGCTCGGCCACTAAAAAGGGCAGGGTCTCGGACGAGGACTGGATCTCGAAGCTCTCGACCACCAGCTCGACGCCGCCCGTGGGCAGCTTGGTGTTGATGGTCTCGGCCGAGCGCAGCACCACCTTGCCCGTGACCGTGACCACAGACTCGGGCTTGAGATGGGTGGCCGCGTCGAAAAAGGATGCGCCGGGATTGATCACGGCCTGGGTGACACCGTAGTGGTCGCGCAGGTCGATGAACAGCAGATGGCCGTGGTCGCGCTTGCGGTGCACCCAGCCGGAAAGCCTGACTTCCTGGCCAACGTGTTCGGGCCGCAAGGCGCCGCAGGTGTGGGTTCTGTAGGGATGCATGAGTTTTCCTATTACCTGGTGATGATCTTCAATCCGCCCATGTAAGGCTGGAGCACTTCGGGGATGTTGACGCTGCCGTCCGCGTTCTGGTTATTCTCCAGGATCGCGGGAAAGATGCGGCTGGTGGCCAGGCCCGAGCCGTTCAGGGTGTGGGCCAGCACCTTCTTGCCGTCCTTCAGCTTCACCTTGATGGCGGCGCGACGGGCCTGGAAATCGCCGAAGTTAGAGCAGGAGCTGCACTCCCACCACTTTTTTTCCTGGCCCGCGGCGTAGACCTCGATGTCGTAGCACTTGGCCGCGCCAAAGCCCATGTCCCCGGCGCAGAGCAGCATCACCTGATAGGGCAGGCCCAGCTTTTTCAAGATGCTTTCCGCGTCGGCCACCAGCTTTTCGTGCTCCTCCGCGCTTTGCTCGGGCGTGGTGAATTTCACCAGCTCGACCTTGTTGAACTGGTGCTGGCGCACCATGCCCTTGGTATCCTTGCCATAAGCGCCGGCTTCGCTGCGGAAACAGGGCGAGTAGGCGCAGTATTTCAGGGGAAGCTGGGCTTCGTCCAGGGTCTCGTCGCGGTGCAGGTTGGTCAGAGGCACTTCGGCGGTGGGGATCAGGTAGTAGTCCTTTTCCCCGCGCAACTTGAACAGGTCTTCTTCGAATTTAGGCAGGTTGCCCGTGCCGTAGAGCGACTGGGCGTTGACCATCAGGGGCGTCCAATGCTCCAGATAACCGTTCTCGTTAGTCTGGGTGTCGAGCATGAACTGGACCAAGGCCCGCTCCAGCCTGGCGCCCAAGCCCCGGTACACGGTGAAGCGCGCCCCGCTGATCTTCGCGGCCCGTTCAAAATCAAGGATCCCCAGGCTTTCGCCCAGTTCCCAATGGGGTTTCGGCGTGAACGCGAAGCTGGGCAGGCTGCCCCAGGCGCGGACCTTGACGTTTTGCTCTGCGCTGAGGCCGTCCGGCACCGAGGCGTCCGGCAGGTTGGGCGTGCGGCGCAGGATATCCAGCAGCTTTTCGTCCCACTCCGCGGCCTTGGCCTCGGCCGCGACCAGCTGGTCGTTCATCAGCTTGACCCGGTCCATCAGCTCACCGGCGTCTTCCTTGGCCTTCTTCAACTCGCCGATCTTTTGCGACAGGGCGTTCTTAGCCGCCTTCAGGGTCTCGGCTTCGGTGATGGCGTGGCGGCGCTGGACCTCGATGGCTTCGAAGGCCACCGCGTCAAAATCCACGCCGCGGCGTTTCAGCCGCGCCACGGTGTCCGCCAGGTTGTCGCGTACGCTGCGCAGATCCAGCACGGTTAGACGTCCAGTCTCGAGACTTCCGCGGCGTTGTCCTGGATGAAAAGGCGGCGGGGCTCGACCGCGTCGCCCATCAGCACCGAGAAAATGCGGTCGGCTTCCACGGCGTCGGGCAGGCGCACCTGCAACAGGGTGCGGCGGGCCGGATCCATGGTGGTCTCCCAGAGCTGTTCCGGGTTCATCTCGCCCAAGCCTTTGTAGCGCTGCAAGGTCATGCCCTGCTTGCCCAGTTCCTTCACCTTGGCGATGACTTCGCGCACGTCGTAAAGGTCGAACTCCTTCTTCTCGGTCACGATGCGGAAGAGCGGCTTCTTCTTGGCCTTGTCCACGGCCGCGTCGCCTTCCTCTTCGGCCAGGATCTCGTCGATGTCCACGCCGCGCTTGGTGAGACTTACGATCAGGTCGTCCATCTCGCGCAGCTCGCCTAAGTCGGCCAGCTCCACCACTTCCACGTCCTTTTTGGGCGCTTTGCCTTCCTGGGGCTTGAGGAATTCGCCAAAGTACTGGTCATCCTCGCTCGCGGCGTTCTTGACCGGGGTCTTCAATTTCTTTTCGCGGGCCTCGGCGGCTTCCAGCTCGTCGTCAGAATAGATCCACTCCGCGCCTTTGGAGCCGCGCAGCATGTAGAGCGGACGCTTCTTGCCCTTCAGCCCTAAGTAAGCCGGAAGGTCCAGCGTGCGGCGCAGGCGCGGCAGGATGCGGTCCAGGTCAGCCAGCTCCTTGATCATCTCGCGGAATTTGTCCGGCGCGAACGTGGTCTCGACCTTTCCGTTCTTCATGCGCTGCAGCTTGGCGTCTTCGGTGCCGCCTTGGATCAGAAGAGCGTCCATTTCCTTTTCCGTCTGCAAATAGGTCTCGTTCTTCCCGCGCTTCAGCTTGTAAAGCGGAGGCTGGGCGATGTAGATGTAGCCCTTGTCCACCAGCTCGCGCATGTGGCGGAAGAAAAAGGTCAGGAGCAGGGTGCGGATGTGCGAGCCGTCCACGTCCGCGTCGGTCATGATGATGACCTTGTGGTAGCGCGCCTTCTCCAGGTTGAACTCGCTGGTGCCGATGCCCGTGCCCATGGCCGTGATCATGGCCCTGATTTCCTCGTTGGATAACAGCTTGTCGATACGGGCCTTTTCCACGTTCAGGATCTTGCCGCGCAGCGGCAGGATGGCCTGGAAACGCCGGTCGCGGCCCTGCTTGGCGGAACCGCCGGCCGAATCGCCCTCCACCAGATAGACCTCGCAAAGCGAAGCCTCGCGCTCGGAACAGTCAGCCAGCTTGCCGGGCAAGCTCATGCCGTCCAGCGCGCCCTTGCGGCGGGTCAGTTCGCGGGCCTTGCGCCCGGCCTCGCGGGCCTCGGCGGCGATAACAGCCTTCTGGATCAGGCGCTTGGCCAGCGCGGTGTTCTGCTCGAAGTAGGCGCTGATCGAATCGTAGGCCACGGCCTGGACGATTTCCTTGACCTCCGGATTGACCAGCTTGCCCTTGGTCTGCGAATCGAACTGGGGCTCGGGCACTTTGCAGGAGATCACCGCGATCAGTCCCTCGCGCACGTCATCGGATTCGAGCGTGACCTTGTCGCTCTTGATCATGGACGAATCTTTGGCGAACTTATTGGCCGCGCGGGTCAGGGCACCCTTGAAGCCCACCAAGTGCGCGCCGCCATCGGCCGTGTTGATGTTGTTGACGTAGGTGTAGATCTGCTCGGAGTAGCTGTCGTTGTACTGCATGCCGATCTCGACGGTCACGCCGTCCTTTTCTTTTTCAAAATAGATGGGCGTCGCGTGCAGCACGTCCTTGCTCTTGCCCAGGTGCTTGATAAAAGCCGAGATGCCGCCCTCAAAATGGAACTCGACTTCCTTGGCTTCCTTGCCGCGTTCGTCGCGGTACTTGATGGTCAGGCCCTTGTTCAGGAAGGACAGTTCGCGCAGGCGGTTGGCCACGGTGTCGTGGTTGAAATCCAGCGCCGTGAAGATGGTCTTGTCGGGCTTGAAGGTCACCTTCGTGCCGGTGCGCTTGGCCTCGCCGATGACTTTCACCGGGGTCTTGGCTATGCCCTTTTCATAGCGCTGGAAATAGATCTTGCCGTCGCGGCGCACTTCGACTTCCAGCCATTCGGAGAGCGCGTTCACCACCGACACGCCCACGCCGTGCAGTCCGCCCGAGACCTTGTAGGAATCCTTGTCGAATTTCCCGCCGGCGTGCAGGACGGTCATGACGACCTCCAGCGCGTCCTTCTTGTGCTTGGTCATCATGCCCACGGGGATGCCGCGGCCGTTGTCCGAGACCGAACAGCTGCCGTCGGAATGCAGGGCCACCTCCACCCGGTCGCAATGGCCGCCCATGGCCTCGTCGATCGAGTTGTCAGTGACCTCCCAGATCATGTGATGCAGGCCGTATTCGTTGGTCGGGCCGATGTACATGCCAGGGCGCTTGCGCACGGCCTCCAGGCCTTCGAGCACGGTGATGTTGTCCGCGCCGTATTCGCCGGGTTTGAGACTGGGAGCTTCAGCCGCGGGCTTGGCCGGGGCTTTGGAGGGTTTTTCGGGCTTTTTTGCCATGGTCCCCTATTTCAGAAAAGGCCTGTCAGCATTAAGGAAATGCGTGGAAAAACAAAGTATTATACAACGGTTTTTTTGAGGGCCGGAACGAAAATATGCATGTTTTTAAAGGGAAAATCAGCGTCCGGACATGCGGGTCTTGATGTTTTCCTGGATCACGTAGTTTTCAAGGCGTTTTAAGTCGTCCACGTTGACGGCCAGCACTTTGAGGCCGGAATGGTAGGCCGACAGGGTGCGGTCCACGACCCGGCCCTTGGAAGAATCCGTGCGCGAGACCTCGCCCAGGGCCCGCAGCGGCAAAGGCAGCTTGGGGATGGTGATGTCGCAGACCACAAAGGTGCCCATGGGAATGGGCTGGTCGCTGACCACCTGAAGCCCCTCTTCCGAGACCTGCTTGGTCACGGCTGACAGCACGGTGTTGGGACGCGCCGTGGCGGCCATTTTTTCGGGCGTGGTCTCAGAATAGGCCGGATCCAGCAGCAGGGCCGCCGCGTATTCGTCGTCGACGATGTAATATTTGATCTGCAAGTTATTCATTCCTTAGGTTGATCCA
>JAZKAF010000026.1:0-17986 GCA_040389285.1 candidate division FCPU426 bacterium
TCGACATTCAGCTTCTTGCGCGTTTCATAGCGCAGGGTCTCTTCTTCGATGATATTTTCCCGTTCCTTAGGTGTCAGTGCCACGATTTCCCCCTTGTGCCGCGTGAAGACCTTCGAGTCCGTTTCCTGAGCATTATACGCCCTTTTGACAGCAGCGGATTTAGGCCGATTTCGGAAACTTAAAAGTATGACTTATCGTATAATGCTCGAAAGCCTTTATATTCTTGGAGGAATCCAGTGTTGAAACGGGTGTTTTTGCTGGTTTTGACCAATATCCTGGTCATGGCGACTTTGGGGGTTTTGTGGGTGCTTTTGACCACTTTCACCCCCCTGGGCGCCTGGATGAACCGCAGCGGCATGAACCTGGGCGGCTTGGCGATCATGTGCCTTTTTTGGGGTTTTGGAGGCGCTTTCATATCCCTGCTCATCTCGCGCTGGATGGCCAAGCGGGCCATGGGCGTGGAGCTGATCGATCCGGACAAGGCCCGAGGCGAAGAAGCCTGGCTGGTCCAGACCGTCCATCGCCTGGCCCGCAACGCCGGCATCAAGACCATGCCTGAGGTCGGGATCTATCCGAGCATGGAGCTGAACGCCTTTGCCACGGGTCCGGGCAAGGAAAGCGCCTTGGTGGCGGTGTCAGCCGGCCTGATGCAGCGCATGAGCCATGACGAGTTGGAAGGGGTGCTGGGTCACGAACTTTCGCATGTGGCCAATGGCGACATGGTCACCCTGACCCTGATCCAGGGCGTGGTGAACGCCTTTGTCATGTTCATCAGCTGGATCCTGACCATGATGATCTCCAACGCCATGCGGGGCAACCGCGAGGACCGGCGCGAGGGATTCGGGGATTTTATGCTGCGCAGCCTGATCCACAACATGCTGTCCATGTTGCTGGCCTTCGGCGCCTACCTCCTGATCGTGGCTCCCTTCTCTCGTTACCGGGAATTCCGCGCGGACAAGGGCGGGGCTGACAAAGCAGGAAAGTCCAAGATGATCGCGGCCTTGCAGGCTTTGAAGGCCGCCGCGGCTGGAGACGCCTTGCGCGCGAAGCAGGAAGGCGAAGCCGGATCCCCAGCCCTGGCCGCGTTCAAGATCAGCGGCCCCTGGAAATCGCTGCTCTCGACCCATCCGCCCATTGACGAGCGCATCGCCCGCTTGAATCAGGCTGACAGCTCGCGTTGATCAGCGGTAGGGATTGAGCAGGAAGTAGACGGCTACCCCGCTGACGCTGACGTAAAGCCAGATCGGGAAGGTGACGCGGGCTATTTTTTTATGGGTGGCGAAGCGGGCCGTCAACGCGAAGAAGAGGATGATAAGGCTGAGGGGCAGCACCACGGCGGAAAGAAAGATATGGGAGATCAGGACCGTGAAATACAGCGGCCGGATCCAGCCCTGGCCGCCGAACTTGGTGCTGCCCATGAAATGATGATAGCTGATATAACTCACCAGAAAGACCGCGGTGAAGCCCAGCGCCGAGAGCATGAAGCGGCGGTGCACAACGCGGTCCCCCTTCAAAATAAAATAAAATCCACACAGCAAACAGACCGCGCTGCTGGCGTTAAGGCAGGCATTCAGCGCCGGTAAAGACGTGACCCAGGCGGGCGCCGCAGTCCCAACTGGCACATGCACATAAAGCAGCCAATATAAGAATGCCAGCACCCCTAGGCTGACGCAGCCGATCAAAGTGAACGCGGTTTTGTCTGAAACCTGTCTCATTGCCGCCTTTCCATATTATTTCCCCGTTTGGAGCGCTTTTTCTAAAACTTTGACCGTGGGATCGTCAAGATTCAGCTCTTTGGCCCGTTTTAGCGACTTCAGGGCCAGGGGCTTGATCCCCATTTTAAAGTAGGTCACGGCCCGGTTCAGGTGGATCTTGGCGTTGATCGGATCCAGGTTCTCGGCCTCGCTAAGGGTGCGCAGGGCCTCTTCATAACGGCCCAGGTTGCCCAAGGCCGCGGCCTTGTTGCCCAGGATTACCACCGGGTTGACATGGTAATACAGCGCCCAATCATAGGCTTTGATGGCTTCTTCGTATTTTTGCTGCAAGAACAGCGCGTTGGCCAGCGGCTCCCAGATATCGGGCAGGTTAGGGGCGTCGGCGGCCGCAGCCATCAGGGCGCGCTCGGCTTCGATGGGCTGGTCCATCTCAAGGCGCGCCTTGCCCAGCTCCCAGAGCGCTTCGACATGGTGGGGGTTCAGGCGCACAGCCTCGTCCAGCAAGGCGGCTCCGGCCACATTGTCCTTTTGCCTAAGCCGGGCCAGGCCCATCTGGTACCAGAGCCTGTCTTCTTTGGGGTTCAGGGTCAGGGCCTTCCTGGCCATCTCAGCGCCCTTGGGAAAATTCGCCAGCTTGTTCTCGCCCTCCGCCGTCCACCAAAGCATGTCCTGGTTGAAAAGACGGCCAGCCCAGGTCGCGCCGAAGAGGGCGGCGATCAAGCCGAGACTTAAAAGGATGATCCGTAATTCGGATTTTTTTCCGGATCCCGTAGCTGGGGCCGCTTGCGCCTTCGCATGGACGATCTTCAGTCCCAGCGCGGCCAAGGCCCAGGCTGTGGCTTGGGTCGGCCCGATCAGAAACGGAAAATTCACCATGCCGCAGACTTGAAGCGCGGCAAAGGACCCGAGCAAGCCGGCCAGCAGCGGCGCTTCCCCGTTCAAAAGAGAAAGTCCTCTTCCCAAGCCGCGATAGAGCCAGAGCGTCAGCGCCAGCAGCAACAGGGCCGCCAGGATGCCGGAGTCCGCAGCCATCTGGATCAGGTCGTTGTGGCTGTGTTCGCTCAGCACATAGCCGCGGCTGGATAGCAGTTCCCTGCTAAGTCCCGTGGCTTGCACGCTTGGAAAAAATATCCTGAACTGTCCCGGACCCACGCCCAGCAGCGGATGCTGCCAGGCCAGCCTTAGCCCGGCGCGCATCAGCAGTCCGCGGCGTGAAAGCTCATCGTCCCCGCCAAAGAAGCCTCCCAGGCGTGCAAAAAATCCAGGATGGGCCAGGGCCATGGCTGCCAAGGCCAGTGCACCCAAGCCCGCCAAGATCCAAAGTCGTTTTTTCGAATGGTTGAGCGCTTCAGGAAAATATTTTTTATAAAGGATCAAGGTCAGGCAGCAACCCACCAAGGCTCCGGCCCAGGCGCCGCGTGTGCCGCTGGCTACTAGCGCCGCCAGCAGAAGCGCGCAGACGCCCCAGCGCAGGCCTTTGCCTGGAAATTTTGCCGCATTCTCGTTTTGCAGCGCCAGGGCCAGAGAGAGCGGAAGCAACAAGGCCAGGTGCCCGCCAAAAAAATCTGGATTGCCCAAAAAGCCGCCAGCTCTGCCGCCAAATGATGTGTTCCAGGGCAAGGGATCCAAACCTAGGCTTTGGACCAGGCCGTAAAGCGATTGGATAACTCCCGCCAACAGGATAAAGACCAAGAGACGTTGGCGTTGTTCAGCTTCATCCGCCAGCCGCCAGGTGGCAACCCACAGCATGGGATAGGAGAACCAGAGGCTTAGTTCGCCTAGACCTAAGTCCGGGCGCAATGAAAACGCGGCAGACAACAACCAAAGGCCAGCCAGGGCGCCTAAGATCCAGGCCCCGATCTTTAGATCTTTATCCAGCGGCCCTGACCGGGCCTGGGTCGCGGCCATGGCCGCCAAAAACGCGGCGGGCGCCAGCCATCGTAAAGCAAAGGCTTCAGGTGCCCAAAAAGCGTGGGCGGCGTGGGTTTCAAAGGCCAGGCCTGGCAGCACCAAACAGCTTAGTAATAACAAACGGGCCAGTTGGGCCATGGCGGCTGGCCTCATTTTTTAAGCCGCTTCATGTCAAAGTCCGCGGCCTTGAATTTAATGTCTTTGACCGAGTAGTTCCCCAGCTCTTTGCTCAAATTCGCCAGGATCTGCGGCTTCATCATGGTCAAGTTATGCAACCAGGCCGCGCTGGAAACGCTGACCGTCAGCAGTCCCTTGCTGTATTGCACGGGCTGGGTGTTACGCGCCACCGCATCGCCGACAATGTCGGGCCAGCGACGGAAGATGGCCATCTGCTTGTCGCCATCACCGATACCCAGACGCTTCAGCGTCGGGCTCATGTCCAAGGCTTGGGCCAGCGAGACCGTGTTCTTGTAGCGCCTTTTATTGGATTCAGGGTAGGCCATCAGCTCGCCCTAAAAAATTCGCCGTCCGTGACCTTCAGCACTTCCCCGGGTTTATAAGCCAGTCCCTCGGCATGGGTGCTGGTCACGAAGGTCTGCACATGCTCGTCCAGTAAACCAAGAAGCGCGCTCTGGCGATCCAGGTCCAGCTCCGAGAGCACGTCGTCCAGCAGCAGCACGGGATTTTCGTGCAAACGGCGGCTCAAGAATTGCACCTCGGCCAGCTTCAGGGCCAAGGCCGTGGTGCGTTGCTGGCCTTGCGAAGCGAATAGCCTGGCGGGGCGCCCTTCCAAGTTTATTTCCAGGTCATCGCGATGCGGGCCGCTGAGCGTGGTGCTCCTTCCCCGCTCCTCCGAAGCGCGCGCTTTCAGCGCTCGCGCGAAGGCGTCGCGTATCGCGTCGATATTTTTTTCCGTGGCGGCTTCTTCCACCGAGCATAGATAGCGCAGCTGTAGATCTTCGCCCGCGTGCCCGGCCACGCGCGCCTGAAATTGCGCGGCCAGGGGCTGCAGCTCTTCAATGGCTTCTGCGCGCAGGCGGATGATCTCGGATCCGCTTTCCACCAAGGACGCGTCAAAGGCTTCGACCGTGGACCAGGCCGCCCTGCCCTCAGCCACCATGCGGATGGCGGCGTTACGTTGGCGAAGCGCGCGCTGGTAGGTCTGCAAGGCCTCTAAATAAAGGGGCGTGGCCTGCGAGATCTCAAGGTCCAGGTATTGGCGTCGCGCCGCGGGCCCGGCCTTCACCAGCCCAAGGTCTTCGGGCACGAAGAGCACCACGGTCAGCTGTCCGAATATTTTCGAAAAAGGAGTGAGCGGTTTTCCGTTCAAGCGCACTTGGCGGGCTTCGTCTCTTTTTAAGCGCACTTCCAGTTCCCTGCTGACCACCGGTGATTCCCGCTGCACGCTTCCCTTCACCAAGGCCTGGTCTTGGCCAGCCATGATCAGGTCGTCAGAACTCGCTCCGGGCCGCAGCGATTTGGTGGTGCCCAGCAGATAAATGGCTTCCAAAAGGTTGGTCTTGCCCTGGGCATTGGCGCCGATAAGCAGGTTGGCCCGGGCATGGGGCTGCCATGAAAAAGAACGGATGTTCCTGAATTGGCTGACTTGTAGGTCGTTGATGATCATTATTTCGTATTATGAAACTTTTTTAGTTTCACGTGGAACCTTTATAATATTGGCTCTTTGGCTGGCGTACCGGGTAGTCTGGGGTATTGCCTGGGACTTAGTCCCATTTTTTCGATGACCACAAGGGTCCTGGTTTCATCTAAAAAGGGAAGCGTGAACACCTTTTTTTCAGGTGTTTTGCATTGAAGCACCTTTAAAGCCTTGGCAGCCTCGGCTATCTCCTCATCCGCTTTGGGACCTTTGTAGGCAATCAGTTTTCCACCCACCTTTAAAAGGGGAATGGCCAGCTCCAGAACAATGTTCAGGCGCCCCAAAGCCCGGCAGGTGATGACATCGAATTTCTCACGTAGGGCGCCCTGGCCAAGAATTTCGGCCCGTTCCGGAAGGATTTTCACCCTTTTGGCAATGCCGAGCTCGGCTGCGGCTAAACTTAAGAAAAAAGCCTTTTTCTTGGTCGATTCCACCAAGGTCATGGAAAGGTCCGGCCGCGCAATCGCCAGGGCCATGCCAGGCAAGCCACCCCCAGATCCTAAGTCCAGCCACTGCTGATTCGGACCCAAATTCAGGGTAAGTGCTGACAGGGAATCGACAAGATGTTTAGAGATACCCTCGTCCAAGGTCTTGATCGCGGTCAAATTGATCTTTTCGTTCTCGCGCAACAGTATTTCTAAAAATTTGAGCAGCCCACTACGGACGGATTCGTCCAAAGTTATGCCCAAAATGTTTAAAGACTGTTGAAGGCGTTCAGAGGGGCTCATGGCTTGAATAGGTGCTTGGTCCATCAGATCTGTTTCACGTGGAACATCTAAAGAGTCTCAGGCTCAGGGACCTTTAAGGCCCCCAGATGCTTTTGGGCTTCCAAGGCTACCCAAAGCACGGAAATATCAGCGGGAGTGACCCCAGAGATCCTGCCAGCCTGGCCCAGGGTCATGGGCCTATGACGGCTCAGCTTTTCACGGGCTTCCCTGGAAAGGCCATAAATCAAGCTATAATCAAGGTTTTCATCCAACTTCTTTTCTTCAATTTTCCGAAATTGATCGATTTGGTGCAGCTGCCGCTTGATATAACCCTCATATTTTATCTGTATTTCCGCTTGCTGACGCACGGCAAAATCCAGGTCCATATCTGCCCCGCCCATGGCCAAGCGATTCAGGTCTTCATAGGATATTTCAGGCCGCTTTAAAAAGCTTGAAAGGGAAGTCGGCTGGCTAATTTCAGCGCTTTCAAGCTCCCTCAAAGTCGCGTTGATCTCTGAATCGGCTTTGATCATAAGGCGATCCAGGCGTTCAAACTCGCTTTTTAAGGCCATGCGCCGCTTATCAAAAGCCGCATAGGTTTCAGGGTCTAAAAGCCCAATATCTAGGCCAAAATCCATCAATCGCAGATCCGCATTGTCTTGCCGCAGCAAAAGGCGGTATTCGGCCAGCGACGTGAAAAGGCGATAGGGTTCGGTCGTGCCCTTGGTCACCAGGTCGTCGATCAGCACGCCGATATAGGCTTGGTGTCGGCTGAAAATCAGGGGTTCGCGGCCTTTGAGTGCCAGGGCCGCATTAATACCCGCCATCAGGCCTTGGGCAGCCGCTTCTTCGTAGCCGGAGGTGCCATTGATCTGGCCAGCCAGATAAAGCCCTTTAATAGCTTTGCATTCCAAGCTCGACTTCAGCTGGGTGGGCGGCACATAGTCATACTCCACGGCATAGCCGGGACGCATGATCTCAACCGCCTCAAAACCCTTGATCTGTCGAAGGAAACGAAGCTGATCATCTTCGGGCAGGGAAGTCGAGAGCCCGTTGAGATAAAGTTCAGCGGTACGAAGGCCTTCCGGCTCCAAAATAATTTGGTGAAAAGCCTTGTCTGGAAAGCGCATTACCTTATCTTCGATGCTAGGACAATATCTTGGGCCTACCCCTTTGATGACCCCATTATATAGTGGTGAGCGCTCCATGGAGGAGCGAATGGTCTCATGCACCGCTTCGTTGGTGTTGACGGTCCAGCAAACGATCTTGTTTTTAAGGCTTCCACGGGGCGTGCTAAAGCTGAAAGGCTGGACCAGGTCGTCGCCTGGAAACTCCTTTAATGCTTTAAAATCAATGGTATTTCTATCAACTCGGGGGTTGGTGCCGGTTTTTAAACGCCCCAGCTCCAGGCCTAAATCGCGCAAAGAAGCGGAAAGGCCTTCGCTGGCCTGCTCACCGGCCCGGCCGGACTTGATACGGTTGTCGCCAATATGGATCAGGCCCTGCAAAAAGGTTCCGGTGGTCAGGATCACGGCCTTGGCCAGGTACTCGATCCCTGTTTTGGTGGCGACGCCCAGCACCGTGTTGCTGGCTTTGTCGACAAGCAGGCGATCGACATGGCCTTGCTTCAGGGAAAGGCGCGGCGTGTTCTCCAGCACGTCCTTCATCCAAAGGCGGTACTCCACCTTGTCGCACTGCGCGCGCGGCGCCTGCACGGCCGGACCTTTGCTGGTGTTCAGCATCTTGAACTGGATGCCGCAGGCGTCCGCGGCCTTGGCCATCTGCCCGCCCAGCGCGTCGATCTCGCGGACCAAGTGGCCCTTGGCCAAACCGCCGATGGCGGGATTGCAGGACATGGCCGCGACCGTGTCCAAATTCAGGCACAGCGTCAGGGTCTCAAAGCCCATGCGCGCGGCGGCCAGCGCGGCTTCGCAGCCGGCGTGCCCCGCTCCCACCACGATCACGTCGAATTTTTTGGAATAAACTGGCAAGGCCGACCCTTAAAAAAATGTGGCCTTATTATAGCAGGGAAGCAGGCTCCTTGACCGCCGTCTCGAAAAAAGACTACGATAAGCCCTTCAAAACACGATTTTTAGAACCAGGAGTCATGAAGTGATCTCGGTATCCGGCCTTTCGCTGCGTTTCGGTAAAAAAGTCCTCTTCGACGGCGTCACCCTCAAGTTCCGCCCCGGGCTTGTCTACGGCATCATCGGCGCCAATGGCGCCGGCAAGTCCACCTTCCTGAAGATCCTTTCCGGCGAGATCAAGCCCAGCGAGGGCCAGGTGGTGCTGGACCCCGGCGTGCGGCTGGGCATGCTGCGCCAGGACCATTACGCCTTTGACGAATACACGGTGATGGACACCGTGCTGATGGGCAACGAGCTGCTCTACAACATCGAGAAAGAAAAAGAGGCGCTCTACGCCAAGCCAGCCATGACGGAGAAGGAGGCGGAGAAGGCCGCCGAGCTGGAGATCAAGTTCGGCGAGATGGACGGCTATTCGGCTTCGGCCCGCGCCGGCGAGCTGCTGGACGGACTGGGCATCGAGACCGCGTCGCAGGGCAAGCTGATGAAGGAGCTGAGCGGCGGCTGGAAGGTGCGCGTGCTGCTGGCGCAGATCCTCTACGCCCAGCCCGACCTGCTGCTGCTGGATGAGCCCACCAACAACCTGGACATCGCCAGCATCAACTGGCTCGAGGACTACCTCAGCGACCACGAAGGCACCATCATCATGGTCAGCCATGACCGCCACTTTTTGAACCGCACCTGCACCTACATGGTGGACATCGACCGGCAGAAGATCACGCAGTATCCCGGCAACTACGATTTCTTTGTCAACGCCAGCCAGGGAGCCATGGACGCCAAGCTGAGCGAGAACGCGCAGAAGGAAAAGCGCATCGCCCAGCTGAAAGAGTTCATCGCCCGCTTCGGCGCCAACGCCAGCAAGAGCGCCCAGGCCACCTCGCGCTACAAGATGCTCGAGAAGATCGAGCTGGACGAGATCGTCCCCAGCTCGCGCCAGTACCCGCGCTTCCTCTTGAAGCCCAAGACTTCGCTGGGCAAGGATGTGGTGGAGGTGCAGGGCCTGAACAAGAGCTTCGGCGAGCTGTCCGTGCTCAAGGACCTCAGCTTCGCCATGGCCCACGGCGACAAGCTGGCCGTCATCGGCCCCAACGGCGTGGGCAAGACCACCTTGCTGCGCTGCCTGATCCAGGCTTATGGCAATGAAGAGAACAACGAGGTCGCCATCAAGGGCGTGGCCGCGGATTCGGGCAAGGTGACCTGGGGCAAGAGCGTGCGCGTCAATTACATGCCGCAAGACACCAAGGAAGAGCTGGGCGCCGAGCTCGACATGGTCACCTGGCTCAGGCAATGGGGCCCCAACGAGGAAGCCCAGACTTTGCGCGGCTTTTTGGGGCGCATGCTTTTTTCCGGCGAGCAGCAGGACAAGAGCATCAAAGTGCTGTCAGGCGGCGAATGCCAGCGCCTTTTCCTGGCGCGCATCATGCTGCTGGGCGGCAACACCCTGGTGCTGGACGAACCCAGCAACCACATGGACCTTGAGTCCATCGAGTCGCTGGGCAAGGCCCTGGCTGAATTCGACGGGGGCGTGATCGTCACCTCGCATGACCAGGACCTGATCGCGCGCTGCGCCACCCGCATTTTAGAGCTGCGCATGGACGGGACCTGGTGGGACTTCAAGGGCAGCTACGCCGAATACCAAGGCGCGTTGGAAGACCAGAAAAAGAAGGCTAAAAAAGCCAAGGTCTAAGGCAAAGGAGCCGACCCGATGACGCCAAAAATTTCCAGGACGCTCACCGCGCTGCTACTTTGCGCGTCGCTGTTCCTGGGCTCCTGCTCCAAGATCAAGCTGGGCTATGGACTGGCCGACTGGTACCTTTCAGCCGAAGCTCATCGTTACCTGAAGCTGGACGCGGCCGGGGAAAAGCGCTTGCAACAGGACATCAAGGCCTACCTGCGCTGGCATCGCGTCGAGATGATGCCGCTCTACGCCTCGGCCTTCCGCAAACTGGCCTTAGGCATCCGTGAGCCCGGCAAGGATCCCGACGGCCTGCGCCTGGCGCCTTCCATGATCGACGGCGTCTATGCCAGCACGGTGGAGCCGATGCTGGGGCCCACGGCCGAGCTGCTGGCCGGCCTGGACGAGGAAGGCATCCTTTATCTAAAAAAAGGGATGACTGCCAGGCTGGAGAAGCAGAAAAAGAAATATCTGGCGGATGAAAAACTTTCAAAAAAACGGCGGCAGGCCCAGGTGGCCAAGGTTTTGAAAGATTTCACCGGAAAGCTCAGCGACGCCCAGCTGGCCCAGATCGCCGAGCTCAACGCCGCGCTGAAAATGCCGGTGGAAGCCTGGCTGCAAGACAGCGAACGCCGGCAAAGGGAACTGCTCGAGCTGCTGGCCCAAAAGCCTTCGCCGCGCCAGGTCGAGGCCATGCTGCGGGACTGGTGGCTGCGGCCCCACGCCAAGCCCGCCAAAAAAGATCCCACGCGCATGGACCCGGTGGAGATACAAAAATACTGGCAGGGGATCCTGGACCTTTTGACCCCGCAGCAGCGCATCCGCACGGCCGAACGCCTGGAGCAATACGCCGCGGATTTTGAGGAGCTGGCCCGCGATCCACTGCCCGCACCCCGGCCAGCCCCGCTGCTGACGCCTTAGTAAGAAAAGCGCGGAATTAAAAGAAAAAGCCCGGATTTTGAAGGGAACGTTTTACTTTGAATTCTAAAGTAGATTTGAGACAATTCTGTCCCTAAACAGAGGCCATTGCCTGGTACGCACTCGTAGCTCAGCTGGATAGAGCGCATGGCTACGAACCATGAGGTCGGGAGTTCGACTCTCTCCGAGTGCAAATATTCCGGCGATGGCCTCTGTTTTTTTGTAGATAATGCCTCATGACCCTCAAGTCTTCGCTCGCCACTTGGCGCCTGCGCCTTGCCCTAAGTTTCGGACTTTTCGACGCCCTCTGGGCGGCTGACGCGCTGCGCTTAAGCGCTTCGACCCAGGATGCCTCCACGGTGCGCATGATCAATGTGGTGGTCTGGATCTTCTTGAACCTTCCCGCGGCCTTACTAGCCAGTATTCCCTTTGGCGGCATGACTTCTGAAAACGCTCCCGTGCCGTCGACTCAACTTATCTTGATGGGCGCGCTTGGCGCGATCCAATTTTTCCTGATGGGCTGGTTATTAGGGCGCTGGATGGATAAGTTAGCCAAGAGGGACGTTTGAGCGGGGTCCTGGCCCTCATCCTTTTGGTCGGCTTGGCGCTCTGGTGCGCGGGCAGCCTTTACATGTATCTCACGCAAACTAAGAAATTTTTCCCGGCCAATGGCATCGCCTTTGGCATGCATCCCTCCCTGCAAACTATTCACGGCACGGCGCAAACTCTAGAGCAAGACGGCCTCGGCTTGCGCTGGTACCAGATCCCTGCCGCAGGCTCCACCGTCGGCTGGATCATCGTTTACCATGGCAACCGCGACGGAGCCTATGAACGCATCGAATACGCCGAGCACCTGGTGGCCGCAGGCATGAACGTGGTCCTGGCCGAGTATCCAGGCTACGCCGGCGACTCTGCCGCCGTGGGCGAATGGCCTATCCTGCGCCATGCGCTAGCCATCTATGATGCCATCGCGCCGCAATGTAAAGGCTTGCCGCTTTTTTTGCTGGGCGAATCCCTCGGCACGGCGCCTGCCACCTTTGTGGCCAGCCGCCGTCCTTGCAAAGGCTTGGTCCTCAGCACCCCCTACACCAGCATGGCCGCGGTCGCGGCGCATCGCTATCCGTTATTGCCGGTCGGACCGTTGACCCGGCACCGCTTGCAAGCTGAACTTTGGGCCCCGCATGTGAGCGCCCCAGTGCTGGTCTTGCAGGGGACTAAAGACAGGACCATCCCCTTTGCCATGGCCCGCACCCAGGCCGGGCATTTTAGCCGGCTTCGCAACTTCGTCAGCATCCCCGGAGCCGGTCACGGCAATATCCGCTCCCATGCGCCTGGCCTTTATTGGGACAGCATCCGTGATTTTCTGCAAGGCTGCCTGAACGCATGAAAAAAAAGAGCGTCCCAGCCCATTCCCCGGAAGTCCGATTCATGCACGAGGCCCTGAAACTCGCCCGGCAAGCGGCTGAAAAAGATGAGGTCCCGGTGGGCGCGCTGATAGTCCAGGGATTTTCTTTAGGAAAAAAGGCCAAGGTCATCGCTAGGGCGCATAACCTGACCGAGAGCAAGCATGACCCTTGCGGCCATGCCGAATTGCTGGCTATCCGCGCGGCCGCCAAAAAGCTGAAGCGCTGGCGCCTCAGCGATTGCACCCTGGTCGTCACTTTAGAGCCCTGCGCCATGTGCGCTGGCGCCGCCGTCTGGAGCCGCCTGGACCGCGTGGTGTATGGCGCTCGCGACCCCAAAGCCGGGGCCTGCGGCTCGGTGCTGCAGGTGGCTTCCAATTCCGCCTTGAATCACCGCGTTTCACTGGCCAGCGGGGTGCTTGAAGACGCCTGCGGGGAACTTCTAAGGGCTTTTTTCAGGCAAAAAAGGAAAAAGGCGTGACTCCTGTCTGGATCAAATTCATCCCACTCCTCTTTGTGCTGGAGTGGCCGGTCATATGCCTGTTCGCGGCGTGGACCAGCGGATGGAGGGTCTTGGCCAGGGAGTACCGATTCAACGCCCGCTTTGAAGGAAAGTGCTTCCGTTTTGTAACCGGAAAGATGGGGCATGCGAACTATGGCGGATCCATGACTTTGGGCGTGAACTCCGAGGGCATGCTGATGTGCGTGAACTTCTTCCTACGCCTGGGCCATCCTCCGCTTTTTATCCGCTGGGAGGACTTGGAAGCGAAGATCGAACGTTATTTTTGGATCGAGCGGGTGGTCTTCAGCTTTAAAAAATTTCCAGGCATTCGCTTCGCCATTTCGAAGGGCTTAGCCATGAAAATGAAAGACGAACCCGGCGCCCGGCTTTTGGCGGGCTTGTTTCAAATCTCTAATCAGGAGAAATCATGAAACTCAGGATCGGATTGTTGCTTTGCCTCGGGCTTGTTGCCGTTGGATTGCAAGCGGGCAAGGCGCCACGCCTGCTGATACGCATCGACGATCTGGGCATGACCCACGCGGTCAACATGGCCGCCCAGCAAGTGGTGGAGCAGGGCTTTCCCCTCAATGCCACCGTCATGTTCGCCTGCCCCTGGTATCAGGAGGCCGTGGCTGTGTTGAAAGATAAGCCCCAAGTATCCGTGGGTGTGCATCTGGTGCTGAATTCCGAATGGGTGAACTACCGCTGGGGACCCGTGGCCGGCGTCTGCGCCGTACCCAGCCTGGTGGACGAGAACGGATTCTTCTGGGCCAACCATAAACTTTTTGATGCGCACGCCATCAAGTTGCCTGAGGTGGAAGCCGAACTAAGGGCCCAGTTGCAGCGGGCTTTACGTTCAGGCATCCGCATCGATTCGATGGACCCGCACATGGGCACGGCCACGGGCACGCCCGAACTGCGCGCGATCTCTGAGAAACTGGCTAACGAATACCAATTGGCCCAGCCCCATTATTTTGGCGAGATCGCGGGCAGCCTTTTTGAAGAGCAGCCCGAGAATAAGACCAAAGCCCTGGTCAAATTTGTCGAAGACATGAAAGACGACGGGCTCTATTTGATGGTGATCCACACCGGCCTGGAAGATCCCGAAATGAACGCCCTGCGCGACGCGGACAATGTCCTGATGCAGGGAAAGAAGGACGAATCCGTGGTCAGCCGCCATCGCCACGCCGAACTCAAGGCGCTGATCTCGGAGGAATTCAAACAGGCCGTTAAAAAGCGTGGAGCCAAGCTGATCACCTACCGCGACTTGGCCAAAAAACCGGGGTTGCTTGCCATGAAGCGCCCGGAAATGCCTAAAAAATAGGCATAAATCGATGATCCATAGCCATCAAAGCCTAAAAGCCCAGCTTAGCGCGCTCGGAATCATTCCGGGCGACACCCTGCTCATCCACTCGTCCTTACGTTCCATGGGAAATCTGGAGGGTGGAGCTGAAACCCTGTTGCTGGCTTTGAAAGAACAGCTGGGCCATGGCCTCTTAGTCATGCCCACTTTGACCTGGGACAGCGTCAACGATTCACAGCCGGTCTTTGATGTGGCGCGTTCGCGCTGCTGCGTCGGCGCCTTGCCCGAACTTTTCCGGCAGCAGCCCGGGGTCCAGCGTTCCTGGCATCCCACACATTCGGTGGCAGCCTGGGGGGACGACGCGGTGGAGTTTGTGGAAGGGCATCAGCGCTTTGACACCCCCTGCGCGCGTGCCTCGCCCTGGGGGCATTTGGTCGAGCGCGACGCGAAGATCTTATTTTTGGGAACCGGCCTGGCCTGCAACACCCTGATCCACGGCGTGGAAGAATGGGCCGAGGTGCCGGGCCGCTTGACCACGGAGCCGCAGTACTTGCAAGTCACCACGCCTTCCGGATATCTGGTGGAAGTCCCTTCGCGCCGCCATATCGGCGACGCGTCCCAGTATTACGCCAAGCTTGAACCGGTTTTTGATGCGGCGGGTGCTTTGCGCAAGGGCCAACTCGGCGACGCCTCTTGCCATCTGGTCTTCTCAAGCCTTGCGGCCCGGGCTACCTTAGCTTTGCTCGACAAAGACATCCAACTTTTTTCACACCCAAGGCTCCCATGATCATCAGCGCCACGTTCCTCGATGAGATCACCCACGACATCCCTTCGCAAAATTGGGGCCGCACGGAATGGAGCCGCGAATTCAAGCTCATGCGCGCCGCAGGCATCGACACGGTGGTGCAAATACGGGTGGGGCACCGCCGTTGGATGAGCTTTGATTCCAAGGTGCTTAAAAAAGAGCAGAACTGCCACCAACCCCCCGTGGACTTGGTGGCGATGTTCCTGGAATTGGCTGGCGAAAACAACATGGCCTATTATTTCGGCACCTATGACTCGGGCCAGCATTGGCATGAAGGCCGCGCGGACCGCGAGATCGCCATTAATAAGCCTTTGGTCGAAGAGGTCTGGGAGCATTATGGAAAATACCCCGCATTCAAAGGCTGGTACTTAAGCCACGAGGTCTCGCGCAACGTGAATGGCATCGTGGACATCCTCGCGACCATGGGTGGTCACTGCAAAAAAATATCCAACAACTTGCCTGTGCTGATCTCTCCCTACATCGCCGGCAAAAAAGAAGTTTCGGCCTTTGAATCACAGATAAGCCGCGAGGAAGGCGTCAGCCTGAACGAACACGAGGCCGAATGGGACAAGATCCTTTCTGGCATTAAGGGCCAGGTCGACCAGATCGCGTTTCAGGACGGCCACGTGGATTTTCACGAATTACCCGCATTTTTAGAGCTAAATCGCCGTTTGGCCGAGCGCCATGGCCTGCAATCCTGGAGCAACACCGAGACCTTTGACCGCGACATGCCCATCAAGTTCCTGCCCATTGCCTGGCCCAAGCTGCTGTTGAAGTTGCAGGCGGCCCGGGCTGCGGGGATTGAAAAGGTCATCACCTTCGAGTTTCCGCATTTTTTGAGCCCGCATTCCTGCTATCCCCAGGCGCACGGCCTTTTCGAGCGTTATTGTGAGCATTTCGGCATTCGCGCCCAAGTTTGATCCTAACCTAAGCGGCCGTTTTCAAGAACTCGCCGGGCTCTACCGTGGCGAGCTTCTAGAAAACGTGGTCCCGTTTTGGGAGCGCTTCTCCCCTGACCGCGAATGCGGCGGCTTTTTTACTTGCCTGGACCGCGACGGCCAGGTCTATGACACGGATAAATTCATTTGGCTTCAGGCGCGGCAGGTCTGGACCTTTGCCATGCTTTACGAACGCCTTGAGAAAAAACCAGCCTGGCTTGCCATGGCTGAGCACGGCGCCAAGTTCTTAATCGATCACGGCCGCGATACCCAAGGCCGCTGGTATTTTTCGCTGGATCGCGGCGGGCATCCACTGGTCCAACCCTACAATATTTTCTCGGATTGCTTCGCGGTGATGGCTTTCGCTCGTTTAGGCACGGCTACCGCGAACCAAGCTTACCAAGCCATCGCCTTAGAAACTTTCGCCCAGATACTGCGCCGCCGCGACGACCCCAAAGGCACTTGGTCCAAGGCAGTACCTGGAACTAGGCCCATGCGCTCCTTCACCCTGCCCATGATCCTCAGCAACCTAAGCCTGGAGATGAGCGGCCTGATCCCAGAGCCTGAGATCGAGGGCCACTTGACCCGCTCGGTCAGCGAGGTGATGGAAGTCTTTCGCGATCCAGCTAGCCTGCTCGTGCGCGAGAACTTGAGCGCGGATGGGAGCCTTTCCGACACCTTTGAAGGCCGTTTGATCAATCCAGGGCACGGCATTGAAGCCATGTGGTTCATGATGGATATTGCCCGCCGTCGCCAGGATTTGGGGTTGATGAACCAGGCCGGCGCTTCGCTGCTGGCTATTTTGGAATATGGCTGGGATAAGCAAGAGGGCGGGATCTTCGCCTTTTTGGATATCAAAGGCCATCCCACTCAGCAGTTGGAATGGGACCAAAAATTATGGTGGGTGCATTTGGAAGCCCTGATCGCCTGTTTGATGGCGTATCGCTCCACCGGCGACCAGCGATTTTGGGACTGGTTTGAAAGACTGCACGCCTATGCCTGGGAACACTTTCGCGACAGCGGAAACCGGGAATGGTTCGGGTATCTGAATCGCCAGGGCAAGCGGCATTTGACGCTAAAAGGCGGCAAATGGAAGGGCTGTTTCCACCTTCCCAGGGCCTTGCTACGCTGCCATCAGGAGCTGAACGCCATGGCTTCGAATTCTCAGGGGACTTCGTGAAAAAACACCTTCAAATCCTGGCCTTGGCTTTGCTTCTCCTATCGCCTTTGGCTGGGTCAGCCACTCAAGTGCTTTTGCAGCAAGCGCCTGAGCAGGGTCTTCAGCCCCGCAGCGTGGTGGATGCCCAGGGGGTCTTGCATCTGATCTATTTCAAGGGTAACCCTAAGGCCGGCGATATTTTTTACGTGCGCCGTGTGCCAGGAGCCACGGATTTTTCCAAGCCGCTGCAAGTCAACAGCCGGCCGCACGATGCCATGGCTCTGGGCAGCATTCGCGGCGCACAGATGGCCGTCGACGCGAAGGGTAGGGTGCACGTGGCCTGGAATGGATCCGCCCCGTCTACAGAAGTGAAGCAGGGCATGGACATGAGCTATGCCCGTTTGGAACCTGGGGCCAAGGCCTTTGAAAAGCAGCTTAGCCTGCTCCACGGTTCTGAAGGTCTGGACGGCGGAGCCGCAGTGGCCGCGGACGCGTACAACCATGTCTGGGTGAGCTTCAGTATCAGTCCGCCCGGGAATAAAAAGGGCGAGGCTGGCCGTGCGGTTTTTGTGTCCCGCTCTAACGACGGCGGAAAGACTTTTGAAAAGGAAAGGCAAGCCACCCAAGACCCCAGCGGCGCCTGCGGTTGCTGCGGCATGGGTTCGACTTTCGACAAAGCGGGATATCTTTATATCTGGTACCGCGCCGCCACGGGGAATACCCAGCGCGATTCGACCTTGCTGGTCTCGCGCGATCTGGGTCAAAACTTTCAGCGCCTGCCTTTGCAAGCTTGGAACTTGAACTCCTGCCCTATGAGCAGTGTGTCGTTGCTACCGAACGCTGACAGCCTCCGCGTAGCCTGGGAGACCAAGGACCAGATCTATTTCAGCCAAGTGACCCATACCTTGCTCACACCTTCCGCCTCGAAGCCGCAGGCCGCCCCAGGTGCTGGCAATAACCGCAAGCATCCGGCCCAGGCCACCAATGCCAAAGGGGAAACCTTGCTGGTCTGGACCGAAGGCACGGGCTGGAACCGGGGTGGCAAGCTGGTCTGGCAGCTTTATGGCAAGGACGGCAAGACCCTCGGTGGCCTTGGCAACGGCGCCTCCATTCCCGCCTGGGATATACCTTCGGCCTATGCGCAAGCCAATGGGGATTTTTCGGTTTTGTATTAATTCAGGTTTATTCAGCATTCACAGGCATAAACAA
>JAZKAF010000027.1:0-7286 GCA_040389285.1 candidate division FCPU426 bacterium
CATTTTTGTTATCAGCGCCCTGCTGTCCATGGCCCTGGCCAGCGTTTCCAGCGCCTGGGAGCTCGGACCGGTCCGGGGCTTTCACAGCTTGGTGGCTGGCGGGGATAAAGGATTTGAGGACGGCGATTTTGTCCAGGCCCGCTTTGACCATCCCCAGGGCCTGCTCTTTGACAGCGCCCATAATCGCCTTTTAGTGGCTGACAGCGGCAACTCCAAGATCCGTACCATCGATCTGGAGAACAAGAACCAGGTCGCGACCCTGACCCTTCCCGGGGCCTTAGGTAGTGCGCCGCCCGGGTCGCCTACGGCCCTGGTCTGGGATCAGGAGGGGAGCTCGTTTTTTGTCTATGACGCGACCCGTTCCCGCCTGGGCTGGGTGGACCTGGATGGAGCCAGCGCTTCGTGGATGCCTGCCTCTACGCTGGAAGGCGCTAGCGACCTGGCCCGCAGCGCGCAAAGTGAGGTGATAGCCGCTTTTCATGGCTCACGCCGTCTGATGTTGTTCAAACGGCAGGGCCTGACCATGACAGCCGTGGCCGAGCTGCCTTTTTCTGGACCTACGGCGCCTGCGGGCCTCGACTCCCTGGTCTTCAACGGCATGAACCTTTATGGCTTGGCCAGGGGGGAGGAGCGTTCCCAGATCTTTGAGATCCGCCTTTTGAACGGACCGGCCGGCGTCACGGGGACCACCGCCTTGAATTGGAACGCCCTGCCCGGTCGCGACGCGGCCTGGGGCAGTTTTGTCCTCGACTTCATCCCGGTCGAGGTGCCAGAACAGAAAAAGCCCTGGGCGTTGGTGAAGCAGTCCAATATCCTCTCGGCCGTGGGCTGGGATCCCCTCTTTTTATGGATGGAGCGCACTGGGAATTGGGGGGCTGTCAGTCCCGAAGGCCATCTTTTTGGCGGACAGATCAACAAGCCCGAAGCGGGCAGTGGCGCTCCGGGCGCGGCGCCCAAAGTTTTGGATACGGAAGCCAAGCTGCAGGGCAACCGCTTGCTGCTGGCTGAACCAAGCGCGGCTGTGCTGGATGCCAAGACCCGCACCTGGTACGTGGTCCAGAATCAGGACCACCGCGTGGTTTCGTTCCGCCAGAATCTGAAGCCTGAAAGTTTTTGGCAGGAACAAGAGCCGCCTTCCACGGAGTGGACCAGGCCCTTCACCCGCCGCGTGGTCTTGGTGGGGAACTCCCTCTCGTTTTTCGCGGCGGACACGCAGCGGCTTCAGGATGGATTTCCGCGGCGCCTGGAGCATTGGCTGAGGATCTTTTCGTCCCTTGAAGGGGACAAACGCAGTTGGGAGATCCTGAACCAGGGCTCGCCCCAGGCTTGGGACGCCAGCGGCCTTTCAACGCTGGGCAAGGTCAGGGACCGGCTGCCGAAGATGACCCAGGACAGCCATCCTGATATCCTTCTTTGGGTCTGTTCTTCCGCCGACTTAGCCGAGGTGGCTGAGGATTTTTCCAAGCGCCCGGCTGACAGCCAGGGCCTGCCCAGCCCGGTCTTTGATCCTGAAGACCAGTTAAGCGGCAAGCTGCTCAAGACGGAGAACCAGGTGCCGCTCTACGCCAAGGCCCTGGCCCTTTTCAAACTCAAGGCTTTTCCCTACGGGCCGTATATCGAGGCCACCAAGGAACAGGACCAGGCCCTGCTGGCGCTTAGCAGGCTTTATCTGGCGCGGATCACCAAGGACATTGTCGAGCTGCAGGCCGCGGGCAAGAATCCGCCGCGCCTGGGGGCCGTGTTCCTGCCCTCGGCCGAGACCCTGGGCTCCAGCGAAAACGTGGTCCCGGGAGCGGGAAAAGTGCGGGATCTTGGCTATTATGAGTCCATGTACCGGGGCCTTTGCCAGGAATTCGGCATCCCCTTCCTGAGTGTGGCCAGGGACATGCGCGTGCTGGCCCTGGAGCGGCCTTTTGTTTTCGCCGACACCCACCTGGGCAAGGACGGGCACGACCTCGCGGCCATCATCGCGGCTTCGCGCATGGTCCAGGGCGGGCCCGGCGTCCGCTGGTTGGACCAATTCGAACCTGTTAAGAAACCCTAAGGGAGCCTGAGTATGGCAAAGAAAATAAAGATCCAGAGCGGCTTAGCCGCCTTCCTCGGAGCCCTGGCGCTGGGCGCGCTGGGACAGGCCCTGGTCTGGCGGCCGGACAGCGAATGGGGACGCGACATGGCGGCCCAATCCCTGGCCATGCCCCTGGGCTGGCTGGCCTTCGCCATCGGCGGCATCTTATTAGTCCGCTCCTGGCGCCAGACCCAGGGCGCCATCACGGTTTTGCAAGAATCCAGGCGCAGCCCCCGCTGGCTCGAGGCCATCTTGCTGCTGCTCATCCTTGGCGCCGCCGCGGGCGTGCGTTTCCACAACCTGGACAAGTTCCCGGTGGGCTGTTTCCGTGACGAAGGTGAGAACGGCAACGTGTCCATCCAGATCATGAACGGCGAAGAAGTGGAGGGCACCAACACCCGCTTCCCGGTCTATATCGAGATGCACACGCAGAACGCCACGGGATATTTCTATCCCACCGCGCTCTTTTTCAAGCTCTTCGGCATCACGGTCATGAGCGAACGCTTTGTCTCGGTCTTCTTCGGCATCCTGTCGGTGGGGGCCTTCTATTTCCTGGCGCGCTGGCTTTTCGGCGTGCCGCTCGGGCTCTTTTTGGCGGCCTGCCTGGCCTTTTTGCGCTGGCACGTCAATTTCAGCCGCATCGGATTTTTGGGGATGATGACCCTTTTTCTCGAGATCCCGGTCTTTTACTTTTTGTTGAAGGGGCTGAAAGAAAAAGCGACGGTCCCGCTGAACCTCAAAAAGAAAGGTATGGCGGCTTTTTTTGGGCTGGCGGTGGCTCTCACGGTTCTGCGTGGCTTCCTTAGCTTCGCGGCGCTGCCCTTAGAGATCGAGAACTCGCTGGGCCTGGTGATGGGTTTGCCCCTGCTTTATTTCGTCTGGAAAGCCCGCAAAGACCCGCGCTCCCGCGCCCTGATGCTCTCGGCTTTCGCGCTGGCCATCGCCATGTATTCCTACATCGCCGCCCGTTTGCTGATCGTGATCGTGGGCCTGGTGGTCTTGCGCGCGGTGCTGGCTGGAAAAGGTGTTTTGGACAAGGGCACGGCGCGGCGCTTTGTGCTCTGGCTGGGCCTGTTCTTGCTGGGCCTGGCTTTGCTGGTCGCGGGTTCGATCTATGGCGCTGAGGGCATGAAAAAAGCGGGCCAATGGGTGCTGGCCCTGGCGGCCTTAGGCCTCGTCACCGCTTTTGTGGGCTTGCGCCACGCCTTCAAAGAATGGCTGCAACCTTTAGGCCTTGCGCTAGGTCTTGGCCTGGTCGTGGCCGGGCCGCTCTTCGCCTACAGCCTTTCGCATTTCAAGGAGATCAGCGCCCGCTCGGACCGGGTATCGATCTACAATGACAAGGAATTCGACAAGCGCCCCTGGGGCATCAAGCTCTTGGAGGAGATTCCCCAGACTCTGGCCATGAACAACGTGCGCGGGGACGGCAATCCCCGCCACAACCTGCCTGGCGAGATCATGCTCAACCCTTATTGGGCGGCCTTCTTCGGCTTGGCCATGTTCTATTGCCTCTACCGTTTCAGGGACGAACGGGCCTGGCTGGTGCTGGCCTGGTGGCAGGTCTCCCTGCTGGCTGGCTATCTTTCCATTGAAGCGCCACAGGCTTACCGAACCATTGGCGCCATCCCCGCGGTGCTGATCGCCGTCGGGCTGGTGCTTGAACGCGGCGTGGTGGCGGTCCGTCGCGCCACCGCGCCCAAAGCCTGGTTCACGCGCACCCTGGCTTGGAGCGCGCTTGCGCTGCTCTTAGTCGCGGGCGCCTTTTACGAGCTCAATGCCTATTTCGTGCGCCAGCCGCAGAACGCCGGGGTTTGGGCGGAGTTTTCCACCTCCGAATACCTGATGGGCATCGAGCTGGAGTCTTTGCAAAAAGAAAGGCCCACCCACGGCCTGGTGCGGCCGGACTGGTCGGATTCCTACACCTTCAAGTTCGCGACCTATCCGGACCGCAATTACGAGTATTTTGACCTTTCGCGACATATCCCGCTCAAAGTCGCAGAGGTCAAGGACCGCACCCTCTTCATCCTCGGTCCGGCCCAGCTGCCGCTGGTGGACATGCTGCGTTCCTTTTACCCGAAGGGCCAGTACCACGAGCAGCACCACAAGATCACGGGCGAGCTGCTCTACTGGTCCTATCTTGTCACGCCTGAAGACGTGGCAGCCGGCGTCAGCCTGGAAGGCGGGCTGAAAGGGACCTATTATCAGGATGTTCCTACCGATCCCAAGCGTCCGCAGGACGGACCGCACTGGGCCAAGGAGCGCCTGAAAAAAACGCAGCAGGATCCCTTTTTGTTCTTTGACTGGGTGGTCTCGCCCATCGCAGGATTCTTCTCCGCGGAATGGCATGGATCTTTGAAGGTCGCCAAAGGCGGCAGCTATCATTTCTGGATCAACAGCAACAGCTATGGCGACCTGGAGATCGACGGCAACCGCGTGGTGACCCAGCCCTATGATCCGGATGTGCGGGGCATGGCCGAGGGCAAGGCGGTCCTGTCCCCTGGCCGGCACCGCCTGCGGGTGCGTTATTATGAGGCGCGGAATTATTCGCGCATGGAACTGTGGTGGCAGGGCCCGGACGGCCGCAAGGAAGTGGTGCCATCGCAAGCCCTGAGCCCGGAGTGAATATGACGGCGAAAAAGAAAAAAAAGCAGAAGGTCATCGTGGTCATGCCCGCCTACAACGCGGCCAAGACCGTGGCCCAGACTTACCACGACATCCCCAAAGGCGTGGTGGATGAGGTCAGCAAGGACGACACCATCGAGGTGGCGCGCCAGCTGTCCATCCGCGTGGTGGTGCACCGCGAGAACAAGGGCTACGGCGGGAACCAGAAGACCTGCTACACCGAGGCCCTGCTGGCTGGCGCGGACGTGGTGGTCATGCTGCATCCCGACTATCAGTACGATTCCCGGGTGATCCCCACCATGATCCAGCCCATCCTCGACGGCCAGGCGGATTTCGTGATGGGCTCGCGCATCATCGGCGAAGGCGCGCTGAAAGGCGGCATGCCCTGGTGGAAGTTCTTCTTCAACCGGGTGCTGACCACCATCGAGAACATCATCTTGAACCGCAAGTTCTCGGACCTGCACACCGGCTTTAGGGCCTACAGCCGCCGCCTGCTCTGCGACGTGCCCTATGTGCTGAATTCGGACAACTTCGTCTTCGACAGCCAGATGATCGCCCAGACCAATTACCGGGGCTATGTCTGCACGGAAGTGCCGATCCCCACGCGTTATTTCAAGGAAGCCTCCTCGGTCAGCTTTAAAACCAGCACCATCTACGGCTTTGCCACGCTTTATGTCATGGGCCAGCTGGCCCTGCAGAAGATGGGCATCCAGCGCTTTGCCTGGCTTGAAAAGCGGCTCGAAGACGTCATCAGCAGGCCCTACGCGGAAAAGATCTTCTCCAAGGCCCGGCATGTTCAAAAGTAAGAAATTCTGGATCGGCAGCATCGTCAGCATCGTCTGCCTGGTGCTGGCCGTGCGGGGTGTGGACTGGCTGTTACTGGGCCAGTCCCTGCGCGAGGCCCACTGGGCTTACATGTTCCCGGCCTTGCTGCTCTATTTGGCCGGATACTGGAGCCGGGCCCGCCGTATCTCGCAGATCTTGGCGCCGGTCAAAGCTATTCCCACCCGCCGCGCCCTGCCGCCGCTGGTCATCGGCTTCATGTTCAACAACATCCTGCCCGCGCGCTTGGGCGAGTTCATCTTCGCCTATTTGCTGGGCAAGCGCGAAGGCATCTCGCGCACCGCCTCGCTGGCGGCTGTCATCGTCTCGCGCATCTTGGACGGCTTCACCATCCTAGTCTTCTTCCTTTTCGGGCTTTTCGCGTTTTTGAGCGTCGGCCAGCAGGAACCCGCCCAAGGCGTGATGCTGAACGTCGCCGGCATGGCCATATCCAAAGAGGCCCTCATCGGCAAGATCTACCTAGCCGGCATTCTGGGGGTCATCGTCTTCGGCCTGGTCTTCGGCACCTGCTTCTGCCTGATCGTGTGGAAGGAGTTCACCTTCACCTTAGTCGAGCGGATCATGGGGATCTTCCCCAAGCGCTATTCCGCCAAAGGCCTGGAGGCGCTTGAGAAGTTCGTGGGCGGCCTACATATCCTGAAAGACCCCAAGGCCCTGCTGGGCGTCTTTTTCTTCAACTTCGTGCCCTGGGGCCTGGAGCTGTTCACCTACTACTTCACGGCCAAGACCTTCGGCATCGAGCTCAACCTGCGCCAGTGCGCGCTGATCATGGGCATGACCAACCTGGCCATGACCGCGCCTTCGGGACCCGGCGGCGTGGGCCTTTTCGAATGGGGCGGCACCATGGTCATGGCCCTCTATGGCGTGGGCAAGACCGTGGCTCTGGCCTACATCGTGGTGGTGCACGCCATCATCCTGTTGCCGATCAATATCTGGGGCTTTTATTTCCTCTGGCGCGAGGGCATCTCGTTCAACGAAGCCCTGAACCAGCCTGACGAGGGGAAGTAAATGGCGCAGGGCAAACGCATCGCGGTGGTGGGCGGCGGTCTGGGCGGCATGTGCGCGGCCCTGGACTTAAGCGAAGCCGGGCACCAGGTCACCCTTTTCGAGAAATACCCCGCTTTTGGCGGCCTGGCCTCGGCCTTTGACATCGCCGGCACCAAGTTGGAGCGCTTTTATCACCATATTTTTTCGACTGACCTGGACCTGCTGAACCTGGTCGACGAACTGGGATTGCAGTCGCATCTGCAGTGGCATCCCGACTTCAACGGCAACTTTTACAAGGGCAAGACCTATCCTTTTAGCCCGGCCTGGCGCATCCTGACCTTCCCCCCCCTGTCCGTGATCGACCGTCTGCGCCTGGCCGCTACCTCGAAGTACTTGAGCCTGCTAAAGGACCACAAGCCTTTCGAGAACGTCACAGCCCGCGACTGGATCACCGCGAAGATGGGCAAGCGGGTCTGGGAAGTGCTTTGGGAGCCTTTGTTCGCGGCCAAGTTCGGCGCCCACGCCGACCAGATCTCCATGACCTGGTTCTTTGGCCGCATCAAGGCGCGTTTCGGCCCCAGCAAAAAGGGCGCGCCCACGGGCAAGCTGGGCTATCTGAACGGCAGCACCCAGGTGCTGGTCGACGCTCTGGAGCTCAAATTAAAGGCGCGCGGCGTGACCATGCGCCCTGGCCACGCCGTCAGCCGCCTGATCGTCAATGCGGACAAGACGCGAGTTACGGGCCTGGAAAGCAGGGCCGGGATCGAGG
>JAZKAF010000028.1:0-5222 GCA_040389285.1 candidate division FCPU426 bacterium
TCCCTTGAACTGACCTCAAAATCCTGCCGCAAGCTCTCGTGGGATTGGGTCATCAGGGCTCCAAAAGCCGGCGCATCCCCGCTCTTCAGGGCTTCCACAGCCTTACGGACCCGCGCGTTCTCGGTCAGCACGTGGCGGGCGCGCCTGAACCAGACTTCGGAAGGATCGCCAGCCTTCTTCAAGACGGTCAGCGTGGCGTCGCTCAGGCAATTCAGTCCCGGATCGATCTTCTGAAGCTCGGCATACGCCTTTTCACATTCCTCGCGGCGGTCATTGTAGGCGCTGTTTTTCAGCTCCCTTTTGACCCCCGAATCGACCACCACGAAGATCGCGTCCTTGAGATTGATCGCGATGCTCTCCAGCTTCAATTTTCTGCAGTCGATCAGCAAGGCGCAGCCCGGTTCGCAGGCCGCCACTGCCATTTGGTCCATCACGCCGCAATGCACTCCCATGAAATGGCTCTCGGCCTCCTGACCCAACAAAGCCATGGGCACGGGATCCCACTGCCAGCCACCGGCGGCGCAGGCCGCCCGGGCCACGCAGAGTTCCAGCGCGGCGGACGATGAAAGTCCGGCTCCCTGGGGGATGTCCCCAACCACCAGCAGGTCGGCGCCGGTCACATGGTAGCCTTCGTTTTGCAGGGCCCGGTACACCGAGGCGATATAGCTGTCCCAGGAACGGCTCGGGCGGGTCTCAAGGTGCTGAAGGTCCCAACTCGTCTTTTCACCGAAATCCACGGAGACCATGTTCAGGACCTTGTCGCCGCGCTTGCGCAGGGCCACATAGACTTCCGCGTCCAGGGTCATGGGCAGCACCCAGCCGTCGTTATAGTCGGTGTGCTCGCCGATCAGGTTGACGCGGCCCGGGGTGGCGGCCACAAAATCCGGCTCCTGGCCATAGGCGGCTCTGAACAATCGCGCGATGTCTTCCTTGCTGCGGCCCTGATTGGAGCTGTCATTGACCTGCATGGAGCCTTCCTTTCATCTGATAGGCCGATAGGACCTTGATTTTTTTCCATCCCCATCATTTTATGCGAAAATGCAGCATCCGTGTTCAAACAACCTGCTTTTTGAAGGCCCATCGCCCATGGAATATCTGATCGGAATCGATGTCGGGACCAGCGGGGTCAAGGCGCTGGCCGTGGACCGTCAGGGCCGCATCCTGGCGGCGCGGTCGAAAAGCTATCCCTTATCCGCGCCAAAACCCGGATGGGCCGAACAGGACCCCGAGCTCTGGTGGCGGGCCAGTTGCGCGGTGCTGAAGGGGCTGTGCTCGGACAAGGCCCTTAAAAAGGGCCGGGCCGCAGGGGTGGGCATCTCCGGCCAAATGCATTCTTCCGTGTTCCTGGACGCACATGGCGCTGTCATCCGTCCCGCGCTGCTCTGGTGCGACGGCCGGACCACGGCGGAATGCGCTCAGATCACGGCCAAGATCGGCGAAAAAAACCTAAAAAATTGGGTCAGCAATCCCGCCCTGGAAGGCTTCACCCTTCCCAAGATCCTCTGGCTGAAGAACCACGAGCCGGCCGCCTTCCGTCGCCTTGCCAAGGTGCTGATGCCCAAAGATTTTCTGCGCCTTCGCCTTAGCGACAGCCTGGCCACGGATTACTCAGACGCCTCAGGCACCCTGATGCTGGATGTCAAACGCCGCCGTTGGAGCGCGGACGTGATGAAGGCCTGCGGTCTAGGCCTTTCCTTACTGCCCGAACTCGGGGAATCCTCCGCAGTGCTGGGTCGGGTGAGCCGCGAGGCATCGCGGCTCTGCGGCCTGCCTGAGGGGACCCCCATCGTGGGCGGCGGCGCGGACAATGCCTGCGGCGCGGTGGGAGTCGGCGCCGTGGCGCCCGGTTCAGTGGTCGCCAGTTGGGGCACCTCCGGGACTGTTCTGGCCCCAACTTCGGCGCCCAAGGTGGACCCGAAGATGCGCGCCCATACCTTTTGCAGCGCGGTGCCCGGCCAATGGTACGTGATGGGCGTGATGCTCTGCGCGGGCGGCGCTTTTGCCTGGTATCGCGACCAGCTGGCAGGCTCCGAGGATCCCTTGAGCCTGAACCGCGAAGCCGAGGCGATCGCGCCGGGAGCCGCGGGCCTGACCTTTTTGCCGTACCTACAAGGGGAACGGACCCCGCATCGTGACGCCAAAGCACGCGGCGTGCTGGCCGGCATGACCCTGAGCCATTCCCGGGCGCATGTGACCCGGGCGGTGCTCGAAGGCATCTGCTTCGGATTGCGCGACAGCGTCGAGATCCTGCGCGGGCTGGATCTGCCCCTTAAAAAAATCCTGCTGACCGGCGGAGGGGCTAAAAGCCCCATGCTACGGGCCATGCAGGCCGATATCTTCGGCGTGGGCGTCAGCACGGTGGACAAAGAAGAAGGCCCTGCCTTTGGCGCGGCCTTGCTGGCTGGCGTGGGTGTGGGCGCGTACAAGACGGTGAGCGAAGCCTGCGCCGCAACCTTGCGGATATCCAAGCCCCTGCGCCCGGACGCCAAAAAACACCAGGCCTATGCTGGACCTTATTACCGCTACCGCTCCCTCTATCCCGCGCTTCAGCCATTCTTCAAAGACCAGGCCTAGCGATTCGCCCTAAAATCGGTCCGCCACACCAGGCTCGCCTGGACCACGGTGGCTCCCAAACAGATCCAGGGGAAGGCCGAAAAATGGGAGTCGAAGAGGGCCCCGGTCAATGAAAAGCCGAGGGCCACGCCGATCAGCATCACCGCGGTGCAGAGCGAGAACGCCAGGCCCTCGGAACCGCGCGGTAAGAAGTCCGCGATCCGCGCGTTGAGCAGGGCCGCGTGAGCCGCAGCGAACAAACCACCCAAGGCCGACAAAACGGTCAGGCTAAGGGGTCCGCGGGCAAAAACTAATAACAGCGGCCCCGCCGCCGTCAGGATACTTGCGAGCGCGAAACCCTTGCCGGATTCCAGACGCGACATCCTCGGCACCAGGTACAAAGATCCCAGCAAGAACATGATGGACCGCGCCTGGGTGATATAGCTGATCATGGATTTGGGCTGGCCCAGGGACTGGACCACGTAGAGCCCGAAATAGGTCTGCCAGAGGTTCGCCACCACGTTGGCCAGCACGAAAGCACCCAGGATCTTCAAGAAACCCGCCTGACGTAATAAATGGTGGGCCGCCGCCACGTAACCATCCAGCATCTCGTCCCAACCGCCTTTGCTCCGCGTTGCCGAAGATTCCCGAAGGGAACGCTGGCGCCACAGGATCCCGCAACCCATGCAGAGCGCCTGGATCCCAAAAAGGACCCGCATGGCGGGCACCAGCTCCCAACGCGTCACAATGCCGCCGAGCATAAAGGGCAGGATAGCCGCGGGAAGGATGCCGATCAGGTTGAGAAGGGCGAAAGTGTTGGCGCGATTGGCAACGGGGGTGTCTTCGAGCATCAACTGCTGGACGGAGGCTTGGACCAGGCTGTTGGTGGCGAAAAAGAAGGCGGCCAGGTAGGCGTGCCAGGGTTCGGTGGCGAAGGCCAGGATCAGCGTGGGGATCACCCAGCTGATGATGTCCCAGACGATGAGCACGCTCTTGTGCCCGAAACGGGTGGCCAGGCCGGCGCCCAGCAGGACTCCCACCACCCGAAAGGACATCTCCAGGGCGTTCGCCCCGCCGATAGCCAGGTTGGAAAGACCCAGCCCGGCGAGATAAAGGGGTTTGTAGATGCTGGTGAGGGAGATGGGCGCGGACCAAAGCACGCTGCTGTAGATGAAATAACGCGCGTTGGGGCTGGGCGCCCGCCAGAGCTGGCCAAGGCCCCGCCGGCCATGCACCCAGGCAAGGCGCATGAGCGCGGTGGGATCCAGCCAGGACAGCAGCGAACGGGGATAGTCGGACCTAGCCAAGGAACCTTTCCTTTAGCGTCAGACGCCCAGGCACTGGTTCAGGATGTTCTGATAGAGCTCCTGCTTGCCGCTGATCTGGCGGGGTTCGCCATTTTTCTCGGCCAGATCCCGCAGGGCCTCCAAGCTCAGGCCGCCTTTTTCAAAGGCCGCGCCGTCTCCCGAATCAAAGGAGGCATAGCGTTCTTTTTTCATGGCCGGGATAGTGGAGTGTTCCAGCACTTGGTGGGCGACTTCCAATCCCCTGGCAAAGGAATCCATGCCGCCGATGTGGCCTAAAAAGATGTCTTCCAGATCGGTGGAGTTCCGGCGAGGCTTGGCATCGAAGTTCAGCCCGCCTGACCCCAGACCGCCGGATTTGAGCACCACCATCATGGCCTCAGCGCAGTCATAGAGGTTCAGCGGGAATTCGTCGGTGTCCCAGCCGTTCTGGGGGTCGCCCTGGTTGGCGTCGATGCTGCCGAGCAGCCCCGCGTCAGCCGCGGTCTGCAGGTCGTGAGCGAAGCTGTGGCCCGCCAAGGTGGCGTGATTGTTCTCGATGTTGAGCTTGAAATCCTTGTCCAAGCCGTAATGGCGCAGGAATCCGATGACCGTGGCCGAATCAAAATCATACTGGTGCTTGGACGGCTCCATCGGCTTCGGCTCGATCAAAAAGACCCCTTTAAAGCCTTGTTTGCGGCCATAGTCGCGCGCGGCCGCCAGGAACTTGGCCAAGTGATCCAGTTCTCGCTTCATGTCGGTGTTGAGCAAGCTCATGTAACCTTCCCGTCCCCCCCAGAACACGTAGTTCTCTCCCCCTAAAGCGATGGTGGCGTCCAGGGCCACCTTCACTTGGGCGGCGGCATGGGTCAGCACCGCGAAATCGGGATTGGTGGCCGCGCCGTTCATGTAACGAGGATGGCTAAAAAGGTTGGCCGTGCCCCAGAGCAGCTTGACGCCACTGGCCTTCTGCCGCTCCTTGGCGAGGTCCACGATCACTTTGAGGTTCTTCTCGGACTGGCCCACGCTGGCGCCTTCGGGCGCCACATCGCGGTCATGGAAGCACCAGTACGGAATGCCCAGCTTGCTGAAAAATTCGAAGGCCGCATCCAGGGTGTCCTTGGCCTCCTGCATGGGATCCGTGGCTTGGGCCCAGGGAAAGTCCTTGGTCCCGGGTCCGAAGGGGTCGGCGCCTGTTCCCTTGAAGGTATGCCAATAGCATGCCGCGAAACGCAGATGTTCCTTCATGGTCAAGGACCCGATCTTCTTCGTCTCGTCATAGGCCTTGAACGCCAATGGATTGGAGGATTTCGGCCCCTCGAACTTGATCCTGCCGATGCCAGAAAAATATTCCTTTTGACCCACAAAAAAATCGGGCATGGACGC
>JAZKAF010000029.1:0-14980 GCA_040389285.1 candidate division FCPU426 bacterium
GCCGGCGCCGCGGACGGCCTGCTGGTCGGAGAGACCCTCAACATGACTGAGCGTGCAGCATGAGGTGGATCTTATTGCCGGTTTTTTTGCTGGCCCTGATCGCGCGGGGAAGCGCCGCTCCATTGCCGGATCCAGTGAGGAAAGCGCAGAGCGCCCAGCGCCATTACTTGGTCGGCAAGGCCATGCTCTCGCAGGCCCGTTTCAAGGATGCTGAACGTGAATTGAGCGTCGCCGCGCTGCTGGCTCCTGAGCGCGCGGATGTTTCCGAGGCGCTTCAGGACGCCAAGGATCCCCGCCGACTGCAGGCGAAGGGGGCGGAGCTGAGCCCGGAGGCGCTGAGGGCCAAGGCGCCCCTGTTGGAGGCGAAGAAAGCCTACCGCGCCAGCGATCTTGGCCGCGCGGCCGACGCCTGGAACCGCGCCCTGCTGCTGGACCAGGGCAATGCGGAGGCGACCGAGGGCCTGGCCCGCATGGCCGCGGAAAAATATCGCGGCGACCCGGATCAGCCGTTCGATTCCAGTGTCCACGAATTTTATGACGCGGCGTTGCGCGAGGCGCGCAAGGACCGTTTTGTCGAAGCCCAGAAGAAGCTGGAAAATGCCCTGGCCCTGAATCCGACCCAGGAACAATGTAAGGCGTTGCTGGCCAGGATCCGCTCGGGAGCCTTTGTCCAGCGGGATGACGCGGCCATGGCCCAAGGACTTCAGGATGCCCAGGACGCTATGAGCGCCCGGGACTGGATCAAGGCCAGGCTGGCCCTGGAAAAGGCCTCCAAAACAAGGCCGGAGGATCCCGGATTGCTGAAAGCCTGGGGGGAATGGAAAGCCCTGATCCTGCATGACATCCAGGAGGCCAAGGACTTGGCGGCGAAGGCCCCGGATGAAACGCTGCGCGTTAAGAAGTACAAGGAAGTCCTCGCCATCGATCCGCAGGACGCCGAGGCGCGGGAGGAGTTGGAAGACGCGGAACTGCGCCAACGCTCGTCCCGAAGCGAGGCCCGCTCCCAGAAGCGCGCCGATTCTTTTTACGCCAAGGGCATGGATGCCTGGCAAGCGGGACGTCTCGCGGACGCGGCCGATTTTTTCAAGCGGTCGCTGGCGATCCGGCCCGGGGATCCTGAGACCCAAAAAGCCCTGGAGGGCCTGCGCGCGAAGTTGGCTGGCCAAGCCGAAAAAGATGCGGCTTCCTCCGCCGCCTTGATGGTGACCGCCAGGGACCTGGAGGCCAAAGGGAACTTGAAAGAAGCGAGTGACGCCTATGAGCGCGCCGCAGCCAAGGACGGCGGGAACGCCGAGGCTAGAGAGTCGGCCGCGCGCCTAAGAACTTTGATCAACGGAAAATAGATGCCCGCACCCGATGAAGCCGCCACTTTAGAGCTGGTCGCCACCAACCGTAAGGCGTTCCACGATTATTTTATCAGTGATAAAGTGGAGGCGGGCCTGGTCTTGAAGGGCACCGAAGTGAAGAGCCTGAGGGCCAAGCGCTGCAACCTGAAGGATAGCCACGCGCGTATCGACCCCAAGGGGAATATGGAATTGATGAATTTCCATATCTCTCCCTACGAGATGGGCAACCGTTACAATGTGGATCCCACGCGCTCGCGCAGGTTATTGCTTCATAAGCGCGAGATCGACAAGATGGCGGCTAAGGTGGCGATCAAGGGCATGACGCTGGTGCCTTTGAGGGTCTATTTCCGCAAGGGTCGGGCCAAGGTGGAGCTGGGGCTGGGCAAGGGCAAGGCCGGGCATGACAAGCGCGAGAGCATCAAGAAACGCGATACCGACCGGGAACTGCGCCAGGCCATGAAGGCCCGCCAGCGATGAAGGCCGCGGCCCCCAAGAAAAAGCCCTGGTGGGTCTATGTGCTGGAATGCGAGGACGGCTCGCTTTACACCGGCATCAGCGTGGACCCGGGACGCCGTTTTGAGCAGCATCGCAAGGGCAAGGGAGCCGCCTACACCCGCAGCCATAAACCAGTCAGGATGCTGTCGAAAGAGAAGATGGCCGGCCACGCTGAAGCGCTCCGTAGAGAGCTTCAGGTCAAGCGCCGGGCGAAAAATGAGAAGTTGGCGTATGCCGCCAAACCGAAGTCGCTCAAACCACCCCGCAAACGCAATTCAGGAGGCGGTCGATGAACCCATGGCACGAACTCGATCTTGGCGATGAATGTCCCGAGATCCTGCCCGCGATCGTGGAGGTCCCCAAGGGATCCAAGGTCAAGTACGAGCTGGACAAGAGTTCGGGCATGATCCGGGTGGACCGGGTCCTCTTTTCTTCGGTGCACTATCCGGCCAATTACGGCTTCATCCCCCGCACCTTCTGCGACGACAACGATCCTCTCGACATCCTGGTCCTGGGGCAGGAGACCGTGGTGCCGCTTTCCATCTTGAAGGCCCGTCCCATCGGCCTGCTCAAGATGCGCGACCAGGGCCAGGCCGATGACAAGATCATCGCCGTGCATGTCGACGACCCTGAATACGCCCATTACCGGTCCATCCACGATCTTCCCACCCACCGCCTGGCTGAGCTGAAGCATTTCTTCGAGGTCTACACCAAGCTCGAGAACAAGGTCGTGGTGGTCGAACAGTTTTTTGACTATCCCGAGGCGAAGAAGGTCATTTTGGAAGCAATACGCTATTACCAGGCTGAGATCGTTAAGAACGAGGATTGAGGATCAGGAGGCGGCGATGGGAGCGACAAGTATAAAAAGCGGCTTTTCCATGGGCCCGGAGCAGGTCCTGGCTTACCGGCGAGACGGTTTTTTGGTGCGTGAGAACGCCTATTCGCCGGCCGAGGTCGAGGCCCTGCGCCGCGAGACCGTGGATCTTTGCCGTCAGGGATCTTTCAAAGTCTGGTCGCGCGAGGACCGCGAGACGCCGGTGCTGGATCTCAGGCCGGATTCCACGGACATGGAGATCCTGGCGGAATACCTCTGCATCCATTTTCCGCACAAGGCCTCCGAGCTGATGCGCTCCACCCTGGCGCACCCGAATACGGTCGAGGTGCTGCGGCAGGTGATCGGGCCCAACGTCAAATGCATGCAATCGATGCTGTTCATCAAGTCGGCTGGCAAGCCTGGGCAGGCCTGGCACCAGGATGAGGACTATATCCCCACCCGGGACCGTTCCATGACCGGGGTCTGGATCGCCCTCGACGACGCCACAGTGGAGAACGGCTGCCTCTGGGTCATCCCTGGCTCCCACCAGCACGGCGTGCTCTGGCCGCAAAAGTGGCACGCGGACACCCGCTTCGACTGCGCGGAAGAATCTTACCAATTTCCGTATCAGGACTCGGATGCGGTGTCGGTCGAGGTGAAGGCCGGCAGCATGGTCGTCTTCAATGGCTATCTGCTGCATCGCTCGCTGCCGAATACCACAAAGTCGGGACTTCGGCGGGCGCTTGTGAACCACTACATGAGCGCGGAATCGCTGTTACCGTGGCACAGCCCCAAGGAGGGCGAGTCCATGGCCACGGCCGACTACCGCGACATCGTGATGGTCTGCGGCAAGGACCCCTACGCCTACAAAGGCACTGAAGACATCTCAGGGCCGCATGTGCGATCCACGGGCAAGGGCGGCTGCGGCAACAACCAATACAACCTCAAGGTCGATCCGGCGCCCGGCGCCTGACTCATCCCTTCATCAGCCAAGCCACGGAATTTTTTAAAAAACTTTGAAGGTTCGGGTTGGCCAGGGAATTCATGTCATGGCCTAGCCCGCTGTACAGCACCCGCGAAGGGCCGTGATTTCCAGCCCAGGCCAGGGACTGCTGCTTTCCTTCCCAAGTTGCCCGCATCAACAGGCTGCTATGCCGTGGCGGCGTCAGGTCGCAATACAATTCGTCCTCGATCTCAAAATCGCTGATGCCGGCAAGGGTAGGATGGCCGGTAGTCACGCATTCCACTTTGAATTTTTGATAAGGCGGGTGAAAGGTCTGGCCCAGCACCCAGCGTCCGTCAAAGATCTCCGCTAATTCTTTCCGCTCAAGAAAACTAAGGATCGCGCCGTGGTGGATCAACAATGGTTTACCCGCGGCCAGATAGGCCATGAAGGATTCGAAGTATTCGTCTTCCAGCGGCTGATACGCGGTCTTTCGGTTGGCCGGGGTCTCCCAGGTGGTCCCTTCGGCCTCGGGCGTGAATTTGGCGTCATCCATGCCAGCCAGGACCAGGAGATCGGTTTTCTCCAGGCTGGAGTTGGAAAAGGCGGCGCGGTCCTCTCGATAATCTACGGAAAACCCCTGTGGTACAAAGGTTTCTGCGAACCACTGGCCCTGCGCGCGCGTCGGATGATAGGGTCCGCCGCCCCAGATCAGCATGTGTGGCAAGATACCTCCTGATGTCATGTTGTTTGCCCATCATAAGGGGTAGGCGGGAAATGGAAAACTACCATATCGATGGGGTTCAAAAAGCCGTTTCACTAGGTGGAAATAATTTGTGTGCCATTTTTCTTTATGGTATTCTTTTCACGTTTTTGGGACCCTTTCAGCGCTGGAGTTAAAACACTATGAAACTTTGTCTGAAAAGCTTTCTAGTCGTCGCGGCCATGGCGATTTCCAGCATGGCTGGCGCGGTTTCTGCGCTCAGCGTCACCCGCACCAGTTCGCCGACCTTCTACATCGAAGCCTCGGCGCCGACGTCGCTGTGTTCCTACGCCAGCTACAGCGTCTATAATAATTCCGGCTCCGACCTTCCGGATGTTTGGGCCACCCTGTCCAATTTCAGCAACGCCAATCTTCACGTCTCAACCAACGAATCCAACCTGACCCATGTCGGCGCGATCCCTTCGCACGTCACCAAGACTGCGTTCTTTTATCTTTGCGGGGACGCGCAGGTGGTTGGCGCGATCACCCATGACTTCAATGCTTACGCCTCGTCCGTGACCTCGGGCGCCTCGATCAACACCACCTCCTTCAGCTATACCGGGATCACGGACGGTAACCAGACTGGCTCGACCCCGATCATCGCCCTGAACGCCATTCCGAATCCTCCGATTTTAGGAGGTTCGATCACGGTTAAGGTGAGCTGCTCGGCCGGTAACCTTTCCGCGGGCGGCTTCATCTCTTTTTCGCCAGCCTCCTTCGCTAGCTGGCCCTGCAACGCCTTCCAGCTGGAATCCACGGTGGTGACCCTTTCGAATAAGAACGTCGGGACCTACACAAACCAACTTTACATCTCCGGCCTTTCCAATGGAAATTCCACGGACTACTACGCTGAATATACTTTCCGCGTGGTCAGCACCACGGCCGCTCCCACCTCGGGCAGCCCCATCTCCTTCCAAGACAGCGGCAGCGTCAAGGAAACCTCGCCGGACACCACCGGCTTTCAGCCTGTGTCCGTGCCCACCAACACCCTGCTTCTGGCCCTTGATGTGATCCCCAGCACCGTGATCTATCCCAACTGGGTGGCTGTGACCGTCACGGTGACCAACACTGGCGCCAACAGTGTGAACCTTGATGGATTCCGATTCACCCTTCCCAGTTCGCCGGGAACGCCTGTCATCGAGGCCGGCACCTCCAAATTCGCGGGAGTGGCCACGGTCGACCCCTCGGATCTGGGTGGGGGGCTCTGGGGCTGGGACGGCGTTTACACGGTGCCAGCCAATTCGAGCGTGGCGCTCACATTTTACCTCAGCTTGCCCAATACCCTGGGCTCCTATCCCCTGACTGCCACGGCTAAGGTCGGTAGCCTGGTCATCGATCGCACCACTGGAACCAGTGATTACGTGCCTGGGACGGCTACGGTCACGGTCGCCTTGCCAACGCCGACTTTCAGCGTCTCACCCACGATCAGCGAGACTTACACCATCTCGCCGACCTACTCGGCGACCGCGGTTTCCACACAGTCCAACACGCCTACGCAGGTCTCAAGCCCTACGGTGACCGAGACCTCAACCCCCACCGAAACGCCGATCCCAACGTTCAGCCATTCACCGACTTTGACGCGGACCGAGACTTCGACGCCCCTGAACTCGGCGACTCCGACGTTCAGCCATTCACCGACCTTGACGCGGACCGAGACTTCGACGCCCGTAAACTCGGCGACCCCGACATTCAGCAGGACGCCGACTTTGACACGGACCGAGACTGATACGCCCGGAGCCTCGCCGACCCCAACGGATAGCAGGACGCCGACTTTGACCAGGACCGAGACCTCGACGCCGACGCCCTCATCCAGCCCCACCCCCTCACGCACTCCCACTGGGGTGCAGAGCGCGACCTCGACGCATACCGAGACCCCTGTCGTGATCGCGACTTCGACGGCCGTCATACCCTCGGAGCTGATCTTCAAGCTGGGCAAGAATCCGGCCAAGCGGGGCAGCCCGATCTGCATGTACGCCAACGCCCCGATCGCTTACGCGGAATGGACGGTTTTTGGATCGGATCAGCAGCTGGTAGCCAGGCTGACCTTCACCGAAGCCAAGCCTTGCTTCACCGAAACCCAGGATCTGGCGCCAGGTGTTTACATCGCCAGGATCAAGGCCCGTGACATCTACGGTCACACGTCCGATGTTGTCCGTCTTTTCCTGATCCAACCATGAGATCCATGACTAAAATAGCATGCATCGCCCTGTTTCTGGCCTCCGTGTCGGCTGTCGCGGCCGACCAACAGGTCTATCGTTCCGCGTCCGTTGACGCGCGCTGGCTCAACATACCCGCTTCGGCCCGGGTAGCTTCCTTGGCGGGCGCTTTCGCGGCGCGCGGCGGGGAACCTGGAGGCATTGAAGCAAATCCAGCCGCGCTGGCTGGCACGCAGGACTGGCAGGCTTTGCTGACTCATAACAGCTGGGTGCAGGGCATGAAGGTGGAGCGCTTTTTGCTGGCCAAGAACCAGGGCTGCTGGGGCACCTTCGGCCTTGGATTCGACTATTTCAACCTGGGCGAATTCGAGAAAACCGAGATCAATGCCGCTGGCGACTTGGTCGGGCTGGGAACCTTGTACCCCAACGCCATGGCGCTTTCCGGCGCCTGGGCCTACGACTTCGGTCCTCTGGCCATCGGTGTGGGCGTCAAATATATCGGCGAGAACCTGGTATCCGATTGGGGTTCGGGATTGCAAACAGACCTTGGAGCGCGCTGGACCACGGAGATGGGATGGCGTTTTGGTGCCAGCTTGCGCAATGCGGCTCTCGACCTTTCCACGGCCTTGCGCCCCCTGGTCTTGAGGGCGGGTGCGGGGTATACCTTCAAAGATCAACCGCTGGCCCTGGACGCCAACGTGGACTACCAGACCCAGGACCAGGAGCCCCCCAGCTATCGTTTCGCTGCGGAATGGGCGGCTACCAAGCAGTTCATCCTGCGCGGGGGTTACATCGTGGGCAACGACCGGACGCCGCAGGGGCCCACCGCCGGCTTGGGATGGGTGGAGCACGTCGTTGAACTGGACTACGCATTTTACGCGGCTAGCAGTGGAGATCTTGGCTACAGCCATCTGATCACCTTGCGCCTCGTGCCGGGGAGGAAGTAATGAAAAAGACCACCCTGGCAATTTTGGCGATCGGGCTTCTGACGGTTTCTTTCAAGGGATCCGCGGCTGAAGGCCGCAGCACTTCCGCGATCGTCATCGGCGATACGGTGAAAGACTGCAATTGCGTCAGGGCGACCCCGGTCCCCACCGCCACGCCAGTGAGCAAAGAAGACCTGATGGCGCAGAAGATCGCGGCCCTGGGCTTCAAAGCGGAATGGGAAAGCCCCGGCGTTCTGCTGGTGATGTTGTCCGATCTGGACGTTAATTTTGACGTGGCCAAGACCGACCTGAAGCCGGCGGCCCAGGAACGCATCCACATCCTGGTGGAAGCCATGAAAGATTTCCCGGTGAAGTCGGTCGCCATCAGCGGACACACGGACAGCATTGGGACCGAAGGCAGTAACCAGAAATTGTCCCTGGGACGCGCCAAGAGCGTTCTTAAAGAATTTTTGAGCAGGGGAGTGGATCCGGCTAAAATAGAGGAAGTGCAGGGCCTGGCCGCCACGAAGCCTTTGGGCGACAACGATACCAAGGAAGGCCGTTCCATGAACCGCCGCGTTGAAGTCCGCGTCAGGATGACGGCGAATCCTTAATAGCCAGATACCTTATTAAATAAGAAAGCCTGGTCCCTGAGGACTAGGCTTTTTTATTTTTGATCAGAATTTAAGATCAAATTTTGACGCTCCTGTGTTTCAAGACTCAGCCCACGTTTGCCATTCAAGAAATGATGAAAACTGGTTAAGCTATATTCGATCTCGGCGCAAAGGCGTGCGCGTCTTTGAGAAAAGCGAACTTTGTCTTTTGAACGGGGGGTTCCATGCTGACCAAGGCGCAGATCGACGGGTTTTGGAATGATGGTTATATACACATTCCGGCTATTTTCACGGCTGCGGAGATGGATGAACTTGCCGAGCACCTTGATCAGATGATGCAGGAATGGGCCAGCGCTGAGTCAGGCTGGTCCGGGCCCTGGCGCAAGGTCTATATGGATGAAAAGACCGAGAAGAAGTCTAAGTTGATTGCCTTGCACGACCTGCAGTTCTATTCCAATGCCTGGGCCAGGGCAGTGCAGGCCCCCCGCTTGGTGGCCGCGATGCAAGGCCTGCTCGGGCCCAACGTGGAGCTCCACCACTCGACCATGCACGTCAAGCCCCCCGAGACCGGGCATCCTTTTCCCATGCATCAGGACTACGCCTTTTATCCACATACCGATGACCGTTATATCGACGTGTTGGTCCATCTCGATGACACGCGGCATGAAAACGGGGAAATCCGCTTTCTCAAGGGCTCGCACAAGGCGGGCCCGCTCGAGCATATCACCCAGACCCCGGAAGGCCCCTGCACGCCCCACCTCTCCACGGATGAATACAAGCTGTTCGACACGATCGCCGTGCCTGCCAAACGCGGCGACATCGTCTGCTTCAACATCAACACGATCCATGGGTCGCACGTGAACGTGACCAAAGAGCCGCGGCGCCTTGTGCGCGTGGGCTACCGCAACCCCGAGAACGTGCAGCTCTCAGGCCAGAGCTGCGGACGGCCGGGCCTGCTGGTAGGCGGCAAACGGGTGAGGGTGGGCGGCCAGGCTCCTTACAGCACAGACGGTCCGCCGAAAGCGTAAAGGCGGGCGCCCTGCGCGTCGAAGTTCGCGTTAGGATGACGGCGAATCTCTAAGGGCCAGACACCTTGTTAAATAAAAAAGCCTAGTCCGCAGGGACTAGGCTTTTTTATTTTGATTGGTGGAGGCGGTGGGAATCGAACCCACGTCCGAAAACAGATTCTGATCAGGCTACTACACGCTTGTCTGTGAATTTAGATCTCGCTTCTTCCGTCCCCTCACAGCGGGGTCCGGTTTCAGCCAGCAACCTGTTTTCTCACCTGTTCGCCAAGTTGCCCGGCGTTCAGGCCAGCCCGTTGCGTCCGCCATGTACCCCCACGGGCCGAGGGACACCGGCGGTCGTAGCCCTTAGGCTGCGAGTGCTAAGTCTTCGTTAGCAGTTATGCGTTGCCCAATTTTTTAACGAGGTTTTGTGCGTCCCCGGCGTGCTCCTAATCGTTCACCATTCCCGTCGAAGCCAGTCGCCCCCGTACGGTTCTTACACTTGTAGTATAAGCGATTCAGCCCTTTTTACGGCGACTTTTCAGCCTTTCCAGCGCTTCAAGGAAGAGGCCATCCCGTAAGGAGAATTCCGTGGGCTGGACCGTCTTTGCCTTCAACTGAATGACGAACTCTTCCAGGATCACGGACCCCGCCAGGATGATGTCGACGCGCTTGGTCTCCATGCCTGGCAGCGCCAGCAGCCCGGGGCGGTGGAGCAGGGCCATCTGGGTGTTCAGGCGGTAGAGAAAAGGCAGATCCATGGGATGGTGGTGGGTCCTGGCGATCTTGGACAAGGCCCTGACCGTGCCGCTGGAACCCAGGATCAGGGGAGCGGGCGGCAATTTCTTCAGGCTCTGGCGCAGATGCTGGCGCAGGTCCGTCAGTTCGCCCGGCAGCGGCGGCTGGCCGCTGAGGAAGCGCTCGCGCAAACGCAGGCAGCCCAGGTCCAGGCTCAGGCTTTTGAGCACCTTTTTTCCGCGGCAATAGCTGAGCTCGACGGAACCTCCGCCGATGTCCAGCAGGGCAAAAAGGCCGCGGGGGAGCTTTTCATTGGCCAGGATGCCTTCGGCGGTCAGGCGGGCTTCATGCGCGCCGCTGATCACCTTCAGGCCGATGCCAAAACGCTCGTTGAGGCTGCGCACCAGCTTGGCAGCGCCTGGAGCGTCGCGCAAAGCGGAGGTCGCGAAGGCTGCCACGTTCTTGAGATCCCAAGCCTTGATCATGCGGCTAAAATCGCCGAGGGCCGTGTTCAGGCGGGCTAAGGGGGCCGCTTCCAGCCGGCCGCGGTTGAAGAGGCCGTCGCCAAGCCGGATCATCCGCTTTTCGCGGTGCAAGCGATGGGCCGCGCCTTTGGGATCCAGGATATAGGCGTCAAAGCGGATGGCGTTGGTGCCCAGGTCGATCACGGCCAGGCGCAGTTCGTCCTTGGACCAGCGGGGCGCCTTCATCGGCTTTTGCCCATCAAAAGGTCCTGCACGCCCAGCTCTCCGGGATTTTTTTGTGGGCGCTCATAGTTGCCGTCTTCCCGAAGTTCCCAGGCCTGCACCCGGTCGGTGATGTAAAGCTGGAGGGTCTCCCAGATGCGTTCCCTTAAGGACGGATCCTCCACCGGCGCGACGCTCTCCACCCGCTCGTTCAGGTTGCGGGCCATCCAGTCGGAAGATCCGATAAAAAACAGGCCCTTGGCCCCGGTTTCGGCCCCCGCGCGAAAATGGTAGCAGCGCGAATGCTCGAGAAAGCGGCCGACGATGGAGACCACCCGGATGTTCTCGCTCAAGCCCTTGACCCCCGGCTTCAGGCAGCAAAGTCCTCGCACGATCAGATCCACCCGGACCCCGGCCGCGGAAGCGGCGTAAAGAGCGTCGCATATCTCCGTATCCTCCAGCGAATTCATCTTGGCCACGATCCCGCTGGGAAGGCCCTTGGCCGCGTTCGCGGCTTCGTCATGGATCAGTTCCAGGAACCGTTTGCGCATGTTGACCGGCGCGATGAGGAACTTTTTGTATTCCCGCAGCAGTGACAGGCCGGTCAGATAGTTGAAGATCTCGATCAGGTCTTCACAGATGGCCCGGTCGCTGGTGAAAAGCCCGAAATCCGTATAGCTATGGGCCGTGGCCGGGTTGTAATTGCCGGTCCCGACATGTCCGTAGTAGCGCAAACCCTGTTTTTCGCGGCGGACCACTAGGCAGATCTTGGAATGGGTCTTCAGTCCCACCACGCCATAGACCACATGGACCCCCGCTTTTTCCAGCGTTTCCGAGACCAGGATGTTCCGGGCCTCGTCAAAGCGGGCTTTCAGCTCGACTAAACAGACCACCTGTTTGCCGGCCTCGGCGGCCTTGATCAATAAGGGGACGATGGGGCTGTTGTCGCCCAGACGGTAGAGCGCGACTTTAAGCGCCAGGACTTGCTTGTCCTTGGCGGCATCGCTGATAAAACGCAGGACGCTGGCGTCGAAGGATTCAAAAGGGAAATGCACCAGCAGATCCCGGCCCCGCAAGACCTTGAACAGGTCGCTGCTCTTCGATTTCAAAGCCGGGGGCGTTTTGGGGGTCCACGCAGGATATTTAAGGTCGGGACGGTCCAACGCGGCCAATTCGAAGAGCGCCGAATCTTCCAGTTCACCAGGGCTGGGATAAAAATCCTCCTCCGGCAATCCCAGTTCGCCCTTCAGAAAGTCAAGGGTCCAGGGATCGGTGTCGGAGGCCAGCTGCACCCGCACGATCCCGGCGACCCGCCGCTGGCGCAGCTCCTCAGCCACCATGTCCAACAGGTCTTCCACGTCGTCACTATGCAGATCCACCCGCGCGTTGCGCGTGACCCGGAAGGCCATCACGTTGTCGACGGTCATTCCCGGAAAAAAATCCTGCAGGTGGGCGCTGATCAGGTCGGTCATGCGTAATAACAGCAGAGGCTTTTCCGACAGAGTCACCCAGTGGGGAAGGCTATCAGGCACTTTGATGCGCGCGAAGTGGGGCTTTCCACCGTCGGGGTGGCTGAGCTTGACGCCCAGCGAATGGGAAAGATTGGATAGGAAAGGGAAGGGATGCGAAGGGCCGACGGCAAGCGGCGTCAGGATGGGAAAAACCTCGTTCTTGAAATAGTCGCCGGCTTTTTTTCTTTCGGCGGGATCCAGTTCCTGCCATGAAGCCAGCCGGATGCCCGCCTCTCGCAAGGCGGGGAGCAGCTCCTCGGCCCAGGTCTTGTCCTTCAGGGCCGCCATTTCCATCACGGTGCGCCGGCAGTGCTTCGCCAGCTCCGGCGTGTCATGCAGGCGCACGCTGCGTTTCATGAAAAATTCGTCGGTGTTGCTGGAGAAGATGGCCATGAAGCGCACGCGTTCCAGCACCGGCGCCTGGACGTCAAGAGCCTGTTCCAGCACCCGGCGGTTGAACTGCAGTAAGGATTCGTCCCGGTTGAAGAACCTTCCGCTTCCCGCCATCAATACCACCGAAAGAATCGACGGGCGGCGGCCATGCAGAGCAGGCCCATCACGGACAAGGCCAGCGCGGTCGGAAGGACCCTGGCCACCCCGGCGCCTTCGTTGGCTACGGCGCGCAAGGCGTCGACCATCATGGTGGGCGGAAACATCCTTAAATATGGCTGGGCGGCCTCGGGGAAACGCTCATAACTGAAGAAGATGCCCGAGATCAGCATCATGGGCAGGGTGGTGGCGTTGATCAGGCCCGCGCCGACCTGGGAATTGCTGGTGCGGCAGGAGATCAGGGCACCGAGGCCGAAAAAGGCGATCACCCCCGCGAGCATCACCAGGGCGAAGGCAAGCGGGTCGCCCTGCAGGCTGAAATGGAAGGCGATGAAGCCGAAGGCTAGCAAGGTGCAGGTCTCGATGGTCACCAGGCAGCAGCGCCCGATGAACAGAGCCATGAAGAATTGGCCTCGGCTCATCGGCGTGGCAACCATGCGACGCATGAATTTTTTCTGGCGGTAGTCGATCAAGACCCAGGCCACGCCCCAGAGGCATGAATTGATGATGGAAAAGGCCATCAGCCCCGGGAGCAGAAAGTCGATATACCGGCTGCCACGGGTGTCCAGGGGAAGCGTGTCCTCGGGCAGGGGCTTTCCTGAGAACCAGGCCCGCGAGAACAGGAGGGCCAGCTCGCCTTCCGGGTTGTTGGCGTCCACCCGATAGCGCCTGGCTTCGGGATCCAGGGCATGGTCGACGGAAAGCACCGCCTTGCCCCGTTTGAGGGCGAGCGCGGCTTCTTCAGGCGAAGCGACGCTGACCTTCAGCCGCGAAGGTGGGGCGAGAGCCTTCACCATACTTTCCAAAGCCTCCCTTTGGCCGGGATTTTCAGCCAAAAGAAGGATGGGAAGGGGGGCGGGTTTGCGGTGGGAGTAGGCCAGACCCAGCAGGCCCGACAGCACCAGGGGAAAGACCAGGGCCCAGAATAGAACTCCCGGCTCACGAAAAAAGGATCGCCACTGTAATAGCAATAATTGGCCCAAGGGCCTTAGGCTAGCCATCTAGATTTTCTCCGCTCAGTTTGACGAATAGGTCGTTCAGGCTTCCACGCTCGCGCAGATTCTTCAGGGGCTCGTCCAAGAGCACGCTGCCCTTGCTCATAAACACCACCCGCTGGCAGAGCATCTCAGCCTCTTCCATGTAGTGGGTGGTCAGCAGGAGGGTATGGCCTTTTTTCAAAAGCAGGCTGATCAGGTCCCAGATGTCCTTGCGCGCTCCCGGATCCAGGCCCGTGGTGGGTTCGTCCAGCAACAGGAGCTCTGGGTCGTTCAAAAGGCCAAGGCCCACGGCCAGGCGCTGACGTTGGCCTCCCGATAATTTGCCGGTAAGGGCCCCTTTTTTCTCGCGCATGGCCACCAGGTCCAGCACTTCCTCGACCCGAGAGGCGCCAAGGCCATAAAAAGACGCGAAAAGCTCCAGCGTCTCCTTTACGGTCAGCGTGTCCACCAGCCGCGTCTCTTGCAGGGCAATGCCCAGCTTGGATCGCAGGGTGTTCTCGTTGCCCTTCCAGGGCATGCCGAAAAGCCGGATCTCGCCCGCATCCGGGCTTTGCAGCCCCTCCAGCATCTCAACAAAGGTGGTTTTGCCCGCCCCATTGGGTCCTAGCAAGGCGACCGCTTCACCACGATCGATGCGCAGGGTGAGTCCTTTGACCGCATGGACACTGCCAAAGGATTTGCTGAGATTTTCAGTCTGGATAACCGGGATGTTTGTATTATTTTGCATAAAAGCATTTTAAGGGTCTTTGGCCTTTGATACAATCGCTTATGGGTAAAGGTTTTTTGACGTTTCTGTTACATAAGGCCATCACGGATGGCTCATAAGGAGGGCTGATGAATCTGCAATTCGAATGGATCGCCATTTTTGTCTGCGCGGTCATGGGATTTGGCATCCAGGCGTTGTGGTATAGCCCTGCTATTTTCGGCAAGGAATGGATGCGCCTGTCCGGATTGAAGCAATCGGACGCCAAAAATCCTGGCGGGCCGATGGCCATTGCCGCGCTTTCCAACCTTGTGATGGCATTTGCCATGGCTGGTTTCATGAATTATTTCGGATCCCGGACCTTTGTCCAAGGAGCGCTAGCCGGCGCCCAGCTTTGGCTGGGTTTTGTGGCGACGGTCCAGGTGGTGGACACCGCTTTTTCCATGCGGCCCTGGAAGCTGTGGCTTATCAATGCCGGAAATTGGCTGCTGATCTTTGTCCTGACGGGCGGGATCTTGGCTGTCTGGAAGTGAAGGCATTAAGGTACTTTTTTCTGGCATCTTTGCTCGTCGGGACCGCTGCCGAGAGCAAAACCCCTTCATTATTCAAGCGCTGGGAAAAGACGCCTGTCGCCCCGGAGGGAGTCCAAGCGCCCGCCGCGGCCTTGTCAGAGGGAGATCTGGTCCGCGCCGGGATGCTGGAAGTGCGCATGCTGGAATGCGGCTTCTACA
>JAZKAF010000030.1:0-12142 GCA_040389285.1 candidate division FCPU426 bacterium
TCGCAAGCCAGATACAGGTTCTTGTCATCCCGCATCAGGCGCAAGGACGCTCTGAGCTCGTTGGCGGATCCCAATTTTGCGCCCACTACCTTGGCCGGATCTTTCCCATCAAGCTGGATCGCGGGAACGCCGCTAAACGCGGCCAGATCCGCGTTTAGCCTCAGCCCGGAGGGAGCCTTGGCGATCTTCGCGGGCAAGCCATTCCAGGAATACTGCCCCAGCACGGCCAAACCCTGGGAGGCTGAGCTCGGTTCCGCCTTCAAAAGCACCACCGCTTTGCGGGGTTTTTGAAAACGACCCGTCAGCACCGTCACAGAAAAAGGCGGAAAAGTGACGTTGATCTCGCCTTGGCTGACCGGCACCATGCCAAGGTCCGTGGCCTCAAGATGGCCGTCCCGGATGCCCCAGGCATGCAAAGGCCCGTCCAAGGCTGGCAGATTTGAGAGCTTATACCTAGCTTTAAAGGCCGTTCCCCGGGTGTCTTTGTTAACGGCCAGCAGGCTGAACTCCTTGTCATCGGCCAGGGCCAGCGTCTCCAGGTTCGCGTTGACCTCAGGATAGCTGGTCTTCAGCCATTGCTTGCCCACTACCTTGGCATGCTTCGCGAAAAGCAGGATCGACTGGTACGACGGCTTGGCGCGGTCAGTCAAAGCGGCGTAGTTATCGTCCCCAGTGGCCGTGAAAAACACAGCCAAGCTGCAGTTCTGCAGGATGAAGTGGACCAATTCGGAAGCCCAGTAGACCCCGCCGAGCATGCCTTCATAGCGCCAGTCGGTTTCGGCGCTGGGATTGATGTTGGCCTCGGTCATGCCCACCGCCATGCCGCTGTCCAATCCGCGCGCGCGTAAGATCGACCAGGCGTTGTAAGCCGGCACTTCCACCAGGGGGGTCAGTTGCATGATCTTTTGCTCGGGAGTCACGGCGGAGACGATGTAATTATGCCAGCTGATGCCGTCATACAGGCCTTTAGGAGGTACCTTATCCAACATCGCTCCCCCGACTTTTTTCACCATGCCGGGGTTGGCCCAGGCGCCGGCGAAGATCCGGATGCTGGGATCCACTTTTTTCATCTCGCGAGTGGCGACGGCCAGCAGTTTCAGGTACTCCTCTTCCGTGCCACCCCAGAAACCGATGTCATGCTCGTTCCATATCTCCCAATTATGAAGGCCCAGCTTCAGGTCTTTGTTGTAATGCCTGACGATCTCAGCGGCCATGACCGCCCATTTGTCGAAATCAGCCGGGACATAGCGCTTGGGATCGGTATTCCATTTTTGAGGCTCGCCCAAGCAGAACATGGGTTCCCAGCCGATGGACAAGAGGTGCCTTACCTCGCGGTCCAGATAGGCCCAATCATACTTCCCTTCCGCAGGGTTGAAGTTCATCTGGTTGTGGTAGCCGCCAAAGGACCACATGCGCATGATCCCAGGGCCGGCCTCGCGCAACCTTTCGCTGACAAAGGCATTCCCAGCGATCGGGTCCCCGATGTTAAAGGCGATGAGGCCCGGCTGGACGACTCCATAGGCTTTAGAACCGTCGACCGCGATCACCACCGGCGCGGTCGCTTTCAGCGCCTCAAATCCGGAGCTGTGCGCCCTTGCCGCGTCGCGAGGATAGGGGCTAGAGGCGAAATAATCCACGGAATCGACATAGGCCACGCCGTCATAGCCGTTCTTCGCCGTGAAGAGAAGGCCAAGCGCGTTCATTTTTTGGGGAACCAGGTTCTTGATGGCGGAGAAGGGGGCCTGGATCTCGATCCATTCGCCCGGACGCATGGCCGCTTCGGGGAGATCCGACCATTTCCATTCGTTGGTCATGGTGAAAAACCTGACCGTGAGGCCCGCCTTGGCGGCCTTGGCGTAAAGGCGCATGGCCTTGACCATGCTGAGATCCCCGTTTTGAAAGGCTTTGCTGACACGGACAGATTGGCCGGGTTTCAGATGCAGATGGACTTCCAACCCACCCTGGCCCTTGTGGACCGCGTTGGGCTCTCCTGTGCTGAGCAGTTCGGCCTTGCCCCAGTTTCCCTCGGGATCGACCGCGAAGCCTCCCTCGGACAGGTTGTCGAAATCGTAGAACACATGGCGGTTTAGGCCCTGCGCCACCATCTTCGATTCCATGTCAGCGGCGCTGGCGCCCGATCCTAAACCAAGGAACAAAACCGCCAGCATCACCATCAGCTTCGTCTCCATGGGACCCTCCACTGCGGAATAAGGTTTTAGCGCTTGCTCTCTTCGATCACTGTCACGCCGTAGGCCGGCAACACGACCGTTCCGTCGATCTTGACCTTGCTAAAGGCGTCCTTGCCCTTGCCCAGACCTAAGACCTGCCTGTTCTCGGTCCCCAGGTTCATCAGGATCTTCCAAGACTTGCCGCCGCCTTTGCGCTGAATAACTTCCACATCCTCGGCGGCCTCAGCCAAAGGTTTCAGGGAATGGGCGCTCTGAAGTTTGGCAATAAGGACCTGGATGGCGGCCTCGGGAGCGTAGCCGCCGAGATAGTAAACCCATCCTTTTTTGAACTTGTGACGGGTCAGGGCGGGCGCGTCCGCGATCAGGCTATCCACACCACCCCAAGTCGCTAGGACCTCAGCCCCCTTGGGTTTCAGGCGCTCGATAAAGCTGTCGAGCGAGAACGCCGCTCCGTCCCAGGCCGCTTCACGAGACTCGTGGTCTTTCAGGGAGCTCCAATCCTCGATCTCGATCCCGGCCAGTCCCGCCAGCAGGCCGGGCAGGGCCTTTTGCACCAAGTGCAGGTTCTCATCCTTGCTGCCGCTTTGGGCTCCCAAAAAGAGAACGCCTCCCTTAGCGACATAGGCTTTCATCTTCGCGGCCATGGCCGGGGTCAGAGCCTTGAGGTGAGGTGCCACGATGACGGTGTAGCCAGCCCAATCGCTGTGTTCCCATATCTGGTCCACGTTCAGGTGGGCTTTGACGCAGGCGCTATGCCAGCGGATGGACTCGTTGCGGCCCTTTCCGGTGTAGGTATTGACGCGCAGCTCGTTGATCTCGTTGTCAAAGTCCCTTAGCAAGGCGACTTGGCGGCTGGGGGCCGCGGTCCAAAACGCCTTGGGCATGGCCTTGATCTCGCGGCCGGTTTCCACGGCTTCGCGAAGACGCCGGGTGTCCCGGTTGTCCGAGTCCAAAAGCCCGTGCCAATGCTGCTCTGAGCCGAAGGGCACGGTGCGCCAAAGGAAATAAGAGAGCAGGCTGGCCCCGTGGGCCAGCGACTGCCAGGCATACATCCGTTGTTGGCCAGGACGCGGGGTAGTTTGCAAATAGGTCATCTGGCCGCCCGGCCCGCTCTGCTGTTCCAGCAATCCGTAGGGAAAGGACAGGCTGCGCGCCTGAGCCAGGTAATACGAGACTTCGGTGGGTTCGGGCACAAAGCCCGGGTACTGGTCATGCGAAAAGAAATCCAGTTCCTTCACCAAATCAGGGCCTTTGACGTTGGCGAATAAGGCATTGTGGGTCAGGAACCAGCGGGGATCGGCCTTGCGCAGGATGCTTGCCTGGCGCCGGGCAAAGGCGCAGACCGTGTCGCTGATGAAACGGCTCTCATCCAGCACCTGGGTGGGATTGGGGAAAGCCGGCACCGGCTTGGGAAGGTCGATCTCATCCCAGTCCCCGTAGGTCTGAGACCAAAACGCCGTTCCCCAGGCCTTGTTCAGCTTGTCCAGGCTGCCGTAGCGCGCCTTTAGCCAGACCCTGAAGGCCAGGGTATCGCTGGGAGCGTAACTGACGTCCATGTGGCAGTTGAATTCGTTGTCCAGCTGCCATCCGATGATGGCGGGGTGGCCCTTGTAGTGATCGGCCAGGGCTTTGCAAACGCTATCGGAAAGCTGAAGGTATTTGGATGAGGTGTAATTGTAATTCCGACGTCCGCCGTGGCCCATGGGCTGGCGCTGGAAGTTCCAGCGCAGGGTCTCGGGGTATTGGTCCGCGATCCAGGCCGGGCCAGTGTAAGTAGGCGTGCCCATGACGGCCTTGATCTTGTGTTTCAGGCAGAGATCGAGCACCCGGTCGAAGACATCGAACTGAAAGTGGCCTTCTTTGGGCTCGAAATAGGACCAGGCGCCTTCACCCATGCGCACCAGATTGAAGCCCGCCTTGGCCATGCGGCGAAGATCGTTCTCATGGAACTTCGCGTCCCAATGCTCGGGAAAATAGCAGGAACCGTAATAGAATTTGGATACCGGAAAACGACCTTTGGCCATGGATCCCTCGTAAAAAAGTTTGCTTATTCTATGCCGCGGCTTTGCCCTTCTTCAAGCAGTCTGTTTTCCAGGATGCAGGCGGATCTCCCTGCCATTCATCAACAACGTGCCGCTCAGTCCCTTGGGCAGGGTCACGCTGCCATGCAGTTTCCCGTTTTTCTTTTCAAAGCGAGCGCTGATGAATCCTAGCGGATGAACCATGCTCCCCTCGATGTTCTGCAAACGGCCCAGCTGCGGCCGGATGCGCACGCTGCCGAACCCGAAGGATGCGGGCCTGATCCCCAGCAGGGTCGCGAAATAATGATGGAGCGGATGGCTTCCCCAGCCGTGGCAGTCGGAACGGGAAGGCTCGGGAGCCTCTAAGGTTGTCTTCAATCCCAGGGACTCATGACCGAACCAGAGCTCCAGCCGCTTAAGCAAAAGATCCGGACGGCCGAGCAGCCCGTAGGCTTCGAAGAGGTAATGGGAAAAATAAATGGTGCTACGGTCGAGGCCGTCGGCTTCGCAGAGCTGCTTGGCCAGGGCGCTTCGCTTCGCCGCGGGAAGGTGACCGCTCAAAAGCGCCAGGCACTGGGTGTGTTCGGAAAAATGCTTCCGGTCCAGCCCGTCGCTGAAGAGCCCGCGCTTGGGCACCCAGAATCTTTTCACAAGTCGAGCCGCCAATTCCGAAGCCAGACGTCGGTTCCTGATAGCCAGTTCTTTTTCGCCAAGCCAGTCTTCCAGCTGGCTGGCCTGCTCCAAAGCGCCCACCATCTGCCAATTGATCAGCGCGCTGACGCCATGAGCCCCGTCTTGCGGGACACCGGCGTCCCAACTGGGCACCCAATCCATGAAATTCCAGCCTTCAGGTCCCCGGACCAGCCCTTCGGCATCCATAAAGCCCTGAAAAGCCCCGAGCACCGCGCGGACCCCTGGGATCAAGCTGCGCAAGAGCTCCCCATCCCCGCGCCAGAGGGCGTAGTCATAGACCATGCCGATCCACCACAGGGAAAAGGGCGGGATGACCTGGGTGACGTGGGAAGGATAGCGCGACTGGGTCAGTCCGCTGGGCAAACGGGAAATGTCGTAGAGCTGGATGGCCTTGCGCGGAAGGCGGGCGTCCTGGGCCAAGGCGTAGGTAGTGAGAGCTTCCAGCCTGGAATCGCCCACGTACATCAACTGCTCGTAATAGGGGCAGTCCATGAAGGTTTCGTGGGAGCACATTTGCAGGCCGCGCAGGCCGATGGGGATGAAGCGCTCGAGCCGTGGATCGCTGGAACGGAAGCGGCTCTGCATGGACAGGGGATAGCGGGTTTCCCGAAGGGCCAAATCATGGATGAGCAGCGCTTGGCTGCCTGTCTTTCCCTTCAGACGCAGGTAACGGCCGGCCTGCCACCACAGGGTCTCAAAGAGCCTATTTTTCCCGCCGTCTGGGCGGAATACATCGCCCACCCCTACAAAATATTTTCCGGCCACCTGGTTGCGGTTCCCCTTAGTTCTAGCCTCAGGCTCGTTAAAAAGGGATTCAGCCCACGCGCACTCGATCACTGAGCCTTTGCCGCCGCTGACGCGCAACTCGGGATAGGCGCAATAATAATCCTTCAAGTCGATCAGCTTTTCAAAGGAGCTATGGGCCGGAATGCGCAGAGGCCAGCCTGAGTCCGTCGGAACTTCGCGCCTAGCTTCCATCATCGCCGGCAACACTGCGGGCCGCATCCTGCGGGTCGGGGGCGTCTCGTTACGCCGTATGCCGTCGCAGCCCTCATCCCCGGCCCGGCTCAGGGCCTCCACCCAGCCCTTACCCAGGCCTTTTTCAATGCCCCAAGAAAAAGCCGAGCCGTCCAGATCAAGGTTGGAACCGCTCCCCCAGGCGATGGGGTTTTTGGTGAAGCGGTAGCCGCCCAGTTCTTTCACCTGCCAGGACGCCCGTCCCGTGGCGACCAGGTCCAGCCACTCTTCCTGAGTGCCCAGGATGAACCCCGGCCGCAGGGACATCTGGGCAAAGGGGGCCTGGTCGCCCAGCGCCCATACCCTGGCCACCAGGACATGAGGCCCTTTTTTCAGGCGAAAGCGGTAGCTCTCAAAATACCAGGAATCCAGGTCCCCGCGTTCGCTGCCCCTGCCTACCCGTTTACCGTCCAGATAGAGCTCATAGCGCTCGTCTGCGCTGACATGGCAGGTCAACTGAATGTCCCGGGGCGCCACAAAGCGCCTGCGAAAGGCCAAGACCACGGGCCGCTGGAACGTTTGGGGCGGGCCGATCCATTGACAGGGCCAGACCCCGGCCTGTATCCATTTCCAGCCGCTACCCGGCTTCAGGTCCGGCGCTTTGTGATAAGGGTCTTTGGAGACAGGTATGCGCAAGTCCGACTCCTGACTTTAGGCAAGCACTCGTTTTCAGCGGCCAGAACGTGTTATAGTGGGTCTTTCCAACCACCAGAATACTGAGGCGCCATGAAGGGATTCAGCCGTTTTCTCCGTTACCTGAAACCGTACCCCATCCGGGTGAGCGTCGCGATCTTCCTGATCCTGGCCGTTTCGGGCCTGACCCTCACCTACCCAGAGATCCTGCGCCACTACGTCGATGAAGCCCTGCCCCACAAGGACTGGGCCCTGACCCAGCGCCTGATGTTGCTGTTCACGGGCTTTTTCCTGATCCGCGGCATGCTGTCCTATGCCAACCGCTATCTGCTGCAGCATATAGGCATGCGCATCTGCGTTGACCTGCGCAAGGACATGTTCGCCCATCTGCAAAGCCTCTCGCTGAAATATTACGAGAACCAGCAGACTGGCCAGTTGGTGGCCAGGGTCGCCGAGGACACCGGTGCGCTCTACAACCTGGTGACCAACGTGCTGACCAACACGGTCTCCGATTCGGTCACCATCCTGGTGGTGATCGCGATGATGTTCAAGATCAACTGGTTATTAGCGTTGATGACCATCGCCATCCTGCCGCTCTTCGTCTTCAACTACAAATTCCACCTGAAGCACGCCCGGACCCTCAGCCGGATCCATCGACGCAATTGGTTCCGGGTGATGGGATTCCTGCACGAACGGGTCTCCAGCGCCCGCCTGGTCAAATCCTTCGCCATGGAGGAGAAGGAGATCGACCGCTTCAACAGCGGCGTAGAACGGGACCTGGGCAACTTCAACCGCCTGACCCTTTACAATGCCCGTCTCTGGGTCATGTCCGACATGATCTCGTCGCTGGGCACCCTGATGGTGCTCTTTTACGGCGGCTGGGAGACCATCAACGGACGCATGAGCCTGGGAAGCCTGATCGAATTCACCACCCTGATCGGCTTCCTTTTTTCGCCGCTGGTGCGCCTTAGCGACGTGAACTCCATCATCGAAAGGGCCTTCGTGGCGCTGCAGAAGATCTACCAGGTGCTGGACACGCCGTCGTTCGTGGTCGAGGCGCCAAAAGCCCAGGACCTTCCACGGGTGGTAGGCAAGATCGAGCTGCGGAACGTCCAGTTCAGCTTTGACGCGGGCCGGCATGTCCTGCGCCAGATCAACCTGGTGGCCGAGCCCGGGCAGATGATCGCCCTGGTGGGCCGCAGCGGTTCAGGCAAGACCACCCTTATCAACCTGCTCTGCCGTTTCTACGACGTGGACAGCGGCAGTATCCTCATCGACGACGTCGACATACGGGACGTGAAGATAAAATCCCTGCGGCGCCAGATCGCGGTGGTCATGCAGGAGAACATGCTCTTCGGCGGCTCGCTGCTCGACAACATCCGCTACGGCAACCCCCAGGCCAGCATGCAGGAAGTGGTCCAGGCCGCCAAGGCGGCGCATGCCGAGGAATTCATCGAAAAGCTCGACACGGGCTACTACTCGCGCGTCGGCGAGCGCGGCGTCAAACTGTCGGGCGGGCAGCGGCAGCGTATCGCCATCGCCAGGGCGCTGCTGACCAACCCGCGGATCCTGATCTTCGACGAGGCGACCTCGGCGCTCGACACCGAATCCGAACGCCTGATCCAGGACGCCATGGAAAAATTCATAGCCGGCCGGACCACCTTCGTCATCGCCCACCGGCTCTCGACCATCCTGAAAGCCGACAAGATCGTGGTGCTGCAGGACGGCGAGATCGTCGAAGAGGGGCGCCACAACGAGCTGCTGCAAAAACAAGGCGTCTACCGCCGACTCTACGACATGCAGTTCCGCGAGCCCCAGCCAACCCCGGACGACGAGGACTAAGGCCGGCAAGCCTCGAACACGGCCTTTTCTTCGGGGTAGAGCAGGGTCCCGTCGGCCTTGAACACATCGTGGAACCAGACCGGAGGCTGAGGTCCCTTTTCCGCGTTCCAGCCCCAGGGAAACTGGGTCTGGATCTTTCCGCAGACCAATCCCCAATTCAGCGCTCCCACCCCGTGGCGCCTTAGCACCGGCAGGCAGGCGGCGAAGGTGCTCCCCGCGCCACGGGCCATGTATTCGGTGCAGATCAGTTCTTTTCCGTATTTTTGCAGCTCGGTGATCTTCGCCTCCAAGACCTGAGGCCCCTCATAGCAATGAAAACTGATGAGATCGGAATGCTGGATCGAAAAGGCGTTGAGTTCCGCGTAGCCTTCCCCTGAGTTCCAGACCCCCACGGTCAGCGGCTGGGTCAAGCCCTTGATCGACCGCGCCCAGGCAAACACTTCCTTGAGCAGCGGAAGGGATCCTTTGCCTTGTTTCCCTTCGTTGGAGATCGATCCGGCGTCCGCCCCATTCCCTGGTTCGTTATAAAGGTCCCAGCCAAGGATCCTGGGATCCTCCTTAAAGCGCTCGAGCAAGCCTTTCACATAGCGCTCCAGCCTGGGCCATTGCGAAGGGTCGTTCACCACCCGCTTGCCAGGTGACTGGATCCAGCCCGAATTGTGCTGATAAGGCTTCGGTGCCGGCTGAGCACCCAAGGCGAAATCCGGGTTCCAACAGTCGTCGAAGATCACAAAAAAAGTCCGGATGCCGTGGCGCTGGGCTAGGCCCAAGTATTGGTCAATGCGCTCGCAAAAACCCGGGGCGTCCTGTTCCCAAAGCAAGTCATGCAAATAGACCCGCATGGTGTTCATGCCCAGTCCCGAGGCCCAGCCGAGTTCACGATCGATGCCAGCTGGATCAAAGGTCTCAGCCTGCCACATCTCCAGCTGGTTGATGGCGCTGCCAGGGGTGAAATTGGCGCCAAGCGGGTAGGGATTCATGGCTTATTATTCCCCACAAACAGCACTTGGGGCGCTGTGGGTTTTTTCCAGGGAATGCGATAAGGCTTTCCGGGGTACACGTCAAAAAAGTTATCCGCCAAAGCTTCCTCTCCCTCCAGATCCAGACAGACCGCCCACTCGAAGACCGGGCTTTCAAAGATCGCTTCCCCTTTCTCGACCTTTACGGTCAAGGCGCTAGGTTTGAGCTTCAAGTCCTTGAACAAGGGCAGGATCAGGCGGTTACGCGCCAGCAGCTTCTTGCCCTGGCTCAACTGGGCGAAAGCCGCCTGGCCCCGGGCGTCGTTCCAAACCTTCATGGGCATTTTGGCAAGCAATGTGGAGGCGTTGGCCGCCAGCCTGACCTTGAGCCGCTTTTCCCTGACCACTTTTCCGGCAAAGGCAAAGACGCCCCAGCTCAAGTCAGCTTGGACGGATTTAAGGGTGTCGTTCATGCCGTAGACCAGCAATTCGCCGTCCTTTTCCGCCAAGGCCACATGCAGCGGCGCCAGCGCCCGACGCACCGGATGGAACGAGGGACAGCGCCGCAGGTAATAATCCACGATGGTCCAGCTGCGCGTGGCGGGCCAACTGTCGTTGAACATCCAAAAAATGGCGGCCCCGCTGTCCGGAAAACGCCTTCGGAAATTCTCGCAATATTCCCGCAGTCCCTCGCCCTGCAGCACCCCGGCCCAATAAACGTATTCCTTCAGACTAAGTCCCCGGATATCCAGGCCCAGCCAGTCTAGTAACATCTTGTCCGGCGCGCTGGGTTCGAACCAGGAGTCGATCGAGTTGTCATGATGCTGCCAGGCGAAGGACGCGGGAAACCGCTGGCCCTCTGGCAAGCAGGCTTCCACAGTCGGCAGAGCCGTGGGGCCCAGGATCCCGCCTTCATTGGCGAAGCGGCACTCCATCAGCCGGTATTTACGGAAATCGTTGTCGCCAAATCCGATGCTCCAGGGATGCTGGTCTCCCACCAAGTCCAGATTGGGCGGCTGCATGTCGGGCGAAAAAGGCGAGCTCGGCTGGTAATAGCGCCTGGGATCCTCGGCGGCCAGCATCTTAGGCAGGCTGACATGGTACAAGGCGTGGTCGGGCAGCACGGCGCCCTTTTTTTCCCAGCCCCAATCCCAGGTCCCTGCCTCGTTCTCATTGTTGCCGCACCAAGCGATCAGGCTGGGCCGCGAGGCGAGACGCCGCGCCTGGTAGCGGGCCTCTGCCATCACGTTGTCGAAGAAGGCCTTGTCCGTGGTCGGGTATTTGGAGCAGGCAAAGATGAATTCCTGCCAGACCAGGATCCCTTCCCGGTCGCAGATCTCGTAGAACTCCTCAGCTTCGTAAAGGCCGCCGCCCCAGACCCTGAGAAAATTCAAGTTGGCCTCGATGGCTCGCTGCACAAGAGTCTCGTAACGCGCGGCGTCGATGCGGGCTGGGATGATGTCCGCCGGGACGAAATTGCCGCCCTTCGCGAACACGGGCTTGTTGTTCAATTCGAGCAAAAAATAACGCCCGGCCTGAGGATGGGGGTCCTGGCGAAAGCGAACGTGACGGAAGCCCACTTTGCACGAGCGCTCCCCGACCAGCTTTCCTTTGACTCGCAGACTAGCGGTCACCTCGTAGCGATTCTGCGCGCCTTGACCCCGCGGCCACCAGAGCTTCGGGGCCTTGACCTCCATCACCGCCTCTAAGACCTGCATTCCCAGCTCGACCTTTGCCTTGAGCTTGGCCGTAGCCTTCAATCCCGGGATCCGGAGCTCCATCTCAGCTTCCACGGGCCTGTCAGCGAGCCCTTCGACGAAAAGCCTCCCCCTTACCTTGCCTGTCTTCAAATTCGCGTCCAGATCCGCAGCCACCACGAACTGGTCGATCCTGACTGCCTGCGCCGTGTATTCAAAGGTGACTGGCTTGAAAATACCCACATTGATCAGGCGCGTGGTCCAATCCCATCCAAACTGGTACTGCGCCTTGCGCTGCCAGTGGCGCTTGTGGAGCTGCCCGTCCTTTTGGTGGGCGTAATCCGACCCGTTCTTGTCAGCGGCGGCCCAAAGCCCGGATTCCAGATGCACGGTCAGCAGGTTGCTACCGACCTTCAGCTGACCGGTGCATTCGACCCGATAAGGCAAAAAAGCGTTCTCATGGCGTCCGATCTCCACCCCGTTCAACACCACCCTGGCGGCCAGGTCCAGCCCCTCAAAATAGAGCCAGCTGCGGCCCTTGAGCGCCTCGGCCGGGACCTCGAAAAACCGCCGGTAATGCCAATGGCATTCTTCGACCCAACGGCAGCTCAAGGAGTTGAGACCCAGGGTAGGCTCTTCGATCAGTCCCGCCCGCATCAGGTCCATATGCACCGAGCCGGGCACCGTGGCCTTGAAATACTTGGCCTCGTCCGTGATCAGTTGCTCAGCAAAGCGCGGATTGCCCCGCTGGCCATCGCTGGGGCGCAGCATCCACTCGCCGTTAAGGTCGATCTTTTTCAGTCCGGACGCGACAACGCCGGGTTTTTCAGCTTTCGCCATCAAGAGTCTCCAAGGGATATTTAAGAAGGTTTAACGGAGGATGTAGAACTTGCCGATACCCGGGGCCTTAACCTGGCCACCGGCGCCTTGGGCTCTTAACACATAATAATAAAGGCCATTTCCGACGGTCCCCATGGCCGCGGGCAGGGGGATAAAGCGCCAACCTTCAGCCTGAGGACCCGTGACCGCGGTACCGACGCATACCATGGACTTGGAGTAGACCTTGACCTCCAGCGACTCGGCATCGCCGA
>JAZKAF010000031.1:0-13832 GCA_040389285.1 candidate division FCPU426 bacterium
GCCGTCGTGATCAGGACCTTTGACCACGACCTGCTCTGCCGTTTTGCGCAGCATGCCACGATCCCGGTCATCAACGCGCTGACCGATTTCTCGCATCCCTGCCAGATCTTGGCCGACCTGATGACCTTGAAGGAGCAGAAAAAGGAGTTGAAGGGGCTCACGGTCGCGTTCATCGGCGACGGCAACAATGTGGCTAATTCGCTGGCTTTTGCGTCCGCCAAATGCGGGATGCATCTTCGGATCGCCAGCCCCAAAGGTTACGAACTGATGCCCGAGGTGCTCAGGGAGGCGCGTTCCTACGCCGCGCTCGGAGGCAGCATCACGCTGACCAACTCGCCCGTGGAAGCGGCTACTGGGGCGGACGCCCTTTATACCGACGTCTGGACCAGCATGGGCCAGGAGGAGGAGTCCAGGGAACGGCGCCGGGATTTCGAGGGTTTTCAGATCGGGGAACCCCTGATGAAAAAAGCCAAATCCGATGCGGTGGTCCTGCACTGCCTTCCGGCTCACCGGGGCGAGGAGATCACGGCCGAGGTGATGGAGCGCTTCAAAGACGTGATCTTCGACGAGGCGGAGAACCGGCTGCACGTGCAAAAGGGTTTGATGGTCCTGCTGATGGGAAGATCCAAGGCATTTCAAAAATAACACGGGGGAGATCATGGTCAAGAAAGTGGTGCTGGCATATTCGGGTGGATTGGACACGTCGGTCATCATCCCCTGGCTGAAGGAGACCTACGGCTGCGAAGTCATCGCCATGGCGGCGGACCTCGGCCAAGGCGAGGAATTGAAGCCCCTGCGCAAGAAGGCCATCGCAACCGGGGCCAGCAAGATCTATATCGAGGACCTGCGCCAAGAATTCGTGACCGACATGATCTGGCCGATGCTGAAGTCCGGCGCGGTTTACGAGGGCAAATACCTGCTCGGGACTTCCATCGCCCGCCCCCTCATCGCCAAACGCATGGCCGAGATCGCCCTGAAAGAGGGAGCCGACGCCGTGGCGCACGGAGCCACCGGGAAAGGCAACGACCAGGTCCGTTTCGACTTGACGGTCAAGGCCATGGCGCCCCAGTTGCGCATCATCGCGCCCTGGAGGGAATGGGACCTCAGGAGCCGCGAAGACTGCATCGCTTACGCCGAGGAACGGGGGATCCCTCTGACGGTCAGCCGCAAAAAGCCCTATTCCGAGGACCGCAATCTCTGGCACATCTCCCATGAAGGCGGCATCCTGGAGGATCCTGCCAACGACTGTCCTGAGTCGGTTTATAGCCTGACCACTGATCCGCAAAAAGCCCCGAACAAGCCGGAGACCATCCTGCTTGAATTCGTCAAAGGGGTGCCGGTTGCGGTCAATAAGAAGAAATTGGCGCCGGTCGCCTTGGTGGAGACCCTGAATCGCGTCGGCGGAAAACATGGCGTGGGTCGTATCGACCTGACCGAAAATCGGCTTGTGGGTATGAAGAGCCGCGGCATTTACGAGACGCCCGGCGGCAGCATTTTGGTGGAAGCCATCCGGGCGCTTGAAACCCTGGTTTTGGACAAGGAAACAGCCCGTTTCAAGGCCCAGGTCGCCCTGAAATACGCCGATCTGGTTTATAACGGCCAGTGGTATACTCCGATCAGGGAGTCCCTCGACGCTTTTATCGACCATGCCTCCAGGAATAGCACGGGTTGGGTGAAACTGAGGCTCTATAAGGGCTCCATCAGCCTAGCGGGAGTGGGTTCGCCCCATAGCCTTTACAACAATGACCTGGCCTCCTTCGAGACCGGCGGCTATAACCACAAGGACGCCGAAGGTTTCATCAACCTTTTTGGCCTGCCCATGTCGGTTGAAAAGAGCTTCCGGCTGAAAAAGAAATGAAGAAAAAAACGCCCAAAAAACTTTGGGGCGGGACCTTTGCCAAGCCCACCCACCCTCTGGTGGAGGCTTTCAGCGTTTCGACCCACTATGAGGATCGCCTCGTGCCCTACGACATCCAAGGGTCGCTGGCGCACGCCTCGATGCTGGGAAAGGTGGGGGTAGTCAGCCGCGCCGAGTCCTCGAAGATCCAGGCTGGTTTGAAGCGGATCTTGGGCGAATGGAAGGCTGGGAAGTTCAGGCTCAAGCCGGAACTTGAGGACGTGCACGGCAACGTCGAAGCCCGTCTTGGAGAGCTGATCGGCGCGGCTGCGGGAAAGTTGCATTCGGGGCGCAGTCGCAACGACCAGATCGCCCTAGATGAGCGGCTATACCTGCGGGACGCGGTGGGTGTCCTTGCCAAGGGCCTCGAAGCGGCGCAATCCGCGTTCCTGGATATGGCCGTAAGGGCGCCTGAAGCCATCATGCCAGGCTACACCCATTTGCAAAGGGCCCAGCCGATCCTCTTTTCCCATTGGTGCCTGGCCTACGTCGAGATGCTGAAGCGGGACAGGCGGCGCATGGACAGGGTCTTGGAGGAACTGGACGAATGCCCGTTGGGCGCGGCGGCCTTGGCGGGCTCGGCCCTGCCGCTTGACCGTTTCGCGGTCGCTAAGTCTTTGGGCTTTTCCGCTCCGACCGAGAACTCGCTGGACAGCGTGTCCAATCGCGACTATCTGATCGAGCTGGCCGCGGCCCTGTCGCTGCTCATGGCCCACCTCTCTCGCCTTGGCGAGGAAGTGGTGCTCTATACCAGCCAGGAGTTCGGATTTTTGAGGCTGGACGACTCTTTCGCGACGGGCAGTTCGTTGATGCCCCAGAAAAAGAATCCGGACGTGGCCGAATTGATGCGGGGCCGGGCAGGACGGGCTTTCGGGCTGCTCATGCAACTGCTCACCCTGGTCAAGGGCCAGCCTCTGGCCTACAACCGGGATATGCAAGAGGACAAGGAACAGCTTTTCCAGGTCTTGGACATGGTGGGAGCTTGTTTGGGGATCATGCCGGCTTTTTTGGCGGCGCTTGAGCCGGATCCCACCCGCATGTTGTCGGCCTGCGAAGACGGTTTTTTGGAAGCCACGGATGCCGCGGATTACCTGGTGCGTCAGGGAGTCCCTTTCCGCCAGGCCCACGAGGCGGTGGGCGCCGCGGTGAGATCTTGCAGGAAGAGCGGATTGCGCCTGTCCGCCCTAAGCCTGGCGCAGTGGCAAGGTTTTCATCCCGCATTTGGGCCGGATCTGGCCAAAGCCTTGGACTTCAAAGCCCTGGTGGCCGCGCGTTCCACCTACGGCGGCACCTCGCCCAAGGTCGTCCAAGCTGCTCTGAAAAGGGCGCGGCTGCGCTTGAAAGGCAAAGGCGGGCGGCCTTAGACGGGAGACCTTGTGCTGAAGGTACTTCTGATCAGCGTCTTGACCCCGTGCTCCCTTTGGGCGGCGCCCCAGGATATGATGGAAACGCCGGCAAGGCCCGTGAGCTCCGGTCAGATCTCGCAGGTGCAGGAATACACGCGTTCGCTGAGCAAGGAATGGCTTAAAGAGCTGTTCCACGTGGACCTGGACAAGTTGGGGCTGACCCTGCAGAGCAAAGCGCGACCGTATTCGCAGGTGAAACTCGGTGAAGCGCCCGCTCCTGACTCGCCGCTCGGTGCCGCCGGATATGTGGTGAAGCTGCAGTTCGAGCAGTATGACGATATCCGGCGCCTGGCGGCCGATCTGAGGGATATCCCGTTCGCCCTGAAGATGGAGACCGATGGAGCCCTGGGCCCGCGCCGCCTGCATATCAAAACCACGCTATATCTGCCGTTGTCTTGGAAAGACGAACTGCGCGCCGGGGCCAGTATTCCGCTCCCACGGCTGGGCAGGCCTTTTTCCTCTTCGTCACTCGACACCAGCCGCATGTTGTCGGGCTGGAAGCTGACCAGCGCCTACACCAACAGGCTGGGCGTCAGTTCGCTGGAAACGGGCCTGGAAACTCGGCTGCAGAAGACCTGGAATCTGGACCTGGATTACCGGGTGCGTTTTGGCCAGGGGATCGATGAGTACTCCCAGTGGCTCCGGATCGGCACAGTTTTTTAGGAACTTGCGGAGAGCGCAATGCGCAGGATCATGATCATCCTGGGGATGGGTCTGCTGGGGCTTGCTGCGGCGGATCTTCATGCCACCGCTGAAGGCGCCAAGGCGGCCTATATGCGGGGTGTCGCCAAGTCCGCCGCCAAGGATTACCAGGGCGCCATCACCGAATACCTGGAAGCCCTGGTCGAATCACCCCGTTATGTCTACGCCAACAAGCAGATGGGAACCTGCTATTACCACCTTGGCAACGTCCCGCAAGCCATAAAAAATTATGAGATCTATCTCGCCGTCTATCCCAACGATACCGAAGTCAGGAATTTTACCGATCATCTCAAGCAGTCCGGCGCCCCCGAAGAAGCGTCTGAGGACACACTTCCGCAGCGGCCCGCCGAGGAAAGACCCCTTCTTCAGCCTGGATTTTATCTAGGATTCGGATCCACCTCGCTGGCGAACGACGGGAGCGACGTAAGGAGGCTCTATGGTACGACCAGCACCAGCTATTCAGGCTCGGCCTATGAAGGCGATTTCTATGGGGGATACCATTTTTTAGGGGGCTTCGGGATCGAAGCCGGGTTCCAGTCTTATCAGCGGATCGCATCCGTCACCTACGCGGCGGGGTATTACTACGCCTACCAGGATGATTTTTATTTCAGCGAATCTGTCTTCTACGCTGAGCCGCTTTTTCGCCAAGCCTTAAGCCGCAGATCTTCCCTGATCGCCGGGGTAAAATTGGGTTACGCCGCTGACCTGATGAGGATCTCGGCCTACGAATACCGTTCCAGTGGACCCGTCTATGCGCCGGAGCTTCGCTATCAGTATCTGTTGGGGCCCCGTTGGAGCTTCGAACTGGGCGCTGAGTATAGGATCGCGGACCTCAGTCCGGTGAAAGACAGCACCGGGGATGATATTTATTACTCCGCTGGAGGGGAAAAGACGCTCTGGCATGTGGTCAATTCCGGGCTTGGCCTCAGGTTCGGCCTTAATTTTTATTTCAATGCCCTCGCGTACTGACAGCGCCATCCAGGCGGCGGATTGGTCCAAGCGCGCTAGGCAGCTCGCCTGGTTCACCGTTATTTATAACGTCCTAGAGGCTTTGGCCTGCGGCTTTTTCGGGGTCAAGGACGGCGGCTATTCGCTGCTGGGGTTCGGGGGGGACAGCCTGATCGAGGCGGCTTCGGCCGCCGTGGTGATCTGGCACTTTCGCAAGTCCTCTCGGGCCTCAGAGTCCTCCGCCCACCGTTTGATCAGCGTGCTCTTGATCGCCCTATCCTCCTTTTTGGCCGTTTCCTCTTTTTTCGAGATAAAAAAAGGAGAGGGACCCAGGAGCGGATCCGCGGGGATCGTCATTGCACTGGTATCGTTGGCCGTGATGTTCTGGCTTTATCGACAGAAGATGGCTTGCGCAAAGGCGCTGGACAGCGCCGCCTTGCGGGCTGACGCCTTCTGCACCCTCTCGTGCATGTGGCTGTCGGGATTGCTCCTGGCGGGTTCAGCCGCGTTCGCCTGGACTGGGATCTTCTGGTTCGACGCCGTGACCACCTTAGGGATGGCGTTCCTGATCGCCCGGGAAGGCTTGGAAGAATATGACGAGTCCCGGGGGCATGGCCATGGACACTCTGAACAGCATAGTCATTAAGGCTTCGCCCTCCCGGATCTTCGAGGCCGCGGCTCAGGTCGAGGCCTGGCCGACGCTGCTGAGCCACTACCGGCAAGTCCGTTTTGCGGCCCGGGAGGGCGACGTCCGGTTGGTCCATATGGCCGCCCATCGTGATGGTTTCCCCTGCCGCTGGTTCTCCCTTCAGATACTATTTCCCGCAGAAAAAAAGATATATTACCGCCATATCCGCTCGTTCTGGACCCGCGGGATGGAGGTGTGGTGGAGCATCACGCCGCTCGACAAGCAGAATCGAAGGGTCACCATCACCCATTCGATGCCGGACCTGCCGCGATTCCCATTCGCGGGCTGGTTTTACCGGGTGGTCATAGGGCGGATCTTCGTGCACACGATCGCGGAGCGCACGCTAAAGGGCCTGAAGCGTCATCTTGAAACGGGTGTCGTTTGAACGCGGGCAGGCGGGTCGTGGTGACCGGATTGGGCGCCCTTTCCAGCGTGGGCCAAGGTAAGGAAGGCTTTTGGAACGGGGCGATGCGCAAAAGCGGCGTGGGGCCTGTCACCCGCTTTGATCCTGCGCCTTTCAGCTGCAAGATCGCGGGCGAGATCGGCGATTTCGATCCCTTGGAACATATGGACGCGAAAAAGGCCGGGCGTTTGGACCGCTTCGCCCAGTTTTCCCTGGCCGCGGCTCGCATGGCCCTGCTCGATTCGGGCCTCGACTTGGACCGCCAGGACAGGGAACGTGTCGGCATTTACATGGGATCCGCGCTGGGCGGCATCGCCTTCGCCGAAGAGCAGCATGGCAAGTTCATGCTCGAAGGGATCAAGGCGGTGCGTCCCACCCTGGCTATCTCGGTTTTCGGCGGCGCTTCGTCGTGCAATATCGCCATGGAGCTCGGGGTCTTCGGTCCCAACGTCGCCAACGCCAATTCTTGCGCGTCGGGGGCCATCGCCATTGGCGAAGCGGCCAGGTTGATCGCTGCTGGTCACGCGGACGCGGTCCTCGCTGGCGGCGTTGAATGCCCCTTGTCCCAGTTGGCCTTCGGCGCCTTTTCCATGATCCGCGCGATGAGCACCCGCAATGAGGATCCTGGGTCGGCCTCCCGGCCCTTCGACAGGGACCGCGACGGATTTGTCATGGCGGAAGGGGCCGGGGTCCTGATGCTGGAAGAATACGAGAGCGCGAGGCGTCGCGGGGCCACGATCTATGCCGAGATCATGGGCTACGCCACGACCAACGACGCCTATTCGATGACGAGCCCGCGGCCCGACAGCGCCCAGGCCATCCGCTGCATGAAGATGGCCTTGGACGATTCGAGGACCGATATGGACCGGATCGGTTATATCAGCGCCCACGGTTCTTCCACCAAATTGAACGACTCCGGGGAGTCACGGGCTATCCGCTCGGTCAGCGGGCCTCTGAAGATCCCGGTCTCATCCAGCAAATCGGCCCATGCCCACGCCTTGGGGGCCTCTGGCGCGATGGAACTGGTCCTGTGTTCCCAGGTCTTTTCAAAGGGCCTTTTGCCGCCCAATCTTAATCTTGGCGAAAAAGACCCGGAATGCGATCTGGATATCATCGCCAAGGATCCCCGTCCGTCCCGTACTGATCGGATCTTGAGCAATTCTTTCGGATTCGGCGGCATCAACGCTTGTGTGGTCCTCGGCCGTGTATGATCTCCGCTATCGTTTTCAAAGAGTCCGGGCTGCGGAACAGATGGACGACCCGGACCTGGCTCCGGAAATCAAAGCTGCCGCGTTAAGGGGCTTGGAAAGCATCAGCGGGTGGCCCGGCCAACGCCAACCCCTGTTCAGGGAGATCTGTGCGATCTTGGGACCTCCCTCTGGCCGTCGCCTCCGCCTGGTGGAAGTGGGAGCTGGGTCAGGGCATCTGTCCCGTTGGACTGAGACTCGCCTGAGAGACCTGGGATACTCCGTGGAGCTTCTTGCGACCGACCGGGTAGCCGGGCCTGGCGTGCTGGGCGTGGATTGCCTTGACCCCAAAAAACTCCCCGACGCTGACCTCTATTTTTCCAATCTGTTGCTGCATCATCTTGAGGATGGGGATCTTGCGAAGATGTTCGAGATCCAACGCCGCAAGGCCCGGCTTGGCTTTGCGCATTACGACCTCCATCGCCATGTCCTTCACTATTACGCGGCGATGTTCGCCCTCCGCTTTAGCGGCCTTCATCCCATTTTGCTTCACGATGGCCTGCGCTCCATCCAGCAGGGCTATACCCGCAGCGACCTGGGTGTCCTGGCCCCCATGGCCAGTATCCATTGGAGATTCCCGTTCCGCTGGCTGGTCTCGTGGCGCCATTGAAAAGGGCGGTCATCGCCGGAGGCGGACTGGCCGGTTTGGCCTGCGGTATCCAGCTGCGGCAATTGGGCTGGGAGGTCCAGATCCACGAACGCCGGCGCTATCCTCTGAAGAAGGTCTGCGGCGAATTCCTTTCCGACGCAGGGTTAAGGCGTTGCGATGCCCTGGGCCTGCGGCTCAATGCCCGTCCTCTGCGCAGCGCCAGGTTTTATTATTCGGAAGACACCTGGTTTGATTTCGACCTAAGGCCCGGAGCCTGGGGCATACGCCGCGAGGTCCTGGATAGCGCGCTCGCCGACCGCTTCAGGGCCCTGGGCGGTGATCTTGTTGAGGGCAGTTTTTATCAGGAAACGGCCACGGTTATCGCAACGGGGCGGCCGGCCTCGGAGCCGGCCTGGTTGGGTTGGAAGGGATATGGGGATGCGGAGACCGACCTCGGAGGGGCGGATCTGCTGATGGTCCCGATCACCGGGGGATACTGTGGACTGGCCAGGGTCGACAACGGAGAGATCAGCGTGTGCCTGGTGGCAAAGGCGCCTAAGCAGTCTATCCAGCCCTGGCGCCTGCTTGAATCCCATCCCTTGACCAGGAGCATGGCAGGGAAGCTCCGACCCCACGCCAGCATCGCGGGCTTCAGTTTTAATGAAAGCGGCAAAGGGACCGCAATTGGCGATGCGAGCCGGGTCTGGCCCCCGGTGGTTGGCGACGGGATGAACCGGGCGCTGGCGGCCGGCATGCGCGAAGCGCTTCGGCTCGACCGGGGGGAGTCCAGAAGCGGGGAATTGGAGACCCGGGCCCAATTTTTCTTGTCCAAAGCGGCGCACTCCCTTATGCTTTCTCCGTTGGCGTTGAGCGTTGCAGGCCCGCTTTTCAGGCGGATACCGGCATTACCTGCCGCCTTTTATCGCATGTCCCGAGCCTAACCCTGAGGAGGAAAGCCATGAAAAAAGCGGTTTTGGTGCTGCTCTGCGCGGCCCTGGTATCTTGCAAGAGCGGCAAAGAAGCCCCGAAAGTCCCGGCAGGTCCCTTGACGCTGGATAAGGCGCATTCTTCGCTATCGGCCGTCGCCATCAAGAACGGCAAGGTCCCGGTCACGGTGAATTTCAAGGATCTCGAGGGCAGCCTGACCCTGCAGCCTTTCAAGGCGGAGCTGGGGATCTCTCTGGATACCCTGCAGACGGGCGACGAGAAACGCGACGCGAATGTGAAGCGGTATTTCTTTGAGACCCTGCGCAAGGAAGCTTTTAAGAAGGCAGCTTTTGAGCTCAAGGAATTGGAAGGCGGTCTTGAGGGTTTGAAAGAAGGCGAAGAGCGCGTGGCGCAGGGCAAAGGTGAGCTGAGCTTGCATGGGGTGTCCTTGGCGATGAGCGGACCTCTGACCGTGAAGTCCCTGCCAGGCGGGGCCTATAGCGCTTCGTTCAAAGAAGCCTGGGTGGTGAGCATCAAAGGCGTCAAACTGATGTCGCAGCTCAAGAACCTGAACAAGCACTGCCCGAAACCGCATCAAGTCGGCGAAAAAGTGGCGCTGACTGGCGAGTTGGTTTTTGGCGGCAAACAGTAAAATAAAAAACGGGCCCCAGTCGGGCCCGTTTTTTTGGCCCTTTGACGAAACAAGTTTTCAATTGAAATTCCAGGGAGAGATCCATGAATGAGATATTCAAACATTTAGCCGTGACGGGCGACACGTTTGTGCTTTATCTGCTAGCCGCCTCTAGCGTGCTGTCATTCGCCGTGATGTTCGACCGCTGGCGGACCTATCGCAGATATTCGGCGGACACCTCCGCCCTGCTGGACGGACTTTCCGCCCGTTTGGAAAAACGCGACGTGGCCGGCGCTGTGGCGCTGCTGGAAAAAAGCCAGCAGGTCGAGGCGCGGGTAGCCCTTGCGGGCCTGCAGAACTTTTCAAAAGGGCAGGCGGCCGTAGAAGAGATCATGATCTCCCGTTGGCTGAGGGAAAAACTGGAGTTGGAAAAATACCTGATCATCCTCGGCACCTTGGGCAACAACGCGCCTTTTGTGGGGCTTTTTGGCACCGTGCTCGGGATCATCAAGGCTTTCAACGACCTGGCGCTGACCGGGCAATCCGGGGTCAGCGTGGTGATGGCGGGCATCTCATCGGCCCTGATCGCGACGGCCTTCGGCATCCTGGTGGCCATCCCCGCGGTGGTCGCCAATAATTATTTTGTCACCCGGTTGAAGCGCATCCAGACCAATACGGACAGCGTTTCGCACATCTTATTGGCTTATTTGAAGGAAGTGAGGAAGTAATGCAAGGCGGATCTGACGATCAGGACCTGGTAACGGGCATCAACGTCACCCCCTTGGTGGATATCACCTTGGTGCTGCTGATCATCTTCATGGTGACCGCGACCTTTGTCAGTGAGCAGGGTCTGCAGGTGAACCTGCCCAAGGCCGCCACCCAGGAGGCCGCGCCCAGCCCGGCTATCACCGTTTCGCTCGGTGCGCAGGGCGAGTTGTTGCTCATGAAAAAGCCGGTGGACCTAAAGGAGCTGGCCCGTCAAATGAGCCGTGAGGTCCGCATCGATCCCGCGGTGAAAGTGCTGGTCCGGGCCCATAAAGACCTTCCGTATTACCGTGTTGCCGAGGTATTGGACGCCATCAAAGGCGCCGGCGTGGCGAAGGCGGCCCTGGCGATGGATAAAAAATGAGGTCCCGCTGGGCCGGACCCCTGACTTGGTCAGCGTTTTTTCACGCCGCGATCGTCTTGTCGCTTTTAGGCGTCATCCGCTGGCGGCAGAGCCACAGTGACTTTGTCATGAACATCGACCTGGCGGGATCTTCGCTGCTTTTGCGCCCTCCCCAGGCCGCGGGACGGGCCGCCGGGGGCCGCGTTGAACCTTGGTATGTCGGAGCCAAGGTCCGTAGGGTGCGCCCGCTGCCGAAAGCGACGCCTCAGACAGTGATCCCCAAAGAAGAAGTATCCGGTGACGCCAGCGCAGAGACCGGGACCGGATTTTTGCCCGCGGCTGCGGCGAGCCGCAGGCCCCAGTGGGTCTTGGGGATGATCAGCGAGGACGATTATCCTTCAGAGGCACGGGCTAAAAATCAGCAGGGGACTGTGAAGGTGGAGGTCTCGATCAACGCCGATGGATCGGTCAGAGAGGTCCATATCGTGCAGGGGAGCTATCCGTCGCTGGATCTCCTGGTCCTGCAGAAACTACAGAAAGCACGCTTCCAGCCGGGATTGGACCGAGAAGGAAATCCCGTGGCGGTCAGGATGCTGATCCCCATCGTGTTCGAACTACATTGACGGAGACCTGATGCAACGTGAAGTGGAACAGTTTTGCGATTTTTTAAGAAAAAAAGGCCTGAAGCTCACGCCCCAACGGCTCCGCATCGCCGAAACCGTGTTCGTCACCCACCGGCATTTCACCGCTGACCAGCTCTACGAACTGGTCAAAAAAGTGGAACCGCTGGTGGGTAAGGTGACGGTTTACCGCACACTGGAGCACCTGGTCGATTCGGGCATGGTCGAAGAACTTTCCATCAATAAGGGCGTGTCCACTTATGAGCATGTGGCTGGCCATGGCCATCATGACCACCTTATCTGCGTGCACTGCGGAAAGATCGTCGAACTTAGCTCGGAGCGGCTCGAAAAAGTGAAAAATGAGGAAGCCGAGGGCCGTGGTTTCCAGGTGCTTTCCCATTCCTTGAAGATCTACGGCCTTTGTCCTGATTGCAGGCCCAAATCCACGTGAATGCCTTTGGCGCCTTAATTTTCTCCGGACTGACAGTCCTCCTCGGGGCACTTGGGCATGCCACCCCGATCCTTCCGCTTTTTGAAAAGTCTATCGCTTCGTTTGCATCTACGGAGTCTACGCCGGACTACGGCCAGCTCCCTCTGGCCTTTGAACTTCGCCATGACGGTTTTTATGCACGGGGCCGAGGATACCAGTTGGCGATCAGGCCTCGGGAGGCGAAGCTGGGTTTTGGGAGCCGGGATTTGCTGAGGATGAAGCTTGTGGGCGCGGATCCCAAGGCGGAGGCGCAGGGCGCGAAGCTTTTGCCAGGTAAAAGCAACTATTTCATAGGCAATGATCCCACCAAGTGGAAGACGGGGATCCAAAATTTTGCCCAAGCCGGTTTCAAGAATATCTATCCCGGTATCGACCTCCGCTATTACGGAAACCAAGGCCAGCTGGAATATGACTTTGTGCTCAAGCCGGGAGCTGACATAAAGGCTATTGAGTGGAAGATTTCTGGAGTAAAGAAGATCGGCCTTGATCCCGCTGGAAACCTCCGTTTGACGGTTTCTGAAGGTACGATCGAATTTAATAAGCCTCTTTGCTACCTGGAGGCCGATGGCCTGAGAACGCCGATCCCGGGCCGCTATGTGATGCGGGGTGGTGACAGAGTGGGATTTTCAGTCGCGGGTTACCACGGACGAGGGGACCTAGTGATCGACCCAACTTTGAGCTATTCGACCTATCTCGGCGGGTCAGGGGGAGATCAGGGAAGGGGTATCGCAGCCGACAGCAGTGGCAACGCCTATATCACTGGGATTACCAGCTCCGTTTTTCCGACCTTGGCTGGCAGCTATCAAACCACCCCGGGAGGAGGAGGCGACGTATTCATCAGCAAGCTGAACCCTAATGGGACGGCTTTGCTTTATTCGACCTATCTCGGTGGTGCCGCGACGGAAGCGGGCTATGGGATCACCGTGGATACCGGCAGAAACGCCTATGTGACAGGCCAGGCTGCCGTGGGACTCCCCGTGACCGTGGGCTCTTTTCAACCTGCATGTGCCGGCGGCATTGACGCCTTCATCTGCAAACTAAGTCCTTCGGGAAGCGCCCTGCTCTATTCCAGTTATTATGGGGGCACAGGCGATGATGTCGGACGAGGTATCGCGGTGGATGTCAGTGGGAATGCCTACGTCACTGGCTCAACCGTCAGCACGGACCTATCTGTCACCACGGGGGCCATCCAAACAGCTTTCGGAGGCGGCAGTTTCGACTCTTTTGTGTTCAAGGTCAATTCTAGTGGAAGCGTTCTGCTCTATTCGACCTACTGGGGGGGTAGCAATACCGACGATGGAAACGGGATCGCTGTCGATCTCAGTGGAAATGCGTATGTGCTAGGTTCGACCAGCAGCACGGATCTTGCCGGGACTGCCGGGGCATTTCAAACGGCCTATGGCGGGGGAACCAGCGACGCTTTCGTGCTTAAGATCGATCCGGCTGTGGTCACACCCGTCTATTTTAGTTATTTGGGAGGGATCGGGGAGGACTACGGCTCCGCCATCGCGCTCGGATCTGGTGGGACCGCCTATCTGACAGGGCAGACCCAGGCAGGAGGATTTCCAGTCACGGTAGGCGCTTTTCAGACGGTCCCTGCGGCATGGGATGCTTTTGTTTCCAAGCTCAACCCGAGCGGTTCTGCTCTTATTTATTCGACCTATTTAGGCGGGGCGAGCAATGACATCGGGACGGGAATCGCGGTTGATGTCACTGGAAACGCCCATGTGACCGGTGGCACTGATGGAAATTTTGTCACCACGGCCGGAGCTCGCCAAACGATTTTTGGCGGTTCGGTGGACGCATTTTATAGCGAGCTCAACCTCACGGGAACGGCTCAGATCTATTCGACTTATCTGGGCGGTGCCGGATTTGACATTGGTTTATGCATTGCAGTGGATGGGGCGAAGAACGCTTATTTGACGGGGATGACTGCCGGGGGATTCCCCACGACCTCGGGTGTTTTTCAGACGACTTTTGGCGGGTCGGATGACGCTTTTGTGGCCAAGTTCTCCGAGCCCCCCTCAAGTTCGGGAGGCTCTGACCCATTGGCCGGCGGTGCTTGCTTTCGAATGCTAGGCAACAATCCCAGTCCCGCCAAAGCGACCGGGACCTATATCACCTATCATCTTTGCGCAACTTCGACGGTGACGATCAAGATCTATACGGTGTCTGG
>JAZKAF010000032.1:0-7682 GCA_040389285.1 candidate division FCPU426 bacterium
AGGCCTTGCTGCCCTCGCTGATGTCAACGCTCACGGACACTTCCCCGCGCTCGTCGTCGTACACATAGGACGGATTGACTCCGGCGTAGATGTAGCCCTTTGAGGCGTAGCCGCCGCGCACCTTCTGGAAATCCGCGTCCAAGCGTTCCTTGTTGAAGACCTTCTGGTCGTCCGACTCGATCAGGTTCAACAGTTCCTTTTCGCTGAAAACGCTCTCGCCTTTCAGGGTCAGGGCGTGGAAATTGTAACGCCTCCCCTCCTCGACGCTGAAACGCAGCACGATCTCACGGGCGGGTTCGTTGAACTCGGTGATCTTGCGGACCACTTCCTTGGAATGATCCCCGAACTCGTCCAGGGTATAGCCTTCCAGTTTGGCCTTGGCAAAACCTTCCCGCACGTAGGCCTTGAGGACGTTCTCAAGGTCGCCCTCGATCTTCTGGGGATCATAGCTGCCGCCCCAGAACAAGGTAGCTTCCTTGGTGTCCTTCATCTGGCCTTTGATCTTGTTGGCCGTGAACTCCTTGTTCCCGCTGACCAGAATCTTCTGGATCTTCATGCGGATGCCCTCGTTCACCCGGAAGTTGACGATGATCTTCCCGGCATCCGAGGAATTCTTATAGTCCGAGCTGACCTGGACCGCGTAGTAATTCTTGTCCTTGTAGAGCGCCTCGATGGCCTTGACCGATTCGGCGACCTTGCCTTGGTCATAGGTCTCATCGGCTTTGAGCGTCACTTTGTCCTTCAGGGTGCCGTCGCCGATCTCCTTATTACCAAAGAACCTGAATTCCTTGACCAAAGGGCGCTCGAGCACCTGATAGACCAAGCGGACGCCGCCGGCCATGGGTTCGGCCTGGACTTTGACGTCCGTGAACAGGCCCATTCCCCAAATACGCCTCACGTCCTCGTTGACCACGCCCAGGTTGAGAAATTCGTTCTCGCGCTGGCGGATCACGGCCAGGACCTGCTTTTCCGTCAGGGACTGCTGGCCTTTGACCTTGACCTCGATCACTTTCATCGACGGGCTCGGTTCTGCCCCGCAAACGGGAATGGAAGCCGAAAACACGAGGAAAAACGCCACGATGCCGCGTAAAAACGCCATAAATTCCTAAATAATAAAGATATTTCTGCCCGAAAGCAGAAAAGTTTAACAGATGGGATAGGTCTTGTAAAGAATGGACGTTTCGTGAATACCCTAAGTTTCCAGTCTTTTTAGGGAGATTTCGGGGTCGGAAACGGGCTGGGAACGGGGGTCGGGGTGGCGCTGAGACGGCTTTCGCGCTGGCGTTCCAATTCGCGACGCCTTTTCTTGGGGTCGTAATTTTCAAGCGCGCTTTGGGCGCGATATTCGGCCCGGGTCTCGTCCGACCCTCCCGAAACTTTGATCTTTTGTCCGGCGCCGACCTCCCTCTCTACCCCATATTCGATAACGGTGTCGGTGCCGCCTCGGTTTCCTTCTTTCACCTTGATGCCCGCGCTGCCATAGACGCCGCCAGGAAGATAATTACCCACCTCGACCGCGCCGATCTCCCGGCCGGGTCCCGTGTTGCCCAAGGCATCCGCCGACGCGTTAGCTCCGCGGGCTCCGTCTCCAGCCACGGCGCGCCAAAGGCCGGGAGCGCTGACGCTGATATCCAGGTCCCGTACCTCCTTGAAGCGCGAGGAGAGCAGACCGACGAGCTGGCGGCTCACCATGGTGCCGAGCGCCTGCTCGATGCCACCGCTTTTCCCAGTGATATCCGTTCCAAAACCGGCCATGGACGCGATCTGGGCCTCGTCCAATTGCTCGGTATTTCCGGGAGCCGTCGGCTTTCCGTTGAGATGGTCAAGGGGACCATCGGCATCCAAGCGGATCAGGGTCTTATTCCCCGAGGAAGACCGGACATACTTGGTCGCGCTAAGGCGTACCTGGGGGGCCTGACCCGGCATGAATTCGATATAATTGTCTTGGGCATCACTGATCTGAAATTCGGACGAGAAAAATGTGATGTGCCCGCGCGAGGGCGTGATGCGCCCCTTGAGCGAAAGGTCCCTGCCCAGGCCCTGGATCATCAGTCCCTGTTCTCCGGTGGATATCTCAGCGCGCGCGTTCGGATTCACGAAAACGACCTTCTCGCCGGTGGTCACCTTAAGATCCCAGAGCATTCGGCCCGAAAAATCCTGCGGATCAAAAGGCCGGTGATCCTTGTCAATGACCGGGTAGGTCACGGTCGCGTTGGCCAGCCGCAAGGTGCCCTGTAGCACTGGATCGGTCATGTCCCCGGTCAGGAGCATACCAGGCTTGGGATCGAGGACCAAATTTCCGGTGATAAATTCATAGCGATCACTGGCCCTCGCTTGGATACCACCTTTGCCCGTTGACAGTTTTAAGTTCAGGCGGGAGATGACCCATCGTTCAAAGTCCACTGCGCTGGGACCCGAGGACCCCTGCTCGACGTAGATCCGCTGACCCGGCCCTCCGATCTGCGCGTCGAGGCGCAGTATCTCGAGCTTGTTCTGGTCAACGCGCACATTGGCTTTCAGGCCAGTCGCGGGAGCCAAAAACCGTTTGAAACGCAGCTCGCCATTTTCTACATCGATCTTGCCGCTGAATTCCGGGAATTTCGGGGTTCCCGTGACCTTCCATTCCGCGTTCACGGTTCCGGAACCCGCATCCACGATGCCGATAAAATCAAGCATGCCCAGATTGGCGTTCACCAGGCGGGCTTTGAGGTCCATCTCCTCCGGCGCGGCGGCGGCTTTCGCCTGGGTGCCCAGAGGCATGGTGCCCTCGATCTCCGCTAAGTAGCGTCCCCGCCTGGATACGCGCAGCGGTTCGCCCGAGGGCTTCAAGTCCAAGCGACCGTTTTCAAGGCGCAGCGATCCCTGGACCAGGTCAAAGGGGAAACCAGCCAGATCGCCGTTTTCTATTTTTAGGGAAAGGAAACATTTTGCCAAACCACCGGAAGGCTGCGCGTCCCGGTACACCCCGTTTCCATAGAGAGCACCGGACATGGGAACGGTCCAATCCATCAGCTGCGCTATCTGGCCGAGCGGGACGCCACGAGCTGACGCTTCAAGGCGCGGCTCCCCCTCCTCGTCGTGGCCCGCCGCAGCTTCCAAGACCGCGCCTTGGCCCCATTGGAGCTTCAAGGACTCCAAGCCCGCCATCGTCGGCGGAAGGCCGCGCATGGTCGCGCTAAAATGCGGCGCACGCCCTTTTTCCCGCAGACGCAGCACCTTGTCCTTCCATTGCAGGACGATGGCGCCAGGCTCGAGGGCCAGGCGGTTCAGTTTCAGGTCCTTCCACCCCAATTCTGCCTCAAAGGTGCCCGTGGGATCCAAGGTGGCCTTGAGGGAGCCCTCGCCTGCAAATCGGACGGGGCTGGTTTCCGGAAAGTCCGTCACACGATACGCGGACGACACCTTCAAAACCCCTGTCGCGGCTTTTTTCAGATCGAATCCGGTCAGGGTCAGGCGGTTACGCAAGGTGCCCAATTCGGCGCGCTCCAGACGCAGGGCTCGCGCGGAAGCTGAGCCCTCAGCTTTAAGGCTCCCCCAAGATCTCGCGCCCTGACGCAGGGCATCCACGGACACACTGAAAGACAAAGGCGATGCAGCGCGTCCGTCATAAACCGCGTCGCCGTTCAGACGACCGCTCAGTCCCTGCGGTAATGATCCGATGGAGTTTCCTGGCGCGAGCGCCGCGAACTGCAAGGCCTGCTCCAGTTCCCATGCTTTGACCGCCGCCTTTCCACGCCAAAGACGCGTTCCTGATTCATTGCGGATCCAAGCTGATTCCATCGCAAACTGGGTCCCCAGGCGAAAATGAAGGATCCCCGAGCTTCCGGCCTGACCTTCGGCGTCAAGATCGGCGCTCAGGCGCTCGGGTGCGGATCGGTCTACAAAACCCAAAAGCGCCAATAGACCGTCGATCTTGGCGTCCTTAGCCGAAAGATCCACCCGCCAATCCAGGTTCTTTCGCAAGGACGCCGATCCAGACCAACCCTGGGACCAACTCAGATCTTTTAGCCGCAATCCCTCCCCCTGCGTCCATTCCCAGCTGCCTGACGCGGGATCGAGGGGCCTGGCCCCTGCGACAAGCTCCGTGGCCTTCCAAGACCCGCGAAGCGCCGTCGCTGTTGTGGATCCGCCGGCGGCATCAAACCATTTACGGATCTGTCCTGCTCTTTCTCCACGGATCGAGACCACGCCACCCAACTCATTTACTCCCCAGCGCCAGTTTTTGGCGGAAGCATTCAGTTCAGCCTTTCCATGGGAGTCCATGCCGCCCTCGGCGCGAAGCACGCCGCCTTGGGGCTGGGTAAAGCGCAAGTCCGCGAGGCGCCAGCCATCCCGGCTCCAAGTCCCCCGTAGCGCGGCGCTGGCCGTGACCCCGCCGAATTCGATGCCTGACGAGGTCAGATCGACATTCAAGGCGGGCGCCTTGCTCCCGCCGCGCAGGGAGAGGCTGCCCTCCAGGATCCCAGCATGGGAAGCGAATCGCCTCAATTCGACCCGCATCTCGGACGACGGATCCTCGCTCCAAGTCCCGTGACCGCGCAGTTGTCCCGTTCGGACATCCAAAGAAGTCAAAATAAGCCTTCCATCGGCCAAGCTGCCTTTCGCGACCGCGGGACACGGCTTGCCATCAGAACTTTCCAGGGCCGAACCATCCAGGACGAAATCAAGGCGGGGCTTGTCCGCCGACCCGTCGACCCTAAGGGACGCAGCAACGGTTTTTCTCAGCAGTGGGGGAAGGTCCAACGAGGATAACAAAGGAGCGATCTCAAAGGGCGCGACTTGGAGCTCGGCTCCCAGCCCTTGCGAGAGCCTCAGACTGCCAGCCACTCTGAGGCCCTTGATCCCCCTCCAGTCTCCGGATAGAGATGCCTTTCCCTTATCGCCCTGAACATCAAAGATCGCGGCGCAGCGTTCAAAGCGCTCGCCATGGATCTCGAGCTGAGGCGAGGTCAAGCTCGCTTCGATCCGTATCTTCTCAAGTCCGCCGCTCAGGCTGAACCTTCCGCTGATCCCGCCTCGGGGCTGCTCAAGGGCGAATTCGGCAAGGCTTCCCCTGATATCCAACGTTTTTTGCGCGCCGAATCCAATGCGTCCTGCGGCGTTCAGGGTCCCCTGACCGCTGCGCAGGGCTAGCTTGTCAATGACGACGCCTTCTGCGGAAAGATCCACTTCCAGGTCCGCGGATTCAAAGGCCAGACCCGCCACTTTCAGCTTGTTCCCCCCCTGGCCCTTGGCCTGAAGCTTCAACCCGGGCCGGTCCAGATCCACGGTCCCCGTGGCGATCCAGTGTCCCTCTAAAAAATCAAAAGCCGCATGGTCCAATTTGAACCTGCGGCCTTCCAATACTGCCTGAAACTTGCCACCAGCGACCTTGAGGGATGGATTCCCGCCTTCCCATTCCAGCGAATCCCCGTTGATGTTCCCTGTGATGTCGACGCCAGGTATCCATTGATCTGGGGACTTTGGAGCGGCTTTCGCCGCAAAAGAGCCCTGGATATGGGCCCGTCCTCCACCAAGAACCACCAAAGCATCCGTCTTTAGATCCCCGCCCTGCGGCGTCGTGATCCATTCAGCCCCGATATCTTCAATGACCAGGTTTTTGCCGGCCCACTCCAGGCGTCCATGCATCACCCGGGTCATCACCAAAGGCAATGCGAAGGAAGCCAGCTGGACACCTGGGGATGATGGCGACCTGGAGGATAGAATGCGGATCTGGGGGGAGTCGAGTTCGAGGCGGCGTAAACTTTCGGCGGGGCTTTTCTTCCTGACCAGGTGATCCCAGAGGGAAAAAACCACCGTGACTTTCCCGGCGGTCATCGAATAAGAGGAGCTGGCATCCGGGCCCAGAGCGACGCCCTTCAGGATCAGCGTGCCGAAAACGCCGCCTTCGACGCGTTCGACCGTTACAGGCATGCCGCTGGCCTTCGACAGCATGGCCACCACCTGGGGTTTTAGAGCCCTTACCAGCAGGCCGGAGCGGTCCAACACCAGGGCGGCTGTAGTCGTGGTCAGTCCAAGCAGGGACCCCAGGATGATCTTGCGCTTATTCATTCAATAAATACGTTTGGGAGAGGTCTAGGTTCAAAAAAAACCGGCATGCCCCATAGACGGGACATGCCGGCATTAGAAATACGAGGCTGTCAGGCTTTTTGCGCAACCGTCTCCTCAGAGGCCGTCTCAACGGTCAATTCCAAGCGCTCCGCATTCTTGGCCTTTGAGCGGCGGAACTTCACGTGGCTACCGGATTTGACCGTGCCCTTCAGGATCTCTTCGGCCAAGGGCTCCTCGATGTTCCGCTTCACCACGCGCTTCAGAGGCCGAGCGCCCAGCGTCGGATCGTAACCTTTTTCGATGAGCCATTCCTTGGCGGAAGCGTCCAGCTCGATGCTGATGTTGCGTTCCACCACGCGGCCGACCACCTGTTTGATGACCAGTTCCACGATGTTCTCGAGCATCTTGCGACTCAGGCGCCGGAAGATGATGATCTCGGTCAAGCGGTTGACGAATTCCAGTCGGAAGGACTTCTTGAAGAGCTTCAGCAGCTTGTCCTTCATCTGCTCGTATTCCTGCTCCTCGTTGGCTTGTTCAAAGCCCAGGCTCTTCTGGGCCTCGGAGGTCCCCAGGTTGGAGGTCAGGATGATGACGGTATTCTTGAAGTCCACGGTCCTGCCCGTGGCGTCGGTGAGACGCCCGTCATCCAGGATCTGCAGCAGCAGGTTCAACACATCAGGGTGAGCTTTTTCGATCTCATCGAAAAGGACCACGGAATAGGGCTTGCGCCTGACCTTTTCGGTCAACTGGCCTGCCTCATCATGACCGATGTATCCTGGGGGCGCGCCGACCAAGGCGGAGGTGGAAAATTTCTCCATATATTCCGACATGTCGATGCGGATCAGAGCGTCTTCGTCGTCGAAAAGGTATTCGGCCAGGCTCTTCGCCAGCTCGGTCTTGCCCACGCCGGTCGGTCCAAGGAACACAAAAGAGCCGATGGGCTTCTTCGGATCCGAGATCCCAGCGCGGCTAGCCCGGATCGCGCGCGACACCGACTCCACCGCGTCATCCTGCCCCACGACCCGTAATTTAAGGTACTCTTCCATCCGCAGCAGCTTCGAGGTCTCCTGCTCTTCCAAACGCTTGAGCGGAATGCCGGTCTGCCTGGCCACGATCTGGGCGATGTGCTCGGCAGTCACGGTGGCTGAAAAGCGGTCTTTGCTGAGATCCCAGGTCTTTTTCAGCTCCTCTTTCTTGATCTTCAAGTCCCGGATCTTGTCGCGCAAGCGGGCGGCCTTTTCAAACTCCTGGGCCTTGATGGCGGCCTCTTTTTCCTTGGTCACATTTTCGACGTCCGCCTCGACCAGGCGCAGGTCAGGGGGCATGGTGGAGGAACGCAGACGCGCCCAGGCGCCCGCCTCGTCGATCAGGTCGATGGCTTTGTCCGGCAGGAAACGGGAGGTGATATATCGGTCCGACATCTTGACCGCGGCGCTGATGGCCTCGTCCGTGATGCGCACCCGGTGGTAGGCTTCGTAACGGTCCCTCAGGCCCTGGATGATCTGGATGCTCTGGTCGACCGTGGGTTCCTTGACCAGCACCGACGTGAAGCGCCGCTCCAAGGCCCCGTCCTTCTCGATATATTTGCGGTACTCGCTCAAGGTCGTGGCGCCGATGCACTGCAGCTCGCC
>JAZKAF010000033.1:0-7974 GCA_040389285.1 candidate division FCPU426 bacterium
GGTTTTTTTCTTCGCTTCCATGCCTTAATCTTCGCCCATCTTCAGCGCTTCTTCAACTGTCAGGGGCAGCGAGGCGGGTCCCGGAACCAGGCCCTTTTTCATGCTCTTTTCGTAGAAAAACTTGGTGATGGCCGGGGGGATCAGGCGGGCTTTTTCCAAAAGCGGGATGTCGGTGAGCACCTCGCGCGCGCTGGCGTCGGCCAGCAGCGATCCCTGGTCCATGACCAGCACCCGGTCGGCCATGCGCGGCACGAAATCCATTTTGTGGGTCACGATCAGGAAGGCGTAGCCGTGGTCGCGGTGCAAGTGCTCGACTAAGTCGAGCAGGTGTTCGTTGGCCGCGGGATCCAGGCCGTTGTTGGGCTCGTCCAGCACCAGCAGCGGCGTGCGCATGGCGATCAGGCCGGCCAAGGCCACGCGCTTCATCTCGCCGCCAGACAAGTGATGGATGGGGCGCTGGGAAAGATGCTGGGCCTCGCAAAGGTGCAGGGCCAGGGCCACCCGGTCCTCGATCTCGGCCTGGGTGAGACCCAGGTGCTTCAGGCCGTAGGCCACGTCCTCGGCCACGCTGTTGCAGAAGAGCTGGTCCTGCGAATCTTGAAAAAGGAACCCGACGTAGCGGAAGAGCTGCTTGGCCAGCGCCGCATCCATGGGCTTGCCGCCCAGGCGCAGGTCGCCGGAGGACGGATGGAGCAAGCCGGTGATCAGCTTCAGCAAGGTAGTCTTGCCCGATCCGTTGGGCCCGCAGAGCGCCACTTTTTCGCCGGGCGCGATGGAGAAACTGACGCCCGCCACGGCTTCTTTGCCATCGTGGTAGCTGAAATGGATATCACGGCATTCGACCGCCGCGGAACCGCTGGGCAGCGGCAAAGGCGAGAGGTCGCAGGACTGCGGGCAGCTCTCGGACTTCAGGATGTTGGCGATGCGCTGCGAAGCCATAGCTATTCCCCTCCCCGGGCGCGCACGGCCTGGGAAATGCGCTGCGCCCTGTCATAGGCGCGCAAAAACATAGCCGCCAACACCGCGCCGCTGGTGATCGAACCCGTCTTCCAGTTGACGTAGCCGCCGCGAGTCCTGGCGGCCGCGCGCATGGTGGCGGCCTCGTCCCAGAGCAAAAAAAGGTAGCGGTACATGAAGCCCAGCGTGTCCACCAACACTTCGGGCACTTTGTACCAGCGCAGGGCGTTCAGGATGGCGGCAAAGGGGGTGCTGAGGACCAGGGCCGCGGCGCAGGTCATCTCGGCCAGCACACGGACTCCCGCGTTGACGCCCAGGATCACGCCTTCGCGGTAGAGGGTGATGCCGTGCCAGCTGGCCAGTGGGGTGTGGCCGAAGCCCAGGCTGAACCCCATCATCACCAAAAAAGTGGCCCAGGCCGGGGCCAGCACGAACCAAAGGGCCGCGCGCAAAGGCGTGCGTGACCAGAGCAAGCTTATCCAGCAAAGGGCCAGCACAGCCAGCGACAGTTCCAGATTGGCCACCAGCACGTTCAAGCTCACCAGGACCACGGCCAAGCCGAGTTTGAGGCGGGCGTCCAGCAGGCGCAGTCCACGGGGATGGCGGCCGAACTGGGCCTCTTCCACCGCCAAGAAATCAGAAAGGGAAAGTTGTCCGGACATGGCCTAGTCCTTTTTCTTTTTTCCGAAGAGCTGGTTCCAATTGCGGCCGATCACGAAGCCGGCCAGGCCACCGCCCAGCAGCAGCACGAAATTCCAAACATCCCCCATGGCTTCAAGGTTGATGAAAGGATCCTTGGTGTGGGCCCCGGCCTGGTGGGCGATGGCCTCGTTCACGGCTTCATCCATGCCAGGAAAGCCCGTGGTCGCGGGCGCGGAGACCGGGGAGACCACCGCCGCAGGCGCGGAAGCGGTCACGGCCTGTTTCATCTCGCCAGCCTGGACCACGGCGCCCAGGCCGCTTAGGCCTAAGGCCAGGATCAAAAGAGCGCCTTTGAATTTTCCGCCGTCGACGCCCAGATTCTTCAGCACCTCGGGCCTTTGTTTAGCAATGGAATGGATGGCGTAGCCGGTGAGCAGCATCTCGCCGATGGCGATGGGCCCCTGGGTCGGTAAGTAGGCCGCGTAGATCACGCTTAAGTATCCCCCGAGGCCGTATTTAGGTTCGGGCGCGAAAAAGGCCAGGTGCGTGCCCAGCATCAGCCCAGCCGCGGCGTAGGTGATCACGTCACCCAGCAGTCCGGCCAGGCCGGCGGCCGCCCAAAGCGGCATTCCCAGTTTGCGGCCCAGCTTAAAGGCCAGCCAGGCGCTGCCCGCTCCGGCCAGACCTAGGGTGAGAGTGTTAGCCCCCAGGCTGGAAAATCCGCCGTGCGCGAAAAAGGAGGCCTGCAGTAGTAACGACAAAAAGGCCAGGGCCGCCGCGATGGATGGGCCCAGCAGGATCCCGGCCAGGGGCGTGCCGCAGGGATGCGAGGTGGTGCCGGTGAAGGCCGGGATGGGGATCAAGGACACGATGAAGATGAAGGCGCCAGCCATGCCCAGCAACGGCTTGCGCTCAGGCTGCTCGCTGACAAAACGGGCCATGCCCTTGGTGCCCCAGGCCAGGACAGCCAGGCCCGCCACGGTGGTCACGGCCATCGACTTTCCGGTCAAAATTCCTTCAGCGATATGCATCTTAGTCCCTCAATTGAAAATGATTTTCAATCAATTAAAACGCAGGCTGCCATGCCTGTCAACGCGCATGAACCAGCATCCAAGCCGCTTTTATCAGACAAAACGCCGCATTAGCCAGGTGTTGATCAAGGGCAATACGGCGATGGCCACGAAAAACCAGCTCAAGGAAGCGGAATCGATGTTGGTCACGGCCAGCATGACAAAGGCGTAGCCCAGGACCCGGCCGCCATCGATGAATATCTCGCGGAAGGTCAAGGCGTCGGCGCGGCGGGCCTTGAAGCGGGGCGCGTCATCGATGATGCGCAGGTGCGTGGAAAAGAGCGGCACGTTGTAGAAGCAAAGCGTGACGGCCATGCCCGCGCCGTAGAGCAGGATCATGAGGAAGCCGCGGTTGAGGGCCAGAGGCAAGGTGAAAAGCGCGGTGACGAGCGCCGAGATCCAGAGGATGCGCAGGCGGTTGCGGGGCTTGGCCGAGCGCGAGATGACCCAGGCAGCCACAAAACCGCAGGCCGCGTTCAAAAAGTTGTAGCTCCCGGTCCCGGTCTCGCTGCCCTTGGCTTCGTAGGAGATCAGGATGCTGAGGAACATGGCCGAGACCGAGAAGAGCCCGGTCAGCATGGCCGAGACCGCCATGAAGCCCCATCCCGCCGGCTTGCGCGCCTTCATCAGGCGCTTGAAGGAGCCGCCGCCGTGCAGGCGCGAGGTCTTGAGCGGCAGCGACACGATCCAGGCCATCGCCAGCATCAGCGTGGCGACAGCGAAAACCCAGCTGTATCCTTCCAAGCCGCTGAAGCGCGACAAGAACCAGCCGGCCAAAGGGGCGCTGGTCAGGTAGGCCACGTAATAGACCCACTGCGAGGTGCCCAGCATGGCATCACGCTGATGGTTCTCGCTTAAGTCCATCATCACCAGGGTCCAGCCCTGCCAGTAAAGGCCGATGGCCAGGCCGGAGAGCAGGCCGATCAAAGGGATCCATTCCACGCAGCGTTCGCGCAGGACCAGCATCGCGATTAGGAAGAACAAAAAGACTAACAATCCGCTGCGGAAGGTGGCGGAGCTGGAGCGGCGACGCGCGATCCAGGAGCCCAAGGCGAAGCCCGCGGGGATGCAGCCGTTGGACCAGATCTGATAGAGGGCGGGCTTGGCGTAACCGTGGCTGAGCCGGAAAATGTAGATGTTCACGAACTGGAAGGCGATGGCCGCGGCCTGCCAATAAAGCGCGTGGGCTAATAGTCCCCTGCGGGCCTGCATGTCCAAGCCGTGCCAGGGCATCCGCATGGACGCGAACCTATTTTTCAGGGAGGCGACGCTCACGGCCGTTGCTTTGCAGGCCGCAAGAACCAGAGGCAGGCCAGGGCTGAGAGGGCCAGGCCGGATCCGCTTAAAAAAGCCGCCTGCGGGCTGACCAGGTCCCAGATCCAGCCGAAGGCCAGGCTGGCGGGCAAGGCCAGGACCCCGGTGACCAGATAATACCAGCCAAAGGCGGTGGCCCGCTGTTCCGGCGGCACCAGGGACGCGATCCAGGCCTTTTCAGCCCCTTCAGTCAGCCCGAAATAAAGCCCATAAACCACAAAAAGGACCAGGAATCCCCCGGCGCCTTGCACCATGGCAAAGCCGAAATAGATGGCCGCGTAGAGCAGCCAGCCTAAGCTGATGGTCAGGCGCGGGCCGATCCGGTCTGAAAGATGCCCGCCCGGCAGTGAGGCGCTTGCCTTGACCACATGGAAGGCCGACCAGAGCAGGCAAACCGAGTAGAGCGGCATGTCGCCGCCGGCTTTTTTGAGCAGAAAAAGGTCGCTGGCGTTGCCAAGCGTGAAGAGCCCCAAGGGCAATAACACTGGAAAGAGCCCCGGCGCGGCCGAGGGCAGCGCGGCCCGGGCCTTGCCCAGTCCTTGCTTGGCGATCTCGGTCACCCCGCTCCACAGTGTCAGCACCGCCACCGCGCCGGGGATGGCGGCTAAGGCGAAGACGAGGCGCAGATCATCGTGGCTGAAGATCAGGATGGCCACGGCGGCCAAAGGGCCCAACACCGCGCCCACGTGGTCCATGCCCTGGTGAAAGCCGAAGGCGGCGCCGCGGGATCTTTCAGGGACCGAGTCGGCGATCAGCGCGTCGCGCGGGCTGCTGCGCAGGCCCTTGCCCGTGCGGTCGGTCATGCGGATGGCCAGCACGTGCCAGGATGCTGTGGCCAGAGCCAGAAAAGGCCGCGCCGCGCTGGAAAGCAGATATCCGGCCAGCACCCAGGGCCGGCGCTTGCCCGAGAGGTCCGACCACTTGCCCGTGAAATATTTCAGGAGGCTAGAGAGGGCGTCCGAGGCCCCTTCGATCAGGCCCAGCACGCGCGCGCCGCCTCCCATGCTTTCCAAAAATTTTGGAAAGAGGGGCACGGCCATCTCGGTGGCGATGTCGGTGAAAAGGGAGACCAACCCGATGAAGAAGACGTTGCGGGTCAGCCAGGGGCGTTTGCTCAAAAGAGATTCCCGTCCTTGAGGTTCAGGAGCAGCGATAACAAGGCCAGGCCCCAGGTCAGGGCTTCGACGGCTTGATTCACGCCCTTCACGCTAAGGCGCCTGCCCGTCGCTTTTTCGGCCAGCGAATGGATGAAAGGGCCTTCGGGTTTCGCCTGGCCCTGGCCTTCCTTTAATTTCCAATGCCAGTCCGTGAGCGGACAGTATCCCCTGCCCTTCCAGATCCCTAAGATGTACCAGGACCCCAGGGTCAGCAAGATGAAGACCAGGTGGGCCAGGCGGGTGGCGGGAAAGATCCAACCGGCCAGGATAAAGCCGACCACCGCCAGATGGACCGCATAGAACAGGGCGTTCACGGATCAGGCCCCCTTAAATAAGAAAAGGCCGGAACGACTTAGGTCATTCCGGCCTCTTCGACTTGCTAAAAACGGCCTTATTTCGAGGCGGGCATCGTATCCAGTTCCATCCCGCTCTCCACGGTCAGATGCTTGATCTTGATGCGGAGCTCCACGCGGCGGTTGCGCGAGCGGCCTTCGGCGGTGTCGTTGCTGACCAGCGGCTTGTCAAAGCCCCAGCCTTCGACCTTTTCAAAGCTGTCCTTGGCCACGCCCAAGCCGATCAAAGCCTTTTTCACGCTTTCCGCGCGGGACATGGACAGCGACATGTTAAGCCAGCGCGGTCCGCGGTTGTCCGTGTGACCGTCCAGCTTCAGCGAATGCTTGGGCAGGTGCGTCAGCAGGTTGGACAGGGTCTCCATCCTGGCGTGGACATCGGAGTTCAGGTTGGACTTGCCCAGGTCAAAGTTGGTCTTGTCGTCAGACAAGGTCACCAGCATCACGCCCGGGCTTTCCCAGACCGCCTCGTAACCCAGGGAGATGATCTCCTTGGCCTTGGTCTTGGGGTTCATGACGCTGAAGCGCAGCGTGTTGGAGCCTTCCAGGCTGGAGTCCATGCCCATCTTGGCGATGGTCTTGGCTGCGGCCACTTTGGCCCGGGTCATGCCAGGCGCCAAAGTAGCGGCCGGCTTGGCGGCGACTTTGACCGGGGCTTTGACAGCGGCTTTGACCGGGACTTTGGTCGGGGCCGGTTCGAGGTCCAGCTCGTCGCCGAAGACCACTGAGGCGGCGTTGCGTTTCTCAGCGGAGACCACCGGCACGGCGATCATCAAGCTGAAAGCGACTATCGGGAAGATCATTTTGTCAGGTTTCATCATTCACCTAGAGATAGGATGCGCAGGGTCACCAAATGGCTGAAGCCCAGCTCTCCAGCACCATAAAGAGCGTAATCAAGTTCAAGAAAACCGTTCAACCAACCCAGGCCCACGGTCGGACCTCCGGGAGCTCTGTCGTTCCCAGCCAACACATAGCCGCCGCGCAGGATCACCTGCTTGGTGGCGGCCCATTCCGCCCCGACCCGCCAATCAGGCGGTTCGCGGTCCTGAGGCTGATAGTCCAGGTTCAGGTCCAGGGCCAGGGGATGTTTTCCGTGGAAAGTATAGCCTCCACCAGCCCGCAAGTCTATCGGCCGCAGCGCGCCAGAGAAGTCCACGGTCAGATTTTTTAGGGCCGCTCCCACCCGCCAGTTCTTTCCGATGGTCCGGTGGGCCCCCAGATCCGCCTCGAATCCGGTGTCGGATCCGCTGATCTGGTTCTCGCTGATGCCCCGCAGGGTGGCCCCCAAGGCCAAAGTCCCGTATATCTTACCCCAGGATCCGGCAAAAGCCATAGCATTTGGGTGCAGGCTTCCCGTGCTGACCGGGACCCCGGAGCTGCTGATCTCAATGCGTTCCACCTCACCCAGGCTCAAATAATCCACCCCGACCGCGAAAGAGCCCAGATTTTCGACCTCCCAGGCCCCCACCAGGCGCTCCACCTGCATGCCCTGGATCCAGCTATTATGGGTGAAAATAGCCTGTAAATTATGGGTTCCTGCGAGGGCGGCAGGGTTGGATTCCAGGGCTCCGGGCTCGCCTCCGCGGGCGGTATAGGCCCCGGCCAGGCTGGCCACACGGGCGGAAGCCGGAATGCTCAGCCAGCGGGTCCCGATGGCCGCCGAGCGGTAGACCTCTTGGTCGTAGGCCTGGCCCGCGACCGGAGCCAGACAAAGCAGAGCCAAGATGGAGACGGTTTTTAGGTTCTTGGTCATGGTTCGATCAGGAGCAATTTGACCACCGTGGTCTCGTGGCCATAGATGTCCCTGGCCTTGATGCGCACCATCGTGACCCCGAAGGCCAGCTCGTCGGTGCGGGTGAAGCAAGGAACCGCGTCATAAAAATGAAGGCGTCCGACCACCTGCTGGTCCGCGCCGAAGAGGGTCCATTCCGATTCAGCCAGCGGATTGTTGCCGTAAAGGCAGATGGCCTTGCCCCGCTTCGAGGGAACGGGTCCCAGGGTCAGCACCAGGCTGTTGGGATGCGTGGCCGGAGCCGGGGTCCAGGTCGCGGTGATCGAAGGCGTGAACGGCGTATGGCTGAGCGTCGGCGTGGGCGTCGTGGTCAAAGTGCTACTGAGCGTGTAGCTGGGGCTCTGGGTAGCCGACTCGACCGCCGTCCGGGTCGGCGTGGCGGACACGGTGGGGCTGAAGGTCGGGGTCGGAGTCGGGGAGAAAGTCGGCGATTCGCTGAAGGTCGGCGACTGGCTGAACGTGGGCGTGGGCAGCGACACCGTCACGGTGTCGCTCACGGGTTGATAGTCGGTGGTGATCAAGGTGTTGTCGATGATCAGGCCGCCCACCTTGCCCAGGCCGCTGACCAGGTACGATGCGGCGTTCTGGGGAAAGCTGAGCGTGAAATTCAAGTCGGCCGTTGAGGATGAGGCGACGTTGAACACGCCGTCCCAGCTCCAGACCCCGCCGCCAAGATCCGCCGGATCCGCGAT
>JAZKAF010000034.1:0-15138 GCA_040389285.1 candidate division FCPU426 bacterium
GGCAGGGGAAAGGCGATGTCCAGGACGCGCTCGGGCCCTTGAAGTCCACGCCGCGGCCCTTCCAAACGCAGGTGTAACCGCAGGCGCGTGGCGCGAAGCCCTCGGCCTGTCAGCCGGGAGGCCATCCTGTCGAGCAGGCCTTTCAGCGCGAAAAGCAGGGGCTGTAATAAGTCCTGCCCGGAAAGGTCCCCGTCCGGGTCCATGCGAAACGATTCGCGCAGCACCGGGTCGGGCTGGAAGCGCGGCCACGCCATGCCAAAGCCCTCTTGGATGCGCGCGCTCAAAAAAGCAGCGTCCGAGCCAAAGCGGGCTCCCAGGGCCTCGCGTGGCAGTTTTAAAAAATCACCTAGACGGCTAAGACCTAAGCTCTTGAAGGCCGCGATCATGGGCAGCAACCTTGACTCGGATTCGTGGTCGTGTTGGAAGGGGCTGGCCCAATCGAGCAAGGAAGACAAGGGCAGGCTTTCGCGGGGCGACGTTTCCGCGGCCCCGGAGCGAGAGCGCGCCAGCGCCTCGGCCGCGTCCGCGCCAAAGGCCAAGAAAAAATCCCTGCCACAGCGTTTCGCCATGATCTTAAACCGCGCCGCGAGCGTGGGCTCGGAGTAAAGCAGGGCACTGCGTCCGGTCTCGACAAAAAGCGCCTCGCCCGGGCGCAAGGCCACCTGGGAACTGAAGCGCCAGGCGGCTTCGGCCAGCGCCTTCAGGTCGCAGGGCGCGATGCCTTTGGGAAAAAAGATGCAGGCCACGCGTGTCATCCCAGGGCCTCCTTCATCGCCGGACGCAAGAGCGAGGCGCTTCCACAGGATTCGAGCCGCAAGCGGACGGGCCAGGACGGACCTTCGTTCTCGCAAAGGCTGACCACGGCGCATCCGGAACGTTCCGCCGCCAATTGGACCCTCCGCAGGGTCAGTTCGCCCTTCAAAGGCGAGGCCACCAGCACCAGCTGGAAGATCTGGCTCTGCACCAGCTGGGTCAGGGCCCAGGGGAATTCGTTGCCGCCTTCCACAAAAAGCAAAAGATTCAGGTTCGCCTTGTGCTGGGCAAAGGCGGGAGGATAGGCGGAAAGTCGTTCTTCCACCCAGGCGGCCTTCAGGCTCGGATTCTCCGCCAGTAGCGTCAACATGGCCTCGGTGGAACCCAGCCCCAAAACCTGGGTGATGGCGCCCATGGGCAGGCCTTTGGGATACAGCGAAAAGCCCAGGGTCGGCTGGGGCTTTGGCCGTAGGAAAGCCTCTTTTAAAATGCTAAATTCGTCCATACCCATACATATGTATGGGTTTAAGGAAAAAGTCAAGCCTTGGACCAAAAAAATTGCTGAAAAAGCCCCGGCAAGAGCCAGAATTAAGACAGAGGAACGTTCCAAGGGAGGAAATCATGAACAAGACCTTGATGTTGGATCTAAGGTCGGATCCGGCCAACACACCCACCCTGGTGAAGATGGTCACGGACGCCCTGGAAGGATTATCGGGCAACCAGGAGATGGGGATCCACACGTTGAAAACGCCGCATGTCCTGATCCAGGAGATGGAGGCGATGGGCTACCGGGCCAGCATCCTGCAGATGGGCCCGCAAGACTGGGTGACGACTTTTATCCGCGTGGAGGATCCGGAAGCGGACGCCAGCGACAAAGAGACCCTGACCCAGGACAAGGCCGGCGAGATGCAACGTGAGATCGAACTTTCCATGGCCGTGGCCGAGCCCGTGCCTGACGAAGAAACCGGCACGAACGACTAAGGCCCGCGCAAGTTGCGAAAAGCCCCTTGGACGTCTGAGGGGCTTTTTTTTTTAATGCTTTCGAGCGTCGGGCTCGGACGGTTATATTGATGGAGTTTCCAGCTTTGGTCCCCAGGAGGAATGATGCTTTTCAACCGTAAGATCCTTGTTACCCTTTTCGTTATGACCCTTCCGTTCGCGGCCCTTTCCAAGGAGAACCACGCGGTGAAAGAAACCGGATTGTACTCGTTCGTGATGAAGGATATCGACGGCAAGGACAAGAAGCTGTCCGATTACAAGGGTGAGGTGCTCTTGATCGTGAACGTCGCCTCCCAATGCGGCAACACGCCCCAGTACAAGAGCCTGCAAGAGGCCTACAAAAAGTACCACGCCAAAGGCTTTGAAGTGCTCGGGTTCCCGGCCAACGACTTCGGCCATCAAGAGCCCGGCAGCGAGGATGAGATCAAGAAATTCTGCGACACCGAGTACCACGTGACCTTCCCGCTTTTTTCGAAGATCACGGTGAAGGGGGAGGGGAAGCATCCCCTCTACCATTACCTGACCGAAGAAACCGATTTCAAGGGCGAGGTCGGTTGGAACTTCGGAAAGTTCCTGGCCGACCGGCAGGGCCATATCGTGGCCCGCTTCGCGCCCGGCACTTCGGTTGATTCCAAAGAAGTGCTGGCCGCCATGGAGAAGGCCCTTTCCGAAAAGAAGGGGAAGCTTTAAGCGTGGAAAAACACGATCCCTATGGCGCTCTGCGCCACGGAAGCTACCGGCTTTTCCTGGCCTGCGGCCAGGCCAACAATCTCAGCAACCAGGCCGTGGCGGTCGCGGTGGGCTTCCATCTTTACAACCTGACCGGTTCGGCGCTCTGCTTCCTTTTTGTCGGGCTCGCCAACTACCTTCCCATCTTCTTTTTCGGGCTCCCCGCCGGGCTGCTGGCGGACAGGGTGGACCGCAAGACCATCCTGCGCGTCTGCCACGCGGTGATGGCGCTTTGCGCGCTCACCTTGGCCTATTTTGCGACCCACAATGTCCCTGTCTGGAATTGGTATGGAGTGGTCTTTTTGGCGGGCACGGCCAGGGCCATCAACACGCCCGCCTCGGTCGCCTTTTATCCCACCCTGATGCCTGAGGGGGCCGTGGCCAATGCGGTGGCCTGGAACAGTTCCAACTTCCAGATCGGCGCGGTGCTGGGGCCCGTGCTGGGCGGCCTGCTGATCGAATGGAAGGGCCCCCAAGCCGCCTTGCTTTTCGGCGCCTTAGGTCCAGCCTTGGTCCTGGCCCTGCTCTTCGTCATCGTCCCGCAGCGGCCTTTCGTGCCCAAGCCTGACACCGACACCCTTTGGCAACGCATCACCATCGGGCTAAGGTTCGTCTTCAACAAGAAGGTCATCCTGGCGGCCCTGACCCTGGACCTCTTTGCCGTGCTTTTCGGAGGGGCCGAGGCGCTGTTCCCCATGTTCGCCAAGGATATCCTGCACGTGGGCGCGGCTGGACTGGGTTGTTTGCGGGCGGCTCCTTTCTTAGGCGCTTTTTTAGGCGGGTTTTTCCTGATCCACCGGCCCATGCGCTCCGCAGGCAAGTCGATGCTCTTCGCGGTGGCGGGATTCGGCCTCTGCATGATGGTCTTCGGATGGTCGCATAACTTCATCCTTTCCCTTGTGGTCCTGGGGCTGGCCGGGGCCTGCGACATCGTCAGCGTGGTGGTGCGCCAGACCCTGATCCAGATCAGCACCCCTGACGAGCTGCGGGGCCGGGTGCAGGCCGTCAATTTTCTTTTCATCGGATCATCCAACGAACTGGGTGAGGTCGAATCGGGCGCGACCGCGCGTCTCTTCGGGCCAGTGGCCTCGGTGGTGGGCGGCGGGATGCTGACCCTGGTAGCAGTGGCCGCGGTCTGGCGGATCTGGCCCGAGCTGAAGGCGCTCGAAAAAATCGAGAGGAGCGAAGCGTGAAAAAGATGCTCGTCTCCTTAGGCCTGCTCTGGTCCTGCCTTTTGCGGGCCGATCCCATGGGCATGGACCACTACGTCCAGCAAATCGAGATCACTTTCAAAAGCGAGGCCGCGGCATCCGTGGCGCAACTGCGGATGTTGCCGCTCTATCACGGGTTTGATCAGGCTTTTTCCAGCCGCTGGGACGACAACCACATGGGGGATCTGAAAGTCCGCGAGATCATGGCCCAGTACGGACAAAAGGGCACTTTTTTCTTGAACGACAGCGCGGGCTATCACGAGCCTTCCGAATCCGGGATGGTTTTGGCGGACCCGGGCAAGGAGATGGCCAAGGCCCTTCGCGTCGGCGGTAACAGCATCGGCGCCCATTCCCTGAACCATGAGTTCGTCCCCTATCTGAGCCGCAACCGCCAATTTTATGAAGTGCTGGGCTGCAGGGTCGACCGTGAGATCAACAGCCAGAGCCCGGTGTTGGCCTACGCCTTCTCCTTTTTAAGCATCCGCAATCCCTTGGACGAGGGTTCACAATGGGACCTGGGCGAGATCCTGAAGCGGGCCGGCTTTTACCACATCAGCGAGCATATGTGGGCCCAGCGGATCGAGAACGATTTCCTGCTCGGCACCCTCATCTGTGGCGACGGCGGGCAGCCGCAGTTCTCCGGATCCCTGGAATCAGAGCTGGCCAAACCCAGAGCTGTGGATGACAAGCCGCTTTGGGTGGTCTCGATGCATCCCTGGGCGCTCGCCTGGGGTGGACCCGAATTCCCGCTGCTGCGAGCTCTTTATAAGAAATGGTCGGGAAAGAAAAATTGGTGGTACTGCGACCAGAACGCTTACGCCGCCTACCGCTGGCAGTTCCTCTATAGCCGCGTGCAGGTCTTGCGCAGCGGCAAGACCCTGAAACTGAACCTGGAACGCCCCGACCCCCTGGACTTAAATGATCTCACTCCGCTTTCACTGGCGTTAAAAGGGGTGAAAGCCTCCGACATCGTCGAGATCCGTTCGCCCCATGCCAAGCTGGTGCGCTTTGAATTTTCCGAAAATCCGGCCTTTGACCTTTATCATGACAAGGATCGCGGTCTGCCCGACGCGTACGGATTCGAAGCATCCGGTTTGCAAGCTTCGCTGTCCCTGGGCAATGGCAACCTGAAACTGGCTCTGAAGAACAACTCGGCTAAGGCGATTCGCAGCCTTAGAGTGGCCTTCCGCCTGCCTCTGAAATACTCCCCAGGCGTGGTCAAGCGATCATTGGAAGGCATCGGCCCTGGAGAAACCCGGGAACTGGAGATCCCTCTGTTTGCCGTTTCCATGAAAAAATTCAGGCTCTCTTGGGAAGCTGGGAAAAGTCGAGTGACGCATGAACTGCAAACCGCCGCGGACACCGCCTTAGAGGACTGGGGGCGGGCCTATGAGGTGGCGCAGGTCGACGCGGCCTATGAGGACGGCCGCCGCGTCCGGGGCTACGCTAGCTGTTGGGAGCCGGCGCCGCAACCAGACGGCTCTTTTCCTCAGGGCGCGTTCCTGGTGAAGGGACCCTTTGGCGCTGACCAGTTGGAGCTCGCCAAGTCCGCATTGAAGGATCCGAAGGCCCTCACCGGAGCGATCGCCTGGAGCAGGCCCGCTGCCGAGCTCTCCGAACCCTTAGGCCCGGAGATCATCGTCGCGGGGGGTAAGAACAATAGCCGCACTTTTTACAAGTGGGACAAGAATATCTATCATCCCGGCCCGGATCCCCTGCGCTATGTGATGTGGGCGAATGTCGAAGCGTCCCAAGGGGGTCTCCACCGCGCGATCTTTGATGAAAAGAGCGTGGAGGCCATGCTGCTGAACGGAAAAGCCGTTTTGCACGGCAGCTTGGAGTTGAAAAAAGGCTCCAACGACCTGCGTATCCTTTACGCAGCGCAGGCCATCGGCCCCCAGTCCAGCTTTTCGCCGAATCATTATGGGGCCTGGTTCCGGCTGCTTGGCCCTAGGGGAGAGCGGACGGACGCGGTCCGCTACGCATTGCCTACGCTGCCCTAAAGTTTCTACAAGCGCCTTGACAGATCGGCTGCGTCGTATAACTATACGGCATGTGTAGTTATGGGGGGCGACATGGCCAGGCCATCGGCGAACACCGACGAAAAACTTCTTAAGGCTGGCCGCGAAGTGATCGCGGAACACGGCCTTAGCGGCCTTAGCATGCGCGCGGTGGCGAAGAAAGCCGGCGTTAACCTAGGCATGTTCCATTACCATTTCAAGAACAAGGCCGAATTCAGCCGGCGCTGCACCGAAGAGGCCTACGCCGAGTTCTTCCGGGGCTTTGAGCTGGAGACCGCCGACGGTTCGACCCTGCAGCGCCTGCGACGGGGCCTGCTGGCCCTGGCCCGTTTCAGCCGCGACCAGCGTTTTTTCATCCTGGCGTTATTGCGCGACCTGGAAGCGAAGAGCCCCGAAGCCTGGGAGTTCTTACGCAGGCGTTTCCCGCCTCCGCACGCCAAGGTCATCATCGCCTTGATCAAGCAGGGCCAAAAAGAAGGACTGGTGCTGAAGGCCCCGCTGGGGACCCTGATGCCGGTGCTGATGTCGGGGATCTTATTTCCAAACCTGATCGGCGGCATGGCAGAAAAGGCCGTGGGCACGCGTTTTATGCGCCTTCCGCGTCTCGGCATCCAGCGTCTTTTTCTTTCTGACAAGGCCCTGGCCGCGCGCGTCGACCTGGCGTTGAGGGGCCTGCTCATCGATCCCAAACAAGACCAGAGGAGAACCCAGTGAATCGGATCCATTCCGCGACCTTGCTCAGCCTCGCCTTCACCTGCCTGGCCTTTGGCCTTGGCGCCGCTTCGCCGGAAACCGGCAACGCTTATTTTGAGATCGACCTCAAAGGCGCGGAAGACGCCGCGCTGCAGGCCTCGTCCTCGTTGAGGGCCTCGGGTCTGGACCTCAAAGCCTCGGAAGAACGCTCTTTCGCGGCCTGGACCTATCTGTGGCCGCGCCTGGCCCTTGACGCCAGCGACCGCTACAACACGGTGGTGCCGGAGGTCAAACTCAACCCCAAAGGCCCCGCGGTCAAATTCGGCGACAACAACAGCTACTCCCTCGGGGTAGGGGCTGCCTGGACGCTCTGGGATTCGGGCAACGCCTGGAACCTTTACCGTTCTTTGCAGGCTGGCACCACAGCCAGGCAGGCCGAATATCAGGCGCGCAGGCGGGAGCTGCTCTTGAAGGTCCGCATGGGCTATTTTCAGGCCCAGTTGATGGCCGAGCGCACAAGGGTACTGGCCGACTCGCTCAAGCTGGCCCAGAGCCAGTCGCATGACATCGAAGTGCGGCTCAAAGCGGGCGCCTCCAGCCGCATTGATTCGCTGTCCGCGCGCAACGAAGTGTTGCAGCGCCGCGCGCAGTACCGCCAATCCCGGGCCGACCTAGCCGCGGCCCTGCGCGATCTCTTCGCCCTGACCGCCTTGGGCGATGGCCTGGATCCCAGCGTGCCAGCCCTGGCCGGGACCAGCTCGCTGCCGGCGGATACGGAAGCGGCATCGCTGTCCTTGAAGATGCAGAGCCTGGAGGCTTCTTTGGAGGCCCTTCAAAAGGCCGAGGCCGCCAGCTTCAACCCCGAGCTGCCCCAGTTGGCCGCGCTCAAGGCGCTGGCCAGAGCCGCGCGGATGCAAGGCGATGCCCTGGCTAGCGGGCATTGGCCGCGCGTGCAGCTAGGGGCCCGCGCCAGCTTGGAATATCCCAACGGACCGGTGCTTGAGACTATCCAGCAGAACAGCTTCAACGTCTCGGCCAGCTGGCCTATTTTCGCCTTTGGCCAGATCAGTCACCAGGTCAAGGAGCAGGAGGACTTGGCGGCAGCCGCGGACGCCCGCTCCACGGCTATGGCCACCGAGCTGCGGCGTGATTGGTTGAAAAGCCATGACCGCTTGAAGGCCCTCAAAGACCAGAAGAGCCTGGACCTTCAGGCGGTCAAGGAGACCGAAGGCCTGCTGGCCTTGGTCTATCGTTCTTACCAAAATGGGAGCTCCAGCCTGCTAGAGGTGCAGACCGCTTCCTTACGCGCGCTGGAGACCAAGGTGCGCCTAGCTTCCACCCAGACCCAGATGCTGATCGAGCTGGCCGTCCAATCGAGCCTTTCCGAATAAGACAAGGAGTCTTGCGATGAAAAAACGTCTGCCCCTGATCCTGGTCGCGCTTTTGGCGGTGGCCGCCGTGATGACCTACAACCACATCCGCAGCAGCAAGGTGATCTACGCCGGCACCTTGGAAGCGGAGGAAGTGGACATCTCCCCGGGCGTGGTCTCGGAGATCCAGTCGGTGGAGGTCAACGAAGGGGACAAGGTCCATGCCGGGCAGCTGCTGCTGAAGCTGGCCTGCCAGGAGGTCCGCATCAACGCCTCCAACGTCGAGAACGAATACAACCGCGCCCAGAAGCTCTTCGAAGCCGGTTCCTTGCCCAAGGCCAGCTATGACAAGGTCCGCTACCAGCACGATGACGCCGCCCTGAAACTGTCCTGGTGCGACATCACGGCTCCCGCTGAAGGGACCGTGCTCTCGGTCTATCACCGCAAAGGCGAATGGGCCCGTCCTGGCATGAACCTGCTGACCCTGGCCGACCTGAACCAGCTCTACACCTTCATCTATGTGGAGAAATCCAAGCTGGTGCGGCTGAAGCCGGGCCTGGAGCTGCAGGGCAGCGTGCCTGAGCTCAAGGGTAAGGTCTTTAAGGGGCGCATCGCCTTCATCCGCCCGGAAGCCGAGTTCACGCCCAAGAACGTGCAGACCCGTGACCAGCGCGAACGCCTGGTCTTCGGGGTCAAGGTCACGCTGGACAACGCCGAGGGGCTGCTCAATCCCGGGCTGCCCATCGAGATCAAGATCCCGGACTAAAGGTTCTTCCATGACCGGCATCGCTATCACCGTCCGCGACCTGAAAAAGAAGCTCAAAGCCAATCAGGCTTTGGACGGCGCTAGCCTGTCTTTTTCAGCCGGCCGCATCCACGGCCTGATCGGCCCCGACGGCGCGGGCAAGACCACCTTGCTGCGCCATCTGGTGGGCCTGCTGAAGGCCGACAGCGGGGAGATCCGCTATGAACGCGACGGCCAGCCCGCCGCCTTCGGCGACGTGCGCCCGGACATGGCCTACATGCCCCAGCAGCAGAGCCTCTACCCCGACCTCAGCATCTCCGAGCACCTCGACTTTTTCCGCGACCTTTACCGCATCCCCATGGACGTCTACCGCACGCGCAGGGCCGAGTTATTGCATCTGACCCGCCTGGAACCCTTTCAAAGCCGCGCCGCGGGCAAGCTTTCCGGGGGCATGTACAAGAAGCTGGGGCTGATGTGCGCTCTTTTACAGTCGCCCACTACGCTGTTCCTGGACGAGCCCACCAACGGGGTGGATCCCATCAGCCGCCGAGAATTCTGGGACCTGATCTACCGCCTGGCCGAGAGCCATATCCTGATCGTGGTCGCCACGGCCTACATGGACGAGGCTGAGCGCTGCACTGAGGTGCACCTGCTCGACGCCGGGAAATGCATCGCCGAGGGCGAGCCCCGCGCGGTGCTGAAGCAAGAGGGCGTCGCGGATTTTGAAGAGCTGTTTTTGAAGCGCGAAAAGAGGGCGGCATGAGCGCCGACAAGGCGGTCGAGGTCAAGGGACTCACCGTCCGCTTCGGCGACTTCATTGCCGTGGACGACATCGGCTTCGAGGTCAGCAAAGGCGAGATCTTCGGGTTTTTGGGCGCCAACGGGGCGGGGAAGACCACCACGATCCGGGTGCTCTGTGGCTTGATCACCCCCAGCGCGGGGGCGGTGCGGGTGGCGGGCCTTGATTTCGGGTCGGACGCGGCGGCGGTGGCTATCAAGAGCAAGGTCGGCTACATGTCGCAGAAGCTCACCATCTACCAGGACATGAGCGTGGAAGAGAACCTGGAGTTCTGCGCCAACCTGCGCAAGATGGAGCCGGCGCGCATGAAAGCCAGGGTGAAGGAGCTCTTCGACTTCATCCAGTTCGACACGGACCCCAAGACCATGGTCAAGGACTTGCCCGGAGGCCTGAAGCAAGAGGTCTCGCTGGCCGTCAGCATGCTGCACGACCCAGAGATCGTCTTTTTGGACGAGCCCACCTCGGGCGTGGCGCCGGCCGCGCGCCAGCGCTTTTGGCAGCTGATCCGCCGCGTGGCGGATTCGGGCAAGACCGTGTTCGTCACCACCCACTACATGACCGAAGCCGAGCAATGCGGCCGCATCGCCCTGATGCGCGACGGCAAGATCATCGCGCTCGACACCCCGGCTGGCCTGAAACGCACTGCTTTTCCAGTTTCCTTGATAGAGCTCAGCTCGGATAAGCCGCTGTCAAAGGAATTGCTGGCCCAGCTCAAGAACGATCCTGCCATGCGCTCCTTGGTGCCTTACGGGATGCGCTGGCATTTGGAGCCGGCTCAGCCTGGGTCGATGGAGTCGCTGCGCCATAGGCTTCCGGCGGAGGTGGAGCTGGCCGAAGTCGCTCCCTCGCTGGAAGACGTGTTCATCCGAATGGTGGAGGGCAAGCGATGAACTTCATCAGCCGGGATTCCCGCACCCTTTCCATCGCCCGCAAGGAGTTCCGCCACATCGCGCGCGATCCCTTCACCCTGGGGATGGCGCTGGGCCTGCCCTTGCTGTTGCTGGTCTTCTTTGGCTTTGCCATCGATTTCGACGTGCGCGACATCCATCTGACGGTCTTTGACCGGGACAACACGCGCATCTCGCGTCAGTTCGTGGACAGCATCCGCGGCACCGGACTTTTTATCATCAAGCCCGGGGTGGGCGGGGTGAATGACGACTTGGATCACGAGCGCGTCAAAGGCACCCTGGTGATCGAAAAGGGCTTTGGCGAGGACCTGCGCGGTGGCAAGTCGCCTAAGGCCCAGCTGCTGATGGACGGCGCGGACAATTCCGGTGCCGGGGTCATCGCTTCCTACCTCGGCGGCTTGGTCCCCGCAGCTTGGATCCGCCTCAAGGGCCTTGAGGCAGCGCGGATGCCGATCCAGCTGAAGACCCGTTTCCTTTTCAATGGGGAGCTCAATAGCCGCTGGTTCATCATCCCCGGGCTCGCGGTGCTGATCATGGGCCTTTTAGCGACCTTGCTCACTGCGACCACCGTGGCTCGCGAGTGGGAGCATGGTTCGATGGAATTGCTGCTCTCAACCCCGGTCAAACCCATCGAGATCATCTTAGGGAAATTGCTGCCTTACCTCTGTCTGGGGCTCGGCGCGGTGCTGCTCATCTACGTCAGCGCCCGTCTGGTCTTCGGCCTGCCCTTCGCCGGCAGCCACCTGCTCTATCTGGTGGGTTGCCTGCTCTTTTTGATCCCCTGTCTGGCTTTGGGGCTGATCATCAGTTCGGTGGCGCGCCAGCAGCAGGTGGCCATGCAGATGTCGATGATGATCACGATGCTGCCTTCGATGCTGCTGAGCGGATTCATCTTTCCGGTGGAGAGCATGCCGGCCTTCTTTTATTACATCACGGCCATCATTCCGGCGCGCTGGTTCATCGTGGTGTCGCGGGGGCTGTATTTGAAGGGGGAGGGGATCGTGGAGCTGGCCTTGCCCTTGGGGATCCTGCTGGTGATGAACGTCTTTTTCGTGCGCCTGGCGCTTAAAAAATTCAAGGCGGACCTGGAGCCATGAAGCTGAACCTGACCCTTTGGGGATTCATCAAGAAAGAGCTCAGCCAGACCCTGCGCGATCCGCGCATGCGCACCATGCTCTTTGTCGCGCCGGTCATGCAGATGACGCTTTTCGGCTACGCCCTTTCCACCGAAGTGCGCAACCTGCGCCTGGCCGGGGTCTACCAGCCTTCCGATGCCTACGCCCGTTCACTGGAGACCCGGCTCTATGCCTCGGGCCTTTTCAAACCCGCCAAGATCGGCGACTCCGATCCTTATCAGGCCGTCTACTCAGGCAAGGCCGACGCGGTCTTTGTGGTCCCGCCCGAAGGCTTGAAGGCGTCGATGGCGCGGGGCCAGGGGCAGATCCAGCTGCTGGTGGACGCCACCAATTCGACCCGCGCGCAGAGCGTGGAGAACTATTTCAACGCGGTGATGAACGACCAACTCAAAGACCTGAAGATCATCCCCGCCGACCAGCCGCATCTGGCGCTCAGCGTGCGCATGCTCTACAACCCGGCCATGGAGACCTCGTATTTCATGGTGCCGGGCGTGCTGGCCATGCTGCTGGTGCTGGTGACCATGACCCTGACCTCCTCGTCCATCACCCGCGAAAAGGAGATGGGCACCTTCGAGACCCTGATCGCCGCGCCCGTGGAAAAATGGGAGATCATCGTGGGCAAGACCCTGCCCTACGTGCTGATAGGCGTGGCCGACATCCCCATCGTCATGCTCTTCGCCACCCAGATCTTCCATGTGCCCATCCGCGGACCCCTCTGGCAGCTCGGCCTGGGCGGGTTGGTCTTTGTCTGCGCCGGGGTCGGCATCGGCACCTTGATCTCCACCGTGGCCAAGAACCAACAACAGGCCATGATGGCGGGCTTTTTAGTGGTCTTTCCGGCCCAGATGCTCTCGGGCCTTATGTACCCGCTTGAGAACATGCCCAAGAGCATCGTGTGGATCTCGTATTTTAATCCGCTGAAATATTTCGTCACCATCATGCGCAGCGTGACGTTGAAAGGCGGGGATCCGGTCGTATTCTGGATGAACCTCTGGCCCATGGCCCTGATCGCGGCCTTCGCTATCCTTTTCGCCTTCAGGCGTTTTCACCAGCGCCTTAATTAGCCGCAGCTCGGGAGGGCTCTATGCAGGACCTGCGATTGGGACAGGTAAGTATCGCGGTGAAGGATGTCTTGCGGGCGACGGCCTTTTACAAAGACAAGCTAGGCCTGGAGCTGCTCTTCAGCACTCCGGAAGGCCTGGCCTTCTTCCGCTGCGGCTCCACCCGGCTCATGCTCTCCAAGCCTGAGACCCCCGAATTCGACCATCCAGCCTCCCTCTTCTATTACCAGACCGAAGGCATCGAGGCCAGACATGCTGGCCTGCTGGCGAAGGGAGTCGTTTGCAGGCAGGCTCCCCGCCTCGTGGCGCCCATGCCCGACCATGACCTCTGGATCTCGGCCTACGAGGACGGCGAGGGGAATGTTTTCGCGTTGATGGAAGAGAAGGCCAAGTAAGCGCCTTCTTGTCCGGCCTCGGTTTTTACTTCCAGACCGCCGCGACGCCGGCGATGACGGTGTAGGTCACTAGGTGCTGGCCCGCGCTGATCAGCAGCACCATCACAGGGCGGCCTTCCCAGAGCGATCCCAGGCTGGCGGTGACCATGATGCCGAACCAGAGGACCAGCCCCACCATCTTTCCTGCCTGGAACCCTTCCGCTCCGATGCTATGCACCACGACCTGGATAGCCCAGGCGCTGGCAAAAGATCCGAGGATGGACACCAGCATCAGCATCGGCATCTTTTTTTTGTTCGCTTCAGTCGAAAGGCTGTCCGGGCTGATGTTTTTGGCCTTCATCCAGGGGCCGGCGAACATCAACGGGGAATACCACAGCCAGCCAAGCAAAAATCCGAATATCGCCATAACGGCTACTTCCAACCAATTGACATCCAGATGCAGCATAGGGCCTCCTGAAGGATGGGCTTCTTTCTTGATTTATAGCACTTTTAAAGGCTTTTTCAAAGAGTTGACCCGCCCCCCGTTATCGACAATGATTCTCGGATGAAATATGCCTTGTTTCTTGTCCTGTTGGCGCTTCCTTTTCAGGCGCCCGCTTTCAGCAATGGCGGCTTTGAAGCCGGTTCGCTGGCTGGCTGGACTGTGACCTATGGCGGGGGGAATTACGCCTTGAATCCCTCCGCCTCGGTGGTCCTGCCCGGCGGGGCGCCGGACACCTACGGCAATTTGAACACGGTCTACAGCGGCAATTATGCCTGCCAGCTGATATCGGGCATGTCCTACACCAACCCCGATTACCACCAGACTTATGCCACGATCAGCCAGACTGACGTGATCAGCGGCACCAACACCATCCTCCAGTTCTACTACGCGGCCGTTCTGGACGGCGCCCATTCCGCCGTGCCCAGCGAGGACGCTTTTGTGGTGGTGGATGTCTATGACAACACCAAGTCCAAGTCCATCGTAAGCAAGACCTATGCCTACGCCTCCAGCCCGGCGCCGCTGGTGGACGATGGCGCATTCGGCAAGAAGCACCTTCCCTGGACCGCCATCAACCTGAACCTGGCGGCCTATGTGGGCGATTCGGTGACGATAAGGGTCAGCGCCCGCGACTGCTACTACGGCGGCCACTACAGCCTGGCCTATGTCGACGGCTTTGACTTCATCCCGCCATCGGCTACCTTCACGAAGAGCCCGACGCGCACGGTCACGCCCACGCGCACCCCCACCCGCACGGCCTCGCCCACGCGCACCATGACCCTCACGCGCAGCCCCACGCCGTCGCGGACCCCTACCTTCACGAACTCGCCCACGCGCACCATGACCTCCACGCGCAGCCCCACGCACACACAGAGCCCGACGTTCTCGAACTCGCCCACGCGTAGCCTCACCCGCACGCCCAGCCCGTCCTTCACGGCCTCGCCTACCAAGACGCCCAGCCCGACCCTGACGGCCAGCCTCAGCTTCACTGAGACGTCCACCTTCAGCACCACGCCGAGCCACACGATCACCAAAACCGTGACCCCGACCTTCACCGAGACGGCGACCTTCAGCGCCACGCGGACCATCACCCGGACCCACACCATCACTCCGACTTTCAGCATCACCCGGACCTTCAGCGTGACCCTGACCCCCGTACCTCAGTCGACCCTGATAAAGGTCCACGGTTTTTATCCGAATCCCTTTGACGACCATGGGACGGTCTATTTCACCCTGAAGGGCCCCGCCGAACTGAGTTTCACCGCCTACAACGTGGCGGGCGAGATCATCTGGCGCTGGCGCCAAAGCGGCCGGGCCGGCATCAACCAGGTCACTTGGAACGGCGAGAACGACCAGGGAGCCCGGGTGGCCAGCGGCATCTATTTATTGAGCCTGGTGGCGGAGAGCCCGGATTATTCCCGGGATACAACCTGGGTCACGGTCTGCGTTTCCCGTTGATATTGGGCCACCTGAAATTGCCTTGCCGTCACGAAAAATAATGATAAAATTTGCGGATTCTTGAACTTGCGTCAGCTTAACCAGGAAAGTTTATGGCCTCTTCTTTGCTCCGCGTCGTACCCAAAATACTGCCCAAACTGGACCCGGATTTCCGTCCGCCTGTCCTGGGCCACCGCAATTTTGTCCGCGCGGTCAAGGCCAGCGGCAAAGCCCAGCCCCTGATCATCGCCGTCCAGCGCAACGGCGGGGCGGTCAGCCGTTTTGACACGGTGTGTTTTCCCTCGGGCCACGAGAACGCTGGCGAGAACCTGTTTTACGCGGAGAGGATCGTCAAATTCCTGCTCTGGCAGCGCGGCGGATTCAAGGTGCTGCTCAGCGG
>JAZKAF010000035.1:0-40450 GCA_040389285.1 candidate division FCPU426 bacterium
ATGTTGAAGGAGACCGGGTTATGAAGGCTGGTGGAGGTGATGGTGCAATGGATGAACTGCACCGAACCGCCGCTGCCAAAGGCGTCGATACGGACGGTGTCGGAAGCGCCCGTGGTGTGGGCGATGGTCAGGTTGCGGATGATGATGGTCTGGGTGACGTTGGCGCCGTTGAAACGGATCGTGGCGTTCGATCCGTTGCCCTCGCTGGGCGTATTGTTGTTGCCGTCCCAGACCTCGGTGCCTAATTGGCCGCGTATTTCAGCGAAATTTGAATTGATGGAATAGGCGAAGGCCTCGGTGATAGTCTCACCGTTGTTGATCTGGATGATATCCGAAGCGCCAGCCGCGCCAATGGCCGCGGTAACCTTGGTGAAATCGCAGCCCGAAGCGCAGACCGTGATCGTGATGGCGGAGGCCTGCGAGGCGCATAACCATAGCAAGGCGCCGGCCAGAAGGCGTAATACGCCTGTCCAGCGCGGCGCGAGCCGACCCCAAAAAGTAATCCACAATGTCATAGGCATAGGTTGCGCCTAGTTTAACAAAAAGCCTTTGGTTCTTTCACTATTTCGACACGGATTCGCTTTTTTGTCGCCAGAAAAATAAAGGGTTTATGGGGTTTTATAAGATGAAATATAGATTTTTAGTCAGATATTGAAGGTCTTTTCAGGTCAGATTATTTGGGCCAGGCTACCTGAAACAAATAAATCTCAAGCAACGATCTTAAAGTAGTCCCTTCCCCACTTAAAAGTATGGCCGACGTAGAGCTCCGACAGGGCGTTGAACTGCTCCGGGCTCAGGGTCAGCCACTGGGATCTATCCAGGATCTGAAGGCCGTTTTGTTCCCGCACCTGGCGGGCCTGGCGCATGCTGACTTTTTTCACCCCAGCCAGCAGTTCCCCGACCTTGGCCTCGGTCTTGGCCACTTCCTGAACGCTGTCCGGGACCAACTGAGCGGCCTTGCCGAACCGAGAATTGAAATCTTTCTCCGCGTTTTCCAGGGCGCCGGGCTCGTTGGGATGGAACGTCGCCACCACCACCCGCGCCAAGAGCTGCTTGGCCTCCTTAGGATGCACGCTGGAGGCCTCCACGGCCTTTTTAAGGGCGTCCAGGTCCGCGGAGGATATCTCGGTCAGCTCGCGGTACCAGATCCACATCACCTCGTCGGGTATGGACATGACCTTCCCGTACATGTCCGCGGCTGGCGACTCGACCGCGATGTAGTTGCCGCGGCTCTTGGACATCTTGCCCAGGCGGCCCTCGGCGTCTTTTTCGCCGTTGGTGCCCGGCAGCAGGTCGTTGGTGATGATGCACTCGGGCCGCTGCCCGGCCATCTCCATCATGTTGCGGCAAAAATGGAAGTTCAGGAACTGGTCCATGCCGCCGATCTCGATGTCCGGCTTGATCTCCACCGAGTCGTAGCCCATCAGCAACACATACTCGAATTCCGCCAGGGACAGCGAATGTCCCCCTTCCATGCGCTTGCGAAAATCGTCGCGCTGCAGCAGCGAGCTGACCGTGATCCCTTTGGTGACCGCCATCCATTTGGAAAGGCTCAGCTTGCCCAGCCAGGCCGAGTTGTAGTGCAGGTGCACGTGTTTGGAGCTGAAGTCGATGATCCGCGAGGCCTGAGCCGCGTAGGTGGCCATGTTCTCGCCCACCTGCTCCGACGTCAGCGGCGCCCGGGCGTCCATGCGTTCGCCGGGATCGCCGACCATGGCCGTGAAGTCGCCGATGATCACGTGGATCTCGTGGCCCATGCGCAACAGGCGCCTCAGGTTGATCAGGGGCACGGCGTGGCCGATGTGGATCTGCGGCCCGGTGGGGTCGATGCCGAACTTGATCTTCAGGGGCTTTCCGGAACTCTTGGATTCCTTCAGCCTTTCCACCAGCGCCGCTTCGCTGACGATGGAATGCCCGGCCGCGGCCTTGTCTTTGATCAGCCGGAACTGCTCCTCGGCGCTGAGGACGGAAAGGTCCTGGGGAGGGTGCAATAAGCCGTTTTCAAGGTTTTTTAAGTCCATAGTCCTTGGTCAAGAAAGTGGCCCCGGGGCGACTCGAACGCCCGACCGTCAGATTAGAAATCTGATGCTCTATCCAGCTGAGCTACGGGACCGTGCGGCGATATTATCTCAAATCCAAAGGCGATTTCCCAAAGCAAAAAGCCCCTTTGCGGCTTGCGCAAAAGGGCTTTGGGGGTCGCGACAAGCCGATCCGATTATTTTACGGGCTCGACTGTCGGCTCAATCGTGGGAACAGGCGTCGCCTCGGCCGTAGGCGCGGGGGTCGCCTCGGCCGTGGCCTCCGGGGTCGGCTCGGGCTTCAGCACGAATTCCGCCTGCTTGGTCTCTGTCTTGCCAGCCCGCTCGGCGCTCAGCGCATAGACGTAGGTGCCGGGCTCCAGCGCCTTGCCATCCGCGTCCTTCAGATCAAAAAGGATCTGGTGCTCCTCGCCCGCCGAGAACTTGCCGGCTTCCAGCACACGCAGAGGCTTCTCTGGGTCCGCCTTCGCATAGACCTTCAGGGTGAGGTCCGCCTCGGCCTTGGTGCAGAATTTAAGCGAGCTGCCGGTCCCATCGATCACCAAGCAGCCGAGCTGGATGCGGATCTTTTTGGATTTTTTCGGCTTGACCACCTCGGGCGTTGGCGTAGGCGTCGGCTCGGGCGTCACCGGCGACACGTAGGCCGTGGCCGTCAGCCGATAGTAATTCGAGAAGGCCACCTGTCCGCTGTCGTACTTCACCGACACGACCGCCTGGTAGGTCCCCGCCTCGGCCTCGGATCCGTCCTGCAGCTTCTGGTCCCAGACCACTTCTTCGGGCACCTTGCCCTGGACCAGCGTCTTGCGCACGACGAAAGGCTCTTTCACCCGGGCATTGAAGATGTAGAGGCCCCAGAGCGCCACACGATCCGGATAGCTGACGTTGGGATGCACCGAGGTGTCGGCGTGCTGAGGATTGCTGGTCGGCATCAGGACCACCTTGGGCGATTCCAGCCAGGTCAGCATCTCGGGCTTTTGCGCGAAGTAATAGCTCAAGGAGATGCGGTAGGTGCTGCCCAGTTCGCCAAAGGGCTGGGTGGCCAAGTCGATCCGCGCGGGACCGGCCTTGAATCCTAAGCCGGCGGTCCAGGGATTGTGGATGCCATCGGAACGGAAGCCGAAGCGCGGATACAGGGTGCCGGCGATGTCGTATTCAAAGCCCAAGCCCAGCATGGGTAAATTGTCGATGGGAAGATCCAGTTCCGCGGCCAGCAGCAGCTGCGCGAGCTGGTAGCTGGCGCCCGCGCGGATGACGCGGGGCAGCTCAAAGGACTCCTGCCCCAGGGTCATGGGGTATCCGATATTCTGGACGGCGATCCCTAAGGTCAGTCCCTTGGCCTGAGTCTGATGGATGATGCCTAAGTCCAGGCCGACACCCGTGGCCGAGCTGCCCGCCACGTTCTGCCCGATCAGCTTCAGGCCGGCGCCCACCAAGAGGGTGGACCCGAGCTTCCTGGCATAGCCCAGAGTCCCGTAGGAATCCATCGAGGTGGAGGAGCCGATGCTGCGGAAATTGAGGGCGGGATCGGAGCCGTAGCCGGTCCTTTCCGTGACATCGAGCGTGGGATACTGCAGATAATTGGCGTTGAAGCCCAGGCTGCCCCAATCCCCTAAGGAAAAGGCCGCGCTAAAATGCTCAGCGGCCAGGCCCTGGAACCATTGGGAATGGGTCAGCTGGATGGAAGGAGCGGCGCGCAGCAGGCCAGCGGGGTTGTAGGACAACGCGTCCGAGTCGTCTGACAAGGCCACATAAGCCCCGCCCATGCCGATAGCCCGGGCTCCCCCGCCCAGCTTGATCAACGGCGCGGCGGTAGTGCCAGTCTGTTCCGTGAGAGCCGCGGCGGCCGAGGCCAGGCCCAGCAAAGCCGTCAGCGAAATGGTTTTGAAGATCTGTGACCTCAACGAAGCACCGTGATCCATCGGCCCGTCCTTGAATGGGCTCCCGCGCCCTCCAGTTCAACCTGCAGATAATAGCTGCCAAAAGCCAAGGGCGCCCCCAGGTCGTTGCGGGCGTTCCACATGACTTCGTAGGAGCCGGAGACCGCGTAGGTCTTCGCAAAGCTGACCACCGGCTCGCCGTTCATGGTCCAGATCTTGACAGTCAGTTCGCCGTGGTAAGGCAGGTGCACCGCGATGGCGGAACCCTGCGCCGTGATGGGATGCGGATAGACCCCGATGATCGTGACCTTGCCCGTATAGTCATCGGAATGGACCACAGGTGAGATGATCCTGGTCGGCGAGGTCGAGAAGGTGGGCGACTGGGTGAAGCTTTCCGTGACGGTCGGGCTCATGCTGGGCGTCGGCGATTCGGTGTTCGTGGGCGACACCGAAAAGGTCGGCGACTCCGAGAATGTCAGGGTCGAGGTCGGCGAATCGCTCAGGGTCGGCGACGCTGTGAAGCTATTCGTCACAGAGAAGGTCGGCGACGCGGTGGGAGAATCCGTGGTGGTCGGCGAATTCGTAAGACTTGAGGTCGGTGTTGCGGTCTGGGTCGCCGTGGGCGAGTCCGTGAACGTGGGTGTATGCGTGGGAGTGGCCGTGCTCGACATGGAACCGGTGGTCGTGTTGGTCAAGGTGACCGAAGGCGAGTCCGAGAAGGTCGGCGAATTGGTGAAGCTATAGGTCGGCGTGAAGGACAGGGTCAGGGTCGGCGAGTCCGAGAACGTCGGCGAATTGGTGAAACTGTAGGTCGGAGTAAAAGACAGGGTCATGGTCGGCGAATCCGTCCGCGTCGGCGAATTTGTGAAGCTGTAGGTCGGCGTGAAGGAGGGTGTCACCGTGGGAGAGTCCGTCCTTGTGGGCGAATCGCTGAACGTGGGCGAGGCGGTCGACGACGGCGTTGGCGTGCTGCTCGGCGTGGGGCTGGTGGTCGGCGAATTCGTGAACGTCGATGTCGGGGAATCCGTCTTGGTCGGCGAGTCGCTCAGGGTCGGCGAATCCGACCAAGTGGGGCTATTGCTGAGGGTCGGCGAATCCGTAAAAGTTTCGGTCACGGTAAGGGTGGGGGTGTGCGTGGGCGAATCGGCCGGAGTCGGTGAATCTGTGGGCGACGGCGATAGGGTACGCGTTGGGGATTCTGACCAGGTCGGACTTACTGAACTGGAGGGACTGGGCGATTCAGTGAAAGTCTCGGACTGGGTGAAAGAATTCGTAGGACTGTAGGTCGGCGTGTACGAATTCGTATAGGTCGGAGTCAGCGGCAGGATCTCCATGTCAGCCTGATGGGAGCTCCAGACTGTGGCGGCGCCAGTGATGCTCATCAAATAGGTGCCGACCGTAGGCGCGGGCTGCACCATCAGGCCGATGTTAGCGCGCGGCGCGTTGGTGGTGTAATTGCTCTGAAAGACCTTGGTGACCACGACATTGGGCGTCATCTCGGTCGCGATGGTGTTCTTCTGCATCTGATAGTAGCCGATGATCAGGCTGTTCGCCTTGGAACTGCCGATCGACAGGGTATTGGTGGCCCCGCCATCCACACGCTGCGTTCCCGCCACCGGCGTGGGCGTTTCCACCACCGCTCCGTTGCGCACCAGCACCGCGGCCAAGCCATATCCGACATTTGAAGTGATAAAAGTCGTGACGGGCGTGACCGCGATGTTGGCGGTGCCGGCCGAGGGATTTCGAAGGTACCAGAGCTCCGTGTTCAGAGCCTTGCCAGCTGAGTTGTCGACATTCGCCGTGGTCTGAAGCGTGGCCACGGGCGTCATTTGCTGGGAACCGAAGAATACCTTGAGGCCCGGCTCGAAGAGCACCCCGCTCGAAGTGTGCGCGTACGAATAGCCGACCACCAGCACTGTGTCCATCTGGACACCCGCGCCTTGGACCGTAAGGGTCAGTGGCCCGGGTACGGCACTTCGGTAGTATCCAGAATTGGCTTCACCTGGCCCGGGATAGGGTCCGGTCGGTGTAGGCGTGGCCGCGGCATGGATGAGGACGGGAGCAAAAATAAGCGCGGAAAAAATCGCGAGGCACTGCCTCGTCAAGATCGATAACCCAGAGGATCTGCGGACCATCTTCACTCCGCGGCAGGGGACAAGAAGCTCTTTATCTCGGATCAAGCTCTGGAATATTTTATCGAATCCCCTAAAAAATGCCCTTTATTTCGGAATTATTTTGCATAAGAAGGGTCTGGAATTTTCGTATTGCGGAATTAGGCGGTTCTTGAGGATAATCAGGACTCAAAAGAAACTAAACGGAGGAATGTTCCATGGAAGCGACCCCCACTCCCCCTGCCGAAGCGCCCCAGCCGGCCGCAGCAGCTCCTGCTCCCGCGGCACCCGCGGCGGCTCCTGTTGCGCCGCCAGCCCCGACGTTCAAGCCGGCCCCCGACAATCTGACTTGCAAGGTCTGCAACGCGCCCCTGCGCTACGGACAAGAGGGGAAAACTTCCCAGGAATTCGTCTGTTCCACCCTGAAAGACGATTCACCCATCCTCACGGACAAATACGAGGAATGGCGCAATCATTGGGTCGCTTCGCGAGTGGTACGCTCAAAATAAGGCGGCCTAGTCCCCTTCCCTCAACCACAGCACGCCCAACGGTGGAAGGGTCAGCTCGACACTGAAGGGCTGGCCGTTCCAGGGGTGCTGTTGCGCCGACAATTTTTGCTCTGGTCCGACGCCGCTGCCTGCATAGGCCGCGGCGTCCGTGTTTAGGATCGTGCTCCATGGCCCGCCCGCGGGCAAACCCACCCTGAAACACTGCCTTGCCACGGGCGAAAAGTTGCCGATCGCCACGATCCTCGCCGCCCCGGGCACTAGGGCCCTGGCCTGCCGGTAAAAAGTGACCACATTGTCGTTGGCGTTGCCGCCGTCGATCCAGTGGAAGCCCTCCGGCTCGGCGTCGTTGTCCCAAAGAGCTGGCTCCACGGCGTAAAGGCGGTTCAGATCCTTCACCAGTTGTTGAAGGCCGGCGTGCTCCGCGCCCGCCAAGAGATGCCAGTCCAGGCTGCTGTCGTGACGCCACTCATCCCACTGCCCCAGCTCCCCGCCCATGAACAGCAATTTCTTGCCCGGATGCGCCCACATATAAGCGAACAGCGCCCGCATCTCGGCGAACTTGCGCCAACGGTCCCCGGGCATCTTACCCATCAGCGACCCTTTGCCGTGCACCACCTCGTCGTGGGACAAAGGCAGGATGAAATTCTCGGTCCAGGCGTAGAGCAGGCCGAAGGTCAGGTCGTCATGGTGGAACCTGCGATGGACGGGATCCTTGGAGAAATAGCGCAGCGTGTCGTGCATCCAGCCCATGTTCCATTTGAAGCCGAATCCCAGGCCTCCCGCCCAGGTGGGGCGGCTGACCCCGGGCCATGCCGTGCTCTCTTCCGCGATCATCAGGACCCCGGGGACCTGCGCGTACGCCTCGGCGTTCAGCTGCTTCAAGAATTCGATGGCCTCCAGGTTCTCCCGGCCTCCGTGCCGATTGGGGATCCATCCGTCCTTGTCGCGGCTGTAGTCCAGGTAGAGCATCGAGGCCACGGCGTCGATGCGCAGGCCGTCCAAGTGGAACTCCTTCAGCCAATAAAGGGCATTGGCGATCAGGAAGTTCTTCACCTCATTGCGGCCGTAGTTGAAGATCAAGGTGCCCCAGTCCGGATGCTCTCCCTGGCGGGGGTCCTCGTGCTCGTAGAGCGCTTCGCCGACAAAGCGCCCCAGAGCGTAGCCGTCTTTAGGGAAATGCGCCGGGACCCAGTCCAGGATGACGCCGATCCCGGCTTCGTGCAGGGCGTTCACCAGGGCGCGGAAGTCGTCGGGGCTGCCGTAGCGCGCCGTTGGCGCGTAATAATTCCCCACCTGGTAGCCCCAGGAGCCCCCGAACGGATGCTCCATGATCGGCATCAGCTCGACATGGGTGAAGCCCATCTCCTTGGCATAAGCTGGGAGTTGCTCGGCCAGCTCACGGTACGTCAGCGGCCTGTTCCCTTCCGACGGCACCCGACGCCAGGACCCCAGATGGATCTCGTAGATGCTGAGGGGCGCGCGCAGGAGCTCGCCCTTTGCCCGGTCCCGCATCCAAGCGTCATCCGTGAACTTGAACCCGCTTTCGTAATGCAGGCTGGCTGTGCCGGGCGGCATTTCTGCGGCGACGGCGAGGGGGTCCCCCTTCAAAAGATGGGGACCCTGTTTCGGGCGCACTTCGAATTTGTAAAGAAAGGCCCCTGCCAAGCTCGGGATAAAGACCTCCCAGACCCCGGATAGGCCCAGGCTACGCATGGCGTGCAGGCGGCCATCCCAGCGGTTGAAGTCTCCGGCCACGCTGACGCCCTCGGCGCCAGGCGCCCAGAGAGAGAAAGCGACCCCTGCCGTACCTTGATGGACCAGGGCATGAGCCCCTAATTTTTCCCAAAGCCGCCAGTGGCGGCCTTCCCCGAACAACTGAAGGTCCGTTTCTCCGAGGGTCGGCAAAAAACCATAGGGGTCGGCGCGCAGGTCACTGGAATCCGGTCCGCGGTAGTCCACACGCAGGCTATAACCACGCGGATATTCACCGCCCTCAAGCTCCCCCTCGAAGCAGCCAGCCACGTCCATGGGTCGCAGTGGTAGCTCGGTGCCGTCCGGGCAAAGCGCCGTCACCGTCGCGGCACCTGGCTTGAAGGCCCGTATCACCCACCCTTTAGCGGTTGCATGGGCCCCCAGCAGGGAATGCGGATTGTGGTGGCGCAGTTCGACCAGGCGCCTTAGCTCCGATCTCGAGACGGAAGCGGCCACTTAAGTCTCCTTGCCCAGATGTAATAACAGTTCGGGATCGAGATAGAGCAGCTGGGCCAGTTCGGTCAGATCCTCGGGCGAATGCAAAGGATCGCGTGCGCGCACCGCCTCTTCCTGGGCGCGGTCCAAGTTGGGCTCAAGGCCCAGCCTGCGGGCCACGCGGATCAGCTCGATAGCCTTCTTTAAAAAATTGGAGTCCGGGTTAGCCAGAGCGCCGCGCACCGATTCGGTGATCATCACGCTGAAATAATGGCTCGCCAGAGCGGTGTCGACGCGGTAGCCAAGGTTTTGGGCCTCGTGGACGATCTCCAGGGCCTTGGCGTAAAGCTCGGGAGCGGGATTCATATGCCGGTCCCGGATCTCAGATTCAAAACGCCGGCTCAAGGTGTACTCGGCAGCGATGCGCAACTCGGCCGGCAGTTCGAACCCGGCCGTGCGGAACATCTCCAGGCTGCGGCGGTTCTCCTGGTAGACCGCATCGTACTGCTTGCTGAGCGACTCGATGATGCCGCCGAACACCGCCTTGGCGATGCGGTCGCGCCGTCCCATCATCAGGTCTTGCAGGCCGAATTCTGCCGCCCCCGCATCCCCAGAGCCCCCGCCAAAGCCTTCGCGCATCGCGGTCAGCAGCGGCGGCACCAAGCCGTGCATGAATTCATCCCGGACGCGGGCCGAAGCCTCGGCCAACTTTTCGTCACCGCCATAGGGACCCACGCAGCAATGAAAATCGATGGCTCCCAAATGGACCGCGGCAAAGGCGGCATGAAAGGACCTGCCGGTCAGCCGGGACTCCAGCAGCACCTGTCCGGTGGTCAGGCTGGTCTTGCCCAGCAGCTCCCGTACATGGGTCAGGACCTCGCAGCGGTAGATCCCTAAGGCGCCGCCGGGATCGTCCTCCACCAGCGAGCCTATGGCCAGATCCGCGGCCAAGCGGAGCATGTCGACCCGGCTCGGTTCGACTCGGTGCCTGAACAAGTCCGCTCCGTTGCCCGCGGAAGCGAAGTTGCTTTGGGCTTCGGCAAGGACCTTCAAAAATGCCTCGCGCGGCGGGTCAAAGCCCAGCTCGGCCAAGTCGTCCATCAAACGCGCCGCGTATTTAAGGATCTGCAGGGTCTCGATACCGGACAGGTCGTTGAAGAACCAGCCACAGGAGGTGTACATCAGCATGGCCTGGCGCTGCATCTCCACCAGGGCAAGCGCCCGCACGCCCTCTTGCGCATCCAATTCACGGGCTTGCTGCGCCTTTAAAAATGCGGCGCGCGATCCAGGCCCTGGCTCGAGCACCACGGCGATGAACTCGTCGCGGGCGGCCCAGGGATCCTTCAGCAGGCCCTCGGCGCCGGCCTGAAAGCTGGCCGCGGCAAAATCGCGCAGAAGGTCAAGAGCCGAGCGCAACGGCCCACGCCAGGCCTGGTTCCAGCCCGGGTCGCCGCCGGTCTTGCATCCGCAGTCGCGCATCCAGCGCCCCACCCCGTGGGCGCAGGACCAGGAACTGCCCATGCCGTCCGGACCGTGGTCGAGCTCCATCTCCCAAGCAAACGTAGAGCGGTCGAGGACCTCTCCAAAATTACTGATCCGGTATCCGCGGGCGGGGGCCTCGTGCTCCAGCAGGTAGGACAGCGTGCGGTCCCCCCACTTGGTATGGTGGCCGTAGGACTCGCCGTCGGTGGCCACACTGACCAGGCGCCCTTCGCCGTCCTTGGCCCTAGCGATCACCGCCATCAGCTCCTGGCTCGAGACCAGAGCGGACCCGAAGGCCATCTCCCTTGATATCGGGCCGTCGTAAAAAAAGACCGCGATGCCGCGACCCGATCCGTCGCGGTGGAGGTAACGGTAAGGCACGCCGGGATCCACGCTCCCATCCGGGGTGGGGGTCCACTCCGCTTCCCCGATCTTGCGCACCCGCAGGCATTGGCCCGGGGCCAGGATCACGTAACGCAGGCCTTCGTCGATCAGGGAGCCCAGCACCGCGTCGTTGCAGGCGGTCTCGGGCAGCCATAGGGATTCGGAAGCGCGCCCAAAACGGTGCCTGAACTCGCGCAAGCCCCAGCGGATCTGGGTGACGCGGTCCCGGTCATTGCAAAGCGGGAGGATGGCGTGGTTATAGCCCTGGGCGATGGCGTTGCCGTGCCCACCGTGCCGGGCCGCGGATTCGCGGTCGGCCTCGAGCAGGCGCCGGTAGCCATGCCGGTGATTCTTCTGCATCCAGGCGAGCAGGGTGGGGCCGAAATTGAAGCTCAGATGGCGGTAATTGCTGGCGATGCTGCGGATGATCCCGTCGGATCCGACGATACGGGCGGTGTCGTTGGCGCGGTAGCATTCCTGGTAAACGCGCTCGTTCCAATCGTGGAAAGGCTGAGCCGAGGGTTCCGGTTCCATGATCTCGGTCCAGGGATTTTCCCGGGGCGGCTGGTAAAAATGGCCGTGGATGACCAGGTCGCCCGACATCAGGCCCTCCCCCAGCGGCGGGTCAAGGCCGCGAGGCGCGAAGCCAGCGCAGGCGTCAGGGTGGCGGGCAGGTTCCGCCATCCCCAGTTCCCCTCCGCGGTCCCGGGACGGTTCATGCGGGCCTCGGCCCCCAGTTCGAGCAGGTCCTGAAGGGGGACAATCGCCGTGCGCGACGCGGTGCCCAGAGCCGCGGCGATCAAGGGCCAGACTTTCCCGGCCTCGCCGCTGCCGGCCGCCCAACGCGCGGCCCGTTCCCTTTCGGCCCGGAACGCGGCGACCTGCTCCGGAGGGAGGCGCCTCGGAAAGCCAGCCCAGGGTGGTGTCATTGTCGTGCGTACCTGTGTAGACCACGCAGTCTTCCTCGAAGTGTCCGGGGGTCAGCTCTTCCCCGCTCCCAAAACTGAACTGGATCACCCGCATGCCGGGGATCTTGAAACTTTTGCGCAGGGCGGTCACCTCGGGCGTCACCACCCCCAGGTCTTCGGCGATGATCGGCATATGGGGGAAGGCGCCTTCCAAAGCGCTCAAAAAATCCATGCCCGGCCCGGGAGCGTAGGCCCCGTCCCGGGCGGTGGGGGAGCTGGCTGGGATCTGCCATTCACGATGAAAGCCGATGAAATGGTCGACCCGCATGGCGTCGAACATCTCGATGGCCCGCCGAAAACGGGAGATCCACCAGGCGTAGCCGTCGGCCTTGTGCCGGTCCCAGCGGTAGAGCGGATTGCCCCAATGCTGGCCGTCTTCGCTGAAGTAGTCGGGCGGGACTCCGGCGACCTTCAAGGGCTGCCCCCGCAGGTCCAGGTCGAAGAGTGCCGGATTCGCCCAGACGTCCGCGCTGTCGTGCGAGACGAAGATGGGCATGTCACCGATCAGGGCCACGCCCTTTTCGTGGGCGTAGTTGCGCAGCCCTGTCCATTGGCCATGATAAAGATATTGGACGAATTTTTCAAAGTCGGTCTCGTCAGCTGGCAAGGCCCGGACCACAGCGGGATCCCAGTCCACCCAATGCAGGCCGTTTTGCAGGCGCTTGGCCGCCGAAAAACGCGCCCAGTCCTCCAGCCAAAAAGCGTGGTCCCTGCTAAAATCCAGCAGTCCTTTTTTTTGCCCGCTGTCGGCCCGGCCTTTAAAACGTTCCCAGGCGCGGCGCAGCCTGGCGACCCGGAACTCCGCGGTGGCGGCGAAATCCGACCGCTCGAGAGCCAGGGGCCGAGGGGGTAATAAGTCGCCCGCTGCCAGCCAGCCCTGCTGGGCCAGGAGCTCTAAACTGATGAAAAAGGGGTTTCCAGCGAAAACGGAAAGGGCCTGGTAGGGCGAGTCGCCTGTCCCGGTGGGATGGCAGGGCAATAGCTGCCACCAAGACTGGCCTGCGGCGGACAAAAAATCGACAAAACGATAGGCTTCGGGCCCCAGGTCTCCGCTAGCCCAGGGTCCTGATAGCGATGTGACGTGGCACAAAACGCCCGCGCTGCGGTCCTGTAAAGTCTTCAAAGGGGATCCGAAAACGCTTGTGTATCAAGTGAAAATGATAAGATTTTTAGTCGATTCTGTCCAGCACAGTTGAAAACCCGCACGCATCGTCTATGATAATGGCCTTTCGATGTAGGGAAGGCTTATCGGGGTGTAGCACGGCATCTGCCCTTGGGCAGATGCCGAACCAAAGCCAGTGGTTCAAATAGGGTCAGTCAGTGTTAGGGAAGGATCGTGAAATTTATCGGGGTGTAGCGCAGGGGTAGCGCACCTGCTTTGGGAGCAGGGGGTCGTGAGTTCAAATCTCACCACCCCGACATAAAAAAAGCGGGGTCTCGTGATGAGACCCCGCTTTTTCTTTTTAGATCATTCCTCAGCCGCTATTGTCCGCCCTCGCCCAGATGATGGCGGATGTCCTTGCCTTTCACCATGAAGATCACGTCCTCGGCGATATTGGTGGCGTGGTCGCCCACTTTCTCCAAATTACGGGCGATCAGGATCAGGTCCAATCCGCGGCGCACGGTGGAGGCGTTCTTGGACATCTCCGTCAGCTGCTCGTCGAAGATCTGGTCCTTCAACGCATCCACCATCACCTCCTTGGTCAACACCGACTCGGCGATGCTCACGTCCTGCTGGACAAAGGCGTCCAACGACTCATGCACCATCTCCGAGGCCAGGCCGGCCATGCGGCCCAGGCTCTCGGTGAGCTTTTGTTTGGGCGCCTTCAACAGGTCCATGGTGTTCTGCGAGATGTTGCAGGCCTGATCGCCGATGCGTTCCAGGTCGTTGTTGATCTTCAGCGCCGCGATGATGGTGCGCAGATCCGAGGCCAGGGGGGCCTGAGCCGCAAAGAGGCGCATGCAGTGGTCATCGATGTCCACGTGCAGGCGGTTGACCTGGTCCTCGTAGGTCATGATGTCGCCGCTGTGCTCCAAGTTCCTCTCCAACAGCGCCTTGACGCTTCCCTGGATCATCTTTTCGCAGAGGCCGCCCATGGTCAGCAACTGTTCTTTGAGCTCGTTGAGCTCTTCGTCAAAATGTCGCTGCATCAGCCGAACCTCCCTGTGATGTAATCTTCCGTGCGCTTGTCCTTGGGATTGGTGAAAATGGTGGTGGTCCGGTCATATTCCACCATGCGGCCCAGCATGAAAAAGGCCGCATAATCCGCGACCCGGCCCGCTTGCTGCATGTTATGGGTTACGATCACCACCGTAAACTCATTTTTCAGCTTCAGGATCAGCTCTTCGATGATGCCGGTGGCGATGGGATCGAGCGCGGAACAGGGCTCGTCCATCAGCAGGACCTCAGGTTTTGTGGCCACCGCCCTGGCGATGCAAAGGCGCTGCTGCTGGCCGCCGGAGAGGTCCAGGGCCGAGGCGTGCAGGCGGTCCTTGGCCTCGTTCCAAAGGCCGGCCACTTTCAGGCTCTCTTCAGCGGCCTGTTCCAGCACCCGCCGGTCCCGCACCCCGTCGATACGCAGGCCGTAGACCACGTTCTCGAAGATGCTCTTAGGGAAGGGGTTGGTCTTTTGGAAGACCATGCCGGTCCGCTTGCGCAGCGCGATGACGTCAACGCCCTTTTGATAGATATCCTCGCCGTGGATGAAGACCTTTCCCTGGATCTTCACCCCGTCGATAAGGTCGTTCAGGCGGTTGAAGCAGCGTAATAACGTCGACTTGCCGCAACCCGAAGGGCCGATGAAAGCCGTCACCCGCTTTTCGGGGATGGCGAGGTTGACGTCGTAGAGCGCCTGGGAGGGACCGTAAAACAGGTTGAGGCGGTCCACTTTGACGGCTAAGGGCTGTTCCATGTCGATCGTCATGTCAAAATCCTGAAGTGCGATAACGGTTGCGGAGCCTGTTCCTGATGACCATGGCGGCCAGGTTGAGGCCCACCACCACCGCGATCAGAAGCAGGGTGGTGGTGTAGACCATGGGCATGGCCGCTTCGACGTTCGGGCTCTGGAACCCCACGTCATAGATGTGGAAACCCAGATGCATGAACTTGCGGTCCAGGTGCATGAACGGAAAACGGGTGTCAAAGGGGAGGTTTGGCGCCAGCTTGACCACCCCTGTGATCATCAAGGGCGCTACCTCGCCGGCGCCGCGGGCCATGGCCAGGATCATGCCCGTCAGGATGCCGGGCGCGGCCGAGGGCAGCACCACATGGCGGATGGTCTGCCATTTGGTGGCCCCGCAGGCCAGCGAACCGTCGCGGAGGCCCTTGGGCACGAAGGCCAGGGCCTCTTCAGTGGCCACCACCACCACGGGCACGGTCAAGAGCGCCAGCGTCAGGCTGGCCCAAAGGATGCCCCCGGTGCCGTAGGTCGGGGTGGGAAGCGCCTCGGCGAAAAAGATCCGGTCGATGCTGGAGCCCAGGCCGTAGACAAAAAAGCCGAGTCCAAAGACGCCAAAGACGATCGAGGGGACGCCCGCCAGGTTGTTCACAGCGATGCGCACCACCGAGACCAGGGGGCCCTGTTTGGCGTATTCGCGAAGATAGAGCGCGGCCACCACGCCGAAAGGCACCACCAAAAGGCTCATCAGCAGGGTCATCATCACGGTCCCGAAGATGGCAGGAAAAACGCCGCCTTCGGTGTTGGATTCCCGCGGCTCCCCGAAGATGAACTCGACGACCCGCGAGAGGTAGGCGCCCGCCTTTCCGAAAAAGCCCATGCGGTTGGGCTCCAGCACGCGCACCAGCTGCGAAAAGGCCAGGGTCTTTTCGGCGCCTTCGGCGGACTTAAAAGTCACCTTGAAGCGCTCATCCTCGCTACGCAAGGCCTGGATCTGGCCGGTGACGGTGGTGTAGCGCGACTGCCAGAGCGCCGTTTCAGCGTCCAGAGCGGATTTTTCTTCGGCCGAAGCCTGGCGCAGCTTGAGACGGATCCTCTCGATCTCGAAATTGATACGCCCGACTTCCTCGTTCTCCAGGTGATGCAGGGCCTTCCATCGCTTCGCCCCTTCCTTGATCCCCTTCTGCAGGCGCCGGTCGAATCCCGCCGAATCAGCGGCATAGGCCTGGCCTTCGGCCTCCAAGGAGCTGGCCCAGCCGATCAAGGGGCCCCATTCACGGCGTTCGACATAGAGAACGTCCGCTGGGCGTTCACGTTTGACCACGTCCGATTCGTCCACCCACACGAAGTCCTTGGACGTCAGGTCGCGGTTCGCGGTCATCAGCTGGATGCGAGGCGTGACCGAGAGCACCTTGCCGTTATCATCCTTCTCCTCATAACGCTCCCGGTCGCGGATGACCCCGGCCATCACGCTTCCGTCCTTCAAGGAGAATTTCTGGACATCCCTGGGCCAGAAAAAGGACGTCCCCTCGAAGACCACGATGGCCAGCAGGAGCAGGATCATGAAAAGGACCAAGGCGCTGGCCGCGCCGGCCAGCCAGATGAAAGGCTCGCCCAGCTTCACCATGCGTCGGACGCTGATCCCCTCTTCCATCACCAGCGATCGTTTGGGTTTCTTGTCCAGGTTCATAGCTGGCTGTACCGCTTGCGTAGTTGAAGGCGGATCATCTCGGCCACCGAATTGACAGCGAAGGTCATCATGAACAGCACCAGGGAGGCCAGGAACAGCACTCGGTACAGGGATCCCCCCACGGGGGCCTCAGGGATCTCGACGGCCACGTTGGCCGACAGCGCCCTAAAACCGTTGAAGGCGCTCAGATCCATCACCGGCGTGTTGCCCGTGGCCATCAGCACGATCATGGTCTCGCCCACCGCCCTGCCGAATCCCACCATGACCGCGGAAAAAATACCAGACAGCGCCACCGGCAGCACCACGCGCAAAGCGGTCTGCCAGGGCGTGGCCCCGCAGGAAAGCGAGGCTGAGACCAGATGTCTTGGCACGGCGCTCAAGGCGTCCTCGCAGATGGTGAAGATGACCGGGATCACGGCGAAGCCCATGGCGAATCCCACCACCAGGGAGTTGCGCTGGTCGTAATTGACCGCGAAATGGGCCCGCATCCATATCTTGAGGTCCAGGAACAGAGCGTGTTCAAGGACGGGCCCGACCAGGAACAAGAGCGTGATGCCGACACCTAAGCCGAGGACCAGCACCAGGATCTCCGAATCATCCGCGACCTTGCGCGAAAAATGGCGGGGCGCGCTGCGCCACAGCCACAAGGTGGCCATCACCACCATGGGCAGCACCGGCACTCCCAGCAAAAGCGTGAAAAGATATTTTTCCATGAAAGGCGCCAGCAGCATCGCGGCGAAAAAGCCCATCACCACCGACGGCACCGCGGCCATGATCTCGATCACGGGCTTCACGACTCCCCTGAGGCGCGGCGACATGAATTGGGAGGTGTAAAGCGCGGCCAGGATCGCCAGGGGCACGGCGAAGAGCAGGGCGTACAAAGTGCCCTTCAAGGTGCCGTAGATCAGGGGTGTCAGGGAGAATTTGGGCTCAAAGTCGTCGCTGCCGCCGGTGGACTGCCAGACATAGTCGGGCTTGTCATAGCCCTCGTACCAGATCTTGGAGAACAGCGCCTTGAAGTTGACTTCCGGATGGGGATTGTCCAGTCCCAAGAGCCAGGTCTTGCCCCCGCCGTCCCTCACCAGGATCCCGTCGGCTTTAGGCGTCATCAAAAGGCCGCCGCGCTTCCAGTCGCCTTCCAGCTGCCTTTGGAAAAGCGTCCGCTCGTTGGTCAGAAAATAAAGGCCCAGGGCTCCCTGGCCCGTGACCGCGCAGAAGCCCTTGTCCCTGGGGCTGGCAGCGAAGCCAAGCACCGGCCCTTTCAAAGGCGCGAAGTGGTGGATCACCTTAAAGACCCGGCCGCCACCCTCGGGGCGGTCGATCAGAAAGCAGGCGACGAGATCGCCTTCGGATGACCCGCAGAGCACGCTCTGCTGTCCCACTGGATATCCCAGGGCGGTCAAGGCCTTCCCCTCAAAAACCCTCAGATCCTGGTCGAGCTGCCAGCCTTTGGCGCTACCCGGACTGGCGCCCGGGGCCGCAAAAGAAAGCAAATGGCCCGTGTCCGTGCCCAGCAAAACCCGGTCCGCGCTGTCAGGCACCAGCAGGCTGACCGCGTTGCCGGCCGAAGCCGGGATCTCAAGGACATCATTGAGGCGGTCCTGCCGGATCAGCACCCTGCCATCGGCGGCCAAGCCGGCGATCAACAACGACTCCGTGCCTCCAAAACGAAGTTCGCGGATGGCCTTTTTCTGGGGATCCAGCAACTGCAGGCTGCCCCCCTCGATAAAGGGCTCCTGAATGCGTTTATCCCCGTCAAAACGGGTCTTAAAGCCGGCCTGGGCCGTCCAGACTCGGCCGTCCTGGGTTCCCAGGGCCAGCCGAAGGCGGTTGTCCACGGCGGAGCAGGTCGGTAGTGAGACGCCCAGGTTTTGGAGTGGGAATTCGGGGCCCGAAAGGGCTGAAGAGGCGATGTCAAAAAAAGCCGCTTTACCCGCGGCCGAGATAAGAAGCGCCTTTTCCTGATGCTCGTCGACCAATACCGCCAGGGTGCCCGAAGGGCTGATGGCGATGGGGCGGCCGACCTTGGCGGCTCGGAAAAGAGGCAGGATGGTGTAGCCGATAAAAATAAAGATCCCCAGCACCGCCGCGATCACCGCCAGGCCGCCGATGCTTATGCACCAGTCGGCCAGGCGGTCTATCAGCAGGGTGCGGGGATCGGTGCCCCGTCTCTTCAATGCTTAGTCGACCTTGGAGCTTTCCTTGTCCGCGGTCTCGGCGGGCAAGGGGAGGAAACCGTCCTTGATGGTGATCTGCTGGCCGTCTTTGCTGAGCACGAACTTCACGAATTCCGCCACCATCGGGTCCAGCGGGCGGTTGGGAGCCTTGTTGATGTAAAGGAACAGGTAGCGCTTCAGCGGGTACTTGCCGCTATAGACGCCTTCGGCGCTGGCTTCGATATAGCTGCCACCCTCTTCTTTCGCCAGCTTCAAGGCCTTGACCGCCGAGGTCTGGTAGCCCATGCCGGAGTAGCCGATGCCGTTCGCATCGCGGCCCACACCCTGCACCACGCTGGCCGAACCAGGCTGCTCTTTGACCGTGGCCTTGTAGTCACCCTTGTAAAGGGCGTTGTCCTTGAAGAACCCGTAGGTCCCGGAGGCCGAATTACGTCCATAAAGGCTGATCTGGCCCTTGCTGCCGTCGACCTGGCTCCAGTCCTTGATGTTCGCGCCGCCGCCGCGCAGGGTCTTGGAGAAGATCCCATCCACCTGCTTCAGCGTCAGCTTGTCCACGGGGTTGTTCTTGTTCACGAAGACCGACAGGGCGTCCAGGGACACCTTGATCTCGGTGGGCTTGTAGCCGTATTTCTTTTCGAACGCGTCGATCTCGGTGTTCTTCATCTCGCGGGACATGGGCCCGATCTGGGAGGTCCCGGCGATCAGGGCCGGAGGGGCGGTCGAGCTGCCCTTGGCCTCGATCTGGATGCGCACGTTCGGGTAATGCTTCCGGAAGCCTTCGGCCCAGAAGGTCATCAGGTTAGCCAGCGTGTCCGACCCGATGGAGCTGATGTTGCCCGAGATCCCCGACACTTCCTTGTACGCCGGCAGTCCGGCGTCGACTTTCACCGGCGCCGCCGTCGCGCTGGCAGATACTGCCGCCAGGGCGAAGACCGCGCTCTTCAACAAAGCTTTCATGGTTGTCTCCTTGTCCGTTTGATAAAGGGTACGATGCCTATGTTACGTTCAGGTTAATTCCAGGTGACAAGCCCGTTTCGGGGCTTATTCGAAAGCGAACTGCTGCTGGATCAAGAACAAGGTCGAAGGCGCCCCATTGCTGGCCACGGTGATGCCCGGCAATCCGCCCTTCACATAGCCGCCAAACTGCCCGTCCGAAGCCTGGACATAGTAGTTGATCGCGGTGTGGTTCTTGCCGCCCATGTAGCTCCATTTGAGGCCGCCAGCCAACCCGACCAGGTTGTCCATGCCGCCACGGTCGAGGCCGGCCGTCTTGGTCTCCATGTACTTTTCCGCGCGGAAGATCAGCTGCAGCGCGTCGCCTTTTTCCGGGGTGGTCAAGAAAGGCAGCACGTCGACCAGCACGTCGGCATAGAAGCCTTCGCGGTTCTTGGTCACGCCCTTCGGGAACACGATGACGGCGTTCTGGCGCACCCATTCCGACTGGACGATCAGCATTTTATTGAAGCCTTCCAGCACGAATTCCGCGCCGTAGGTCTCGTCCACCTTGACCGTGCCAGTGACAGAGGCCATCCACACGCTGTTGATGGAATCGCGGGAGTAGGACATACCAGCCTGGATCTTGGACTTCTCGCCGAGCAGGAAATCAAGCGCGTTGCTGTTGAACGACGCGCGGCCCTGCCAGGAGGGGTCCTGGTCCTTGGACTGGAGGGGGAAGCCAGCCGCGACCGAAGTGGCTCCGGAAACCTGGTCCTCGGTGACGTCGTTCGAGACAGCACCCTGCAGTTCCCAGGCGAGCATCCCGCTTTCGATCAGCTTTTTCTTGTGGGTCAAGAAAAGCCCCATCACGCGCTCGCCCACGATCTTCGTGGTGAAGGCCTGCGGATGGGTCAGCGTGACGCCACCGAAGATCATCGGGCGTTCCGCCAGGTTGATCTTGGAGGACGAGGTCTGGGGCACGATGCCGAAAGGCTGACGGTACTGGCCCACGCGCAACTGGTAGGTCCATTCCGGCAGGAAGTCCATGGTGGGGATCAAATTGATATCGGCGATCTCGACGCCCGCGTCCTTCAGCTTCGAAGCCGCGAAGTCAAAGCCCAACGAGTAGGTCACGCTGGGAGCCAGCTTGCCGTTCATCTTGATCTCGGCGCGCTTGATATACATCCCCGCTTCGCCGGTGCCGGTGTAGGGGGTGCGTTTGTCGTCGTAACGGATATCCGTGAAGCCTTCGACCTTGAAACGGTCCAGGTATTCGGTCTTCGTGGTCAGGCCTTCGACGGCTTCCTTCAACGCCTCGATCTCGATCTTCTGTTCCCGGGCGCTGTCGATCATCTCTTCTTCCGCCACCAGGGGCCTTCCCGCGGCCATCAGGGCGGCCAAGCCCAGGGCGATCATTGCCGGTCTGCTTTTCTTCACTGCTTCCTCCTAAGGTTGTATAAAAATCTTTGAGCGCCTTGTTTCGACGAGCTTAGCCCGGCCATGTAACGGCTTTGTGACGTCAAAAGACCGCCTTCGTTAACTTAAAGCTTGGATCCCTTTTACGTAAGCGGCCGGGGCAAACCCGATCTCGGGTCACCCCAGCCTGCTCACGGGATCGGGGCGAGCCGATGAAACCCGCCCTTCAGGAGGATCAGGGCCTCTTGCAGCCCAAACCCGTAGCTATTTTGCAGGAGCCAGATTTCCTTTTGGGGACGGGAGGGTTAACTCAGGGAAAACAAGTGATCCCTGTTTTTTATCAATAAAATTAAGGCTTTTCACCACTTCAAAGGCGTCGCCCCGCAGGTATCTGCAAAGAAAAACTCCGTCAGGATTCACGCCGATAAAATGGGGGAGGTCGCTTTCCCAAGTCCCGCTGTTGCCATAGAGGAGCCCCTCGGCGGTCTCGAGGCTGGCACGATGGGTGTGCCCGCAAAAAACGGCGTCCATGCCATGGCTGCGACCGAAGGACGAAGCGCTGTAGAGCAGCGCCTCGTGGTTGCGTAATAACATCTTGGACCGGGTCTTCAAAAAACGGGCAAGGGCGCGCATGCCTCGGGACGAAAAGCGCCGGAGGAAATTATAGCCGGCCGTGAGTGCCTCGGAGGCACGGCGGTATTTGTAGATGTAGACGTCCCAGCGGTCCCCGTGGGTGGCGTAACAGCGGCGGTTCCCGACATTCCATTCGAAATGGCCCTTCACCTTGACGCCCAAAAGGTGGCCCATGAACTCGGGATCCACCACGTCGTGGTTGCCGCGGATCCAGACCACCTTGCAATGGTCCGAGATCTTGCGGATCTGCCCGAAGGCCTCCCAGTGCCAATGGCTCAGGCGGTAGAATTTCAGGTCTTCGAAGATGTCGCCGTTCAGGATGAGGTTCTTGACCCGGATATTTCCCAGGAAGTCGTGCAGCTCACGCGCCTGGCAGAGCGGACTGCCGAAATGGACGTCCGAGATCAGGATGCTGTGGAATTTGATAGGCATGATTCCATCGCCTCCAAGAGGGGCCAAGCCGCGTCCATCGGCATGTTCTGGCTCTGGCGTTCTCGCATCGCCGTGGCCAGGGACGGATCCATCATGAATCTCTCCACCACGGCCAAGATGTCTTTTCGGCGTTTGAGGCCAATGGCCACGCCCTGCTCCACGGCCCAGGCCACATTGGGCCTTTCCTGGGGCAGGGTATCGACATCGTCCAGCACCATGGGCACGTTCATGGCCAGGCCCTCCATCAAGGCGGCAGGGCCCGGCTTGCTGACCAGGAGGTCCGAGGCGCGCATCAGCGCGGGCAACTGGCCGCTGAAGCCCAGGGGTACCAGCTTGTTCTTCAGCTTGGGTCGCATTTTTTCCAGCCGAAGGCCCAGGGCCTCGTTCTTGCCGTAGCACGCCACGACCTGAAGGCGGCTGCGAGAACGCTCGAGGCGCATCACGAATTCCTCGATCAGCTTGGAGCCGTAGCCGCCCATCAGGATAGCGACCGTGTAGAGCTCCTCATCCAGCTCGAAACGAAGGCGCGCCATGGCGGGACCCAGCATGCGGTTCTCACGGCTGAAATATTTCCGGTGGATCAGGAGCCCCGACTTGACGATCCGCTTCCCGACGCCGGCTCCAGCCGCCTGCTCCGCGGCCCCCGGGCTGGGCGCGCTCACAAATCTAGCCCCGGCGCATAGGCGCGGCGTGTACCACATGAAAGGTTTGACATCCATCAGGTCGGTGCAGACCAGTCCCAGCGGCACCCCGGCTTCCTGGTGGCAATCGGCTAGAACGTCGTTGACGAAAGGGATCAACGAGACGCAGAGGTGGGGTTTCTCGAGGGCCAGAAAATCAGCCAGGGCCTTGCGGGCCGCGCGCTGAGGGAGCGACGCGCTGAAACGAGCCGCCTTCCGCATCAATCCGGTCCAGATCTGCAAATTGTTCTTCAGGACAAAATTATAGGTGTCTTCCGCGTAGAACCCGAAAGCCTTCTTAAGGGGCTCGCTATGGTTCCATACTTCGCGGTAGATATTGACGATCCGGATGTCCCAGGGGAGCTTGAGAGCCTCCGCCGCAGCCTTCAGGCTGGCGGCGCTGGCACGGTGCCCTCCGCCGGCGTCGGTGATGAAGAGGATGATCTTTTTAGTCTTTTCGGTCTGCATTCCCGGACATCATCGTGCCCGGGCGTTAACGGCGGGGGTAGCCGCGGTAAATTCGAGGCTACGGCTTGGCTGAGGGCAGCTTGAACCAGAAACGGCAGCCGCCTTCGGCGAGGTTCTCCACGCCGACGCTGCCGCCATAATTTTCGATGAGGTGCTTGACGATGGCCAGGCCCAATCCGCTTCCGCCTTGTCCTTCCCTGCCTTCGCGGGCGCGGGCCTTGTCCACCCGGTAAAAACGCTCGAAGACCCTGGGCAAGTCTTCCACTGGGATGCCAGCGCCCCGGTCCGACACCGCGACCTCGACCTGCGCGTGATCCGCAGCTTCCTGGGCCGAGACCGTGACCACCGGATGCGGACCGGCATACTTCAGCGCGTTCTCCATCAGGTTGATCAGCACCTGGCGCAGATGGGATCTTTGGATGCAAAGGTCTGGAAGGCCTTCAGGCAGCTGGTCCTGCACGCTGCCCTGGGAACGCCGCAGCGCCTCTTCCAGGCCGGCTTCCGCCTCGTTCAGGGCCATTCTCAGGCCGGATCGGGAGCCACGATCGACGCGGATCAAGCGGCGGTCCTCCTCCACCGCGGCCAGGGCCAGCAGGTCGCTGATCAGTTCCTGCAGGCGTTCCGAATGGCTGAGGGCTTTATCCAGAAAATTACGGTTCACCTTGGGGTCGTCCAGAGCCCCGTCTTTCAAGGTCTCGAGCGCGGCTTTGATGGCGGTCAGAGGCGTCCGCAATTCGTGCGACACATTGGCGGCGAACTCGCTGCGCATTTTCTCCAGCTTTTTCTGGTCGCTCCGGTCATGAAAAAGGGCCAAGACGTCGCGGTTCCGCAGGGAACTGGCCGACATCAGCAAAATGCGCTCGCCACCGGGATAAGGCACGGCGATCTCCCTGGCCACGGCCCCCGCGCCTTCCAGCGCGGAGCGCAGGCCTTGGACCAGTTCGGCCTCCCTAAAGAGCTCCCAATAAAAAGCCCCTTTTCGTTCGGGCAGCCGGGACCGAAAAAATCCCTCCAAGCTCGGATTGGCGTAGAGCAGGTGTCCGTCGCTGTCCAGGAGCAGCACCCCGTCCTCGATCCCAGCCAGCGCGGTCTCCAATTGGCCGCGGTCCAGGGCCTGACGTTCAAAGGCGAGCCCGAGGTCAAAGGCCATCGATTCCAGAGCCATCTGGGCCCCTGCCAGGCTGCCGCTTTCCTGGGGTGATACACGGGCCCCGAAATCCTGTTTGGACAGATCTTCCGCGAATTTCTTGAGGCCAGCCAAAAAACGTCCGGCTCGGTACCAAAAGAACCAGGCCAGTCCCAGGGCAGCCGCCAGCCCCAGCCATAAGTTGAGCCGGCCGGCCAAAACCACCAAAACGAGGCCGGCGATGCAGAGGGCGAGGAACCCTTTGGACATCTTTATTTTTCCGAGAACTTGTAGCCGACGCCCCGCAAGGTCTGCAGATGGGCCGCCGAAGGCCCCAGCTTTTCGCGCAGACGCCGCATATGCACGTCTACGGTGCGGGTCTCCACTTCGGAATCCATGTCCCAAATGTCGTCCAACAGCACTTCGCGGGTGACCACCCTTCCCGGCCGGGAGGCCAGGTAATAGAGCAGTTGGAATTCCTTGGCCGTGAGCACGGCCTCCTTTTTCACGGCCTTGCCATACCGGACTCCGAAGCTTTCCGGATCGATCTCCAGGTCGGAGAATTCAAGGCGCGCCTTCGCAGTCCCGTCCGGCACCGGGCGGCTGCGCCGCAAGAGGGCGCGGACCCGGGCCACCAGCTCCTTGGGCGAAAAAGGCTTGGTCAGATAGTCGTCGGCCCCCAGTTCAAGGCCCAGCACTTTGTCGGTCTCGTCCCCTCGCGCCGTCAGCATGATCACGGGCATAACGGCGGTCTTCTTGTCCTGGCGCAGGCGGCGCAGCAGTTCCCAACCGTCCATGCCCGGCAACATCACGTCCAAGACGGCCAGGTCCGGGGACTCGGTGGTGGCTTTGCGCAGGGCCGTCTCGCCATCATAGGCTTTCAGCACGCCGAGGCCTGCCCGTTCCAGGTTGTAGACCAACAGGTCGACAATGTCTTTTTCATCGTCGACGACCAATATCTTAGGCTTCATGGAATTCCTTGAAGATCCGCCATTTTCCGACACTCCATTTTTCGTCCCGTAAGTTTCCTCAGTGTAACGCCGATGTTAAATCGCCTTCAACTTATCTTTGCTTTGAAAAATAGGCGTTTCCCCCTAAAATAGCCCATCACTCCCCCTAACCCGCGAGGCCCCATGTTCGCCTTTTTGCTGCCCAAAGAGCTCGGCTTTTTCGACCAATTCGACGCTCATGCCGCCGTGGGGGTCGAGGCTTCCAAGGCTTTTGTGGACATGGTCGAACATTTCAACGACGCCCCTGCCAAAGCCAGGCGCATCGCCGACCTGGAACATGACGCGGACGACGTCACCCACCGCACCCTGGAAATGCTCCACCAGACTTTCATCACCCCCATCGACCGCGACCAGATCCACGCCCTGATCACCCACATGGATGACGTGGTCGACCTGATCCATGGCGCGGCACGGCGGCTGGTGCTTTACGAAGTGTCGGCGCCCACCCCGGCCCTGATCGAACTGGCCAAGACCTTGCTCCGTTCCGTCACGGAGATGCAGTCGGCTGTGCGCTTTCTGCGAGACCTCAAGAACGCTTCCACCACCCTGCGCTGCTGCGTCGAGATCAATAAATTGGAGAACGAAGGGGACGCATTGCGTGACGCGGCGATCGCGGCGCTGTTCAAGGACGAAAAAAACGCCGTGGAAGTCCTGAAATGGAAGGAGATCTACGAATCCGTCGAGACAGCCCTCGACTGCTGCGAGGATGTCGCCAATGTGATCGAAGGCGTCGTGTTGGAGAACGCCTAGATGACGGGCGGACTCGGGCTGATCCTTTTCGCCATCTTTGTCGCGCTGGTCTTCGATTTCATCAACGGGTTCCATGACGCGGCCAACTCCATCGCCACCGTGGTCTCCACGCGCGTCCTGACCCCGGGAGCCGCGGTGGCTTGGGCCGCCTTCTTCAACTTTGTCGCGGCCTTCATCTTCGGCACCCACGTGGCTAAAGCCATTGGCAGCGGCATGGTGGACGCCGCCGCGGTGACCACGCAGGTGGTCCTCTCCGGGCTGGCTGGCGCCATCGCCTGGAACCTTTTCACCTGGTTCTTCGGACTTCCCTCCTCGTCGTCCCATGCCTTGATCGGCGGATTCTGCGGAGCCGCCCTGATGCATTCGGGCCCCAGCGCCCTGCTCTGGTCCACTGGAAAGCTGCAAAAAACCATCCTTTTCATCTTTTTGGCGCCGCTCATCGGCATGATCCTGGGATTGACCCTGATGATCGGGGTGCTATGGCTCTTCAGACGCTGGCATCCTTCGAAGATCGACAGGTTTTTCAGGCGCGGCCAGCTGTTCTCGGCGGCGCTCTATAGCCTGGGCCACGGCGGCAATGACGCGCAAAAAACCATGGGGATCATCGTGGCGCTGCTCAGCGCCGCGAAGATGGACGCCTGGGCTTTCGTCCCTGGCACCCATGAGATCTCCTGGTGGATCATCCTTCCCTGCCACGCCGCCATCGCGCTGGGCACCATGAGCGGGGGCTGGCGCATCGTCAAGACCATGGGACAGAAGATCACGAAACTGAAGCCGATCGGCGGGTTCTGCGCGGAAACCGCCGGTTCCATCACCCTGTTCGGAGCCACGGCCATGGGCGTCCCGGTCTCCACCACCCATACCATCACCGGCGCCATCACCGGGGTTGGCTCCACTCAAAGATTGAATGCGGTGAAATGGGGAGTGGCGGAAAATATCGTCTGGGCCTGGATCTTGACCATCCCGGCCGCGGGTGGGATCGCCGCGCTTTGCCAACTGGCCTTCGACAAGCTGGGCTGAGCTTTAAAGGATCGGCGAGAAGAGCCTGGCGATGTTGTCCCTTAGGCGGGGGAAAAATCCCTGGCGCTTGATGGAGCCTAAGTCCACGGGACTTGCCTGCGCGCGATACTTCTCCATGACCTTGGATAGCTTCTTCGCAAGCCCCTCAGAATAAACCTCTATATTCGTCTCAAAATTCAGCAAGAAGCTCCTGGGATCCAGGTTGCAGGAACCCAGAAGGCACCAACGGCCGTCCACCACGACCGCCTTGCTATGCACAAAATCCCCGCGGATCTCCCATATCTCAACGCCGGCCTGCAGCAGATCCCTGAAATAAGAGCGGGACGCCCATCCCAGGAACGCATGGTCTCCCTGCTGCGGCACCAACAGCCTTACGTGGACGCCTGAAAGGCTCAGCGAGCGCAATAAGGCAAGCAGTGCCTGGTCCGGGATGAAATAAGGGGTGCAAAGGTCCACCTTCTTCTGGGCCATGCGAAGCCCGCCCAAGAGCAGCTCGTAGATGCGCTCATAGGTCTGGTCCGGCCCCGAGCTGACCACACGGGCCAAGTCGCTGCCAGCGGACTTAGGTTTGACAACAGCGCCCGCGGCGCGTTTGCCGCCTGGGTGGGTCTGGGTCCAATCCTCTTGAAAACAGGCGATCAGGTCGGCCACCAGAGGCCCCTGCAGGCGGAAATGCAGGTCATGCTGGGATCCTAGAGCCGGCCGCCAGCGACGCAAGGGCCGACGCGACAAGGGTCCCTTATGATGGCGCCTGCTGATATTCAGGCTTCCGGTGAAGGCCAGCTGGGAGTCGACGATCAGCAGTTTGCGGTGATTGCGAAGGTTGAGGAGCGGTTGGTGAAAAAGATGGTCGCTGCGCCAAAAGGATGCGAATTCGATGCCAGGCACGCCAAGGCTCCTCCTAAGGCGCCGTAAAGGTCCCCAGGCGCCCACCCCGTCCACCAGCACCCTGACCTTGACCCCTTTTGACGCCGCCGCTGTCAACGCGGCGATAAAACGCTCTCCCACTTCATCGGCGTCAAAGATATAGGTCAACAGGTCGATGCTGCGCGTGGCTGACGCGATGGCCTCCAGCATCGCCGGATAGGCTTCAGCGCCGTCTTCCAGAAGATCCACCCGGTTCCCGCCGCGCAGGGGCAGGCCCGTGAGATTCTGTCCAAGGAGTTTTAAGGGCTTTTCACCGGACCCAAGACGGCCCGGTACAGGCAGTCCCGCGACCCTCAGGCGCCGCTGCACGCGGTTGTAGCCAAAGTACCAGTAGCACAAAAATCCGACCACTGGCATCAGCCAGACCACGAGGATCCAAAGGGTGGCGTTATGGGGCAGGCGTTTGTGGAAGAGGATGTGTATCGTGGCGGCCACGGAAAGCAGGCAGCTGCCGATCAGTCCCAAGAGGTCGATCCAGGCGTTCGAGCTCATGCCGCTCCGATCTTCCTAAGTTTTTCGAGGGTGTCGGCCGGATCTTTGACTTCCACGCAGTCCACCACGGCCCTGGCTGGAAAATCGTTGCCTCCCGGAGACAGGCTGTCCCCGAAGAACACCGCGTCTTCCGCCCGCCATCCGTGGTATTTCAAAAATTTACGGATCCCCCATCCCTTGTCCATGCCCGCCAGGGTGATGTCGATCGAGGTGGTCCCTCCGACGCTGACGGAATAATCGTTTCCGATACTCCCGCGCAGCTCCGCGGCCCAGGCTTTTCGGATGCTCCCCTCGGGATCAAAAGCCCGCTTCAAGGGCTCTGGCGCATGCCGGCCCAGCGCGGAAAAAGTCATCTGGGAAACGCGGTCCTGGATCTGGTCCGCTTCGTTGGTCAGGCTCACCAGGCCGTGGCGCGCCGCGAAGTCGCGGAGCATGACGGTCAGCGCCTTCCGGCTGGCGAGGGGGATCTCACCCTGATAGACCTTTTCAAGGTGGCCGTCCCGGACCACGGCATAGGCCGTGCCTGAGACGCCCAAGAGATGATAGTCGCCCTTTAAGCGCCCCTCGAACTGCTCCCGCAGCTGCTCCAAGGTGGAGCCGCTCACAAAGCCGAAAACGCGTCCTGAAGCGACCAGGCGGCCTATCTCCAAGGCCATGTCCTGTTCTACGGGACGGGTGCTGACGCAGATGGTATCGTCCACATCCGCGAAAATGATCTTTTTGCCGTTAAAATCCTGCATGGGCCATTCTACAACAAAAAAAAGGCCCCCGACCTCGGTCGGGAGCCTTTTTTGAAGCAAAAGTCTTTTTAAAACTAGATCTTGATGCCGCTGTCGCGCAAGAACTGAAGGGTGTTGCTCTGCTTCCTAAGGGTGCGCAGGGCGCGGGTGCTGATGCGCAGGCTCAGTTCACGCCCCAGCTCGGGCACCCAGATCTTGCGCTGCTGAAGGTTCGGCAACTGGCGCTTCTTGGTCTTGTTATTGGCGTGCGACACGAGATTCTTAACGTTCGGGCGCGCCTTGGTGATCTCACAAACTCGCGACATGGTCAAACTCCACTGAAAATTCGATCCAGGACCCCCGTAGGGAGGCCCTCACAAGAGCTAAGAAGATAGCAAATCGTGGCCTTTTAGGCAAGTCCCACTATTTGTAATACTTGGTGCGGATCACCACGATAACCCTGCGATTATGGGCCATTCCTTCGGGGTTATCGTTATCATCCACCGGCACCCGGGAACCGAAGCCCTGGGCCTCGAAATCGGCGATATCCAGGCCCTTATTCTTGACCAGGTAATCGACCAGCGCCTGGGCCCTGGCCAGGGATAAAGCGTCATTGTCCGGGAAGCGTTTGCTATGGATGGGCGCCGAATCCGTGTGCCCCTCGATATACACCGTGGTGCCTTCGCCCCTGTATTTCTTGATGGCTTCGGCGATGCTGTCGATGTCCTTAAAGCCGCTTTCCTTGAGGTCCGCCTTGCCGCTGTCAAAGAAGACGGCGTCCGCCATCTTCAGGCGGATCTCGCGGAGCAGGATCACCTGATTGACCGGTTCCCCGGGATTGAGGTTGCCCAGCCGGTCCATGGCTTTGAAAGTGGTGGCGTAGATCCTGCCGCTTTCCACGAATTCCCCTTTGCCATTGCTGCCGTCCCAGAGGATCTCGGCGGGCGGGGTCCCTTTGCCCTCAAAGGACCAAAAGAGCTGGTCGTGGTCGTCGCGGATCTCAAAGGACCAGGAGGCGACGCCATGGATATCCTTGGCCACGGGCTTGAAACGGCAGGGGATCAGGATGGCCCCAGTGTTGTCTTCAGGGCGGATCATCTTGGGGGCCACGTCCAGGCTGGTGACGGGCGGGCTGTCGTCCAGTTCCAGGAAGGCCGGATCGGAAAGGATGCTGACCCGGGGGAATTGGGCCTCCAGCCTGGCCGTGTATTTTCCGTCCGGCAGGATCCTGCCTTCCCTGTCCCGGCCATCCCAGGCCATCTCCGTGGGGACCGGCCCCTCGCCTCTGAAAGTCTTGGCCTCCACGCCCGCGGCGTCCTTGATGACCATCTTCCAGCCCAGCATCCGCCGGCGGCTGGGGGCGTCCACATAAAGATTGGTCCGATGGAAACGCGCGAAGCCCATGGGCGCGAAGACGGCCGGATCCGCGTCCACGTACATCATCGGTCCACCAAAGGCCAGTCCGGCCGTGATGCGATGAGTGTGCCCTAATTCACCGTAGGGGACAAAGGCGTAATCCAGCTTCAGGCCGCCGACATACATGCCGGCGCCGGCTGTGTATCCGTTCAAGTAGCCAAAACGGTATCCAGCGCGCAGGGCCAGTATGTTCTTGATCCAGCCCTCCATACCGATGCCGGTCTGCAAGTCGTTGTCAACGGACAGCGAGGTCTCAGCCACGAAGTTCAACTGGCTCTTCAGCGCCGAATACAGGGCGCTCGCGTTCAGCGCCAGAGGCAGCGTGAAATTGGTGTCCGCCACCGCGATGGGGAAACCGATCTGGCGGAGCACCAGCCCCAGGCTGAGGCCTTCCGCCAGACCCACGTATTGGGTGCCCAGATCCAAGGCGGCCCCGTAGCCGTTGTAAGCCTCCACGTTCTGCTGGATCAACTTGAGGCCGCCGCCGACGAACCAGCCTGGACCCAGCTCCTCGGCATAGGCGAGCGTCAAGGCCACATCATGGGGTGCGAAGGTGCCGGCATAATCGAACTGGGTGGCGGGATCATAGCTGCCCGCGTTGCGGAAGGTGCGGAACATCTCGTCCACCTGCAGCCAGGTGAGGGACACGCCTCCCGCCCCGTAGTCGCCTACGCGGAAGGTGCCGCCGAGATGCTCCAGGTGGATACCCTGGAACCATTGGATGTGGGTGGCGGAAAGGTCGCCCTGGATCATGCCAGCCAGGCCGGCCGGATTATAGGTCAGGGCGGCTTCGTCATCCGACAGCGCGCCAAAGGCTTCGCCCATGGCGGCGGGACGCGCGTTGATAGGTATCTTGAGGAAGTTCGCGCTGGTGTTCCCCACGGATTCGGGGCCCGCTATCAGGGCGCGCGAAAGGCAAAGAAGGGCGAGGGATCGGAGCAGGGTCATCGGGCCGCCGCCACCTTGCCCCAGTCATACTGGAATTCCTGCCGCTTGCTGGTGGCTTCCACCTTGTAGATGTAAGTCCCGCTGGCCACGTTGATGCCGGAATCGTTCCGTCCGTTCCAGAACTGGTTGTTGTTCCCGGCCTTGGCCTCGTGGTCCTCCAGCGTCTTGACCAGTTCCCCGGACACGTCATAGACCTTGATCTTCACGGTGGCGTCAACTTGGACCCAGTAAGTGATATAGCAGCCGTTGTAGCCAAAGGGATTGGGGCTGGCCGGGTAGAGGTGCAACAACAACACCTGGGGCGTGGCCGTCCGGGTGGGGGTACGGCTTTGCGTGGGGCTGATGGTAGGAGTCGAGGTCTTGGTCGCGGACCAGGTGAAAGTCGGGGTCCAGGTGGGCGTGACCGTCGATGTGGGTGAATCCGTGGGTGTCGGCGAATCCGTGAACGTCGAAGTGTAGGTAGGGGTGTCTGTCGGAGTCTCCGTCAACGTCGGCGAATCCGTAGGTGTTGGCGAATCCGTGGAAGTCGGCGTATGGGTGGGGGTGGGCGAATCCGTGAAGGTCATGGTATAGGTCGGCGTCGGGGTGCTCGTGGGCGTATAGGTCGGCGTATCCGAATTGGTCGGGGTGGCCGACGGCGTTGGCGAATCGGTGAAGGTCATGGTGCTAGTGGGCGTGTTGGTATACGTCGGGGTGTCCGTGGGCGTGAACACTTCCTGGTCATAGGGATATGGACTGTCGTCGTTGGGGTCCAGGGTGCTATCGATCTGGCAGTCCCCCAGCAGGCCCCAGGCGTCATTGTGGTAGATCCCACCCGCTAGAAAATCGAGCTTAAAGCCCAGCCAACCCGTTTGTCCGGGAGGGATGTCATAGGTGGCTCCCCAATGCAGCACGGTCCCGGCCGTGCCCGTGACCGAGGGCTCCGGCGAGGAGGGATTGGCCGTGGGATACGCATTGGTGCCGAAGGTCGTGCTGCCCGCCACATAAACAGGCTGAACCGGCACGGTGGGGAACGCGTAGACGTTGTCGTCAAAACTGTCGATCGTGACAGTGGTAGATCCGGTATTGATCAAGCCGATGAAATACTGGACTTGATCGCCCTGAACCGACGGGTTGACCGTGGTGGTCTTGGTGATCTGCATGAAGTTTCCGCCAGCCTGGATGACCGCGGAGCTGGGGTTGCCGTCGGTATGTTTGACAGGGACGCCGCTGCTGATGTAGGCCTCAGGGCTGGCCTTGGTGCCCGAAGCCACGGAGCAACAGATAAGGCGGAAGGTGTAGGTGGCGACATAACTGGTGTTGCCGGTGCTGGGAAGCGGCCTGGGGATCATCAACTTATCGACATAGGTGTTCGGCGTCGAAAAATTCATGGCAATGCTGCTGCGGGAGAGCCGGTAGCAGGAGGCTGGCCAACCGACGTCGCTGGCAGGGGTGAAGGCGATGATCTGCGCCGCGCCGATGGTCCCGGTGGCGCCCGTGACCACCACATCAAAGGTCCCGCCTATCTCTGGAGGATTGGGACTGACCACCACCGACGAGACCGAGTTAGGATTGGCGGAGATGGTGGTCTTCACGGTCATGGTCAGGCTGCTGCTCGCGACAGCGACACCCGGCGGCTGGCTGGTATAGACCGAAATGCTGTAGCTGGTCGCCGCGCCTCCGTCCACAAGCAGCGGCGTGCAGTAATAAAAAAAGGCCGTCGCCCGCTGGCCGGCCAGGATGCTGCCGATGTGATAGATGCCGTCTTCACCGCTTCCCAGCGCCACGTCCGAAGTGGAAAAACCCGTGGCGGTCACCCAGACATCGGAGGCGTCGGTGAGGGTGTCGTTGAAAACTTCGTAGCTGTAATAATTACAGAGCTGCTGAGGGGTCGCGCCCGGATCGGTATAAAGCACATCCGATGCGGTTGGGGAGATGACCCAAGCCCTGAGCGACCCAGTGGCGAGCAAGGCCATCCACAACCCGATATGGTAAATCGTTTTTTTCATGGTTTATTCAGGCTAAAAGGGCGAACTTGCGAAAAGCGATTATAAAAAACTATGCGCAGCGAAGCAAGGCAAGGATTTGGGCTAAAAACCTATCTAAGGACTGACAATTTGAAGGTTCCGCGGCCCACCCAGCCGAAACCGGAGTTGGTTTCGAGGACCACGAAGTAGATGCCCCTGGAATAGCTACCGAGGTCCAGGTGCATGAGGTTGATGCCGGCCGGGCGTTCGCCGAGGTCAAAGGTTTCCAGCTGCTGGCCTGCCAGGTTCATGAGGACCAAACGCACCCGGGTGGCATTTTCGAGCAGGAAGGCGACACTGGCCTTGTCATGGGCGGGATTGGGGAATCCGACCACTGGCTTCTTGGCGCTTAAGATCTCGCCCAAGCGGCCGTCTTTGAAGGCCCTTCCGCGGGTCAAGGCAGGGCTGGCAGCCGGGGGCAGGAGGCTGCCAGGAGTGCCGGTCAGATCGGGGGTACCTTCGTCGTCACCGTCATGGTCCCGGTGTCCGTACGCGTAGGCGTGGCCGTGGCCATGGTCTCCGGTGCCGCCGTCGCCGTTGCCCGGATGCGGGGTGCGGGTGAAGCTGGGCTCCGCGGGAACGCTCGGGGTAAAGGTCTGGGTCGAAGTTTGGGTCGCGGTCTGCGAGGAAGTCGGCGTCCTGCTGGGCGTGATCGTGGGAGTCGCTGTTTCGGTCGGCGAATCGGTCTCGGTGCTCACCAAGGTCGGTGAATTCGTGAAGGTCGAAGTCGGCGAATCGGTCTCCGTGCTGACCAAGGTCGGCGAATCCGTGAACGTCGAAGTTGGGGAGTCGGTCTCCGTGCTCACCAGCGTCGGGGAGTCCGTGAAAGTCGAGGTCGGTGAGTCCGTCAGGGTCACCGTCGAGGTGGGCGAATCCGTGAAGGTCGCGGTCGGCGAATCAGTTTCGGTCACCGTCGACGTGGGGGAGTCCGTGAAGGTCGAAGTCGGCGAATCCGTCAAGGTCACCGTCGAAGTCGGGGAGTCCGTGAAGGTCGAAGTCGGCGAATCCGTCAAAGTCACGGTCGAAGTCGGGGAGTCCGTAAAGGTCGAGGTCGGAGAATCCGTCAAGGTCACGGTCGAGGTTGATGAATTCGTGAAGGTCGAAGTCGGCGAATCGGTCAAAGTCACCGTCGAAGTCGGTGAATTTGTGAAGGTCGAAGTCGGCGAACTGGTCAAGGTCACCGTCGAAGTCGGTGAGTTCGTGAAGGTCGAAGTCGGTGAACTGGTCAAGGTCACCGTCGAGGTAGGCGAATTTGAGAAGGTCGAGGTCGGCGTCGGCGTGGGCGAACGGGTTGATGTGGACGTCGGCGAGGTAGTCGAGGTGGCGCTGGGCGTCGGAGAAACGCTAAAGGTCGAAGTGGCCGTGGCCGTCCGGGTCGATGTCGGCGTCCGAGTCAGCGTGATCGTCCGGGTCGGGGTAATGGTCTTCGTGACCGTTGGGGTCGCGCTGAAAGTCGGCGTGGGAATAGCAGGTCCGAATTTCACCACAAAGCCATCGACGGTCCCGCCGAACGCGGTCTGGGCCGCCCCACCCGTGGTCGGGAAAGCGCCGTTGGTGAATCCGGCCGCGTACATGGAGCCCGCGCTATCCACAGCGATCATGGCGTCTTCGTCGTTGCCGGTCCCGCCAAGGTACGACGAATAGACCAGGGAGCTCCCCGTAGGGTCGAGCTGGGTCACAAAGATGTCGATCCCGCCCCCAAAAACCGTCTGATAGGCGCCCGCAGTGGTGGGGTAGGATCCCCGGGTGTCGCCGCCGATGTAGGCGTTTCCGCTGCTGTCGATGGCAAGGCTCTCGCCGTCGTCCATCTTGATGCCGCCAAGATAGGTCGAATAGACCAGCGCATTCCCGGCGGCGTTCATCTTGGTGACAAAGGCGTCGTTGCCGCCGCTATAGAGGAGCTTATAGGCTCCCAAGGTCGTGGGAATGCCGCCGTTGGTGACGCCGGTGACGTAGGCGTTGCCGCTCGCGTCCACGGCGATGTCTTCCGACTCGGCGATACTCAGCCCGCCCAGATAACTCGAATACACCAGCGCCGTGCCGGTGCTGTTCAATTTGGTGAAAAAGGTGTCCAAGATGCCAAGGTTGATGGGAGCCCAAGATCCCAGAGTGGTGGGCATGCTCCCTTCCGAATAACCGGTCAGATAGGCGTTGCCGCTGGAGTCCACCGCGATGCCAGCGCCATGGTCATAACCGAATCCGCCGACGTAGGTAGAGTAAACAAAGGCCGTGCCAGCGCTGTTCAGCTTGGTGACACCCAAGTCTCCCAGCCCAGTTTCTCCCAAGTCACCATTGAAGGTCTGATAAGCGCCAGTCGTCGTCGGATAATCCGAGGACATGGTGTCGGCAATGATATAGGCATTTCCGGAAGCATCCAGGGCGATCGCCGCGGCGTCTTCATTGTCGGTGCCGCCGATATAGGTGGAATATACCAGCCCGTTCCCGGCGCTGTTGAGCTTGGTCACAAACGCGTCCAGGCCGCCACCAAACGTGGTCTGAGCGGCCCCGGCGGTGACGGGAAACCCGCCTCCGGCGTATCCGGTCACATAAGCATTACCGCTCGAGTTCACGGCAATATCGTAGGCGCGGTCGCCGGTGGCTCCGCCCAAATAGGTCGAGTAGATCACCGCGGTCCCAGTGCTATTCAGCTTGGTGATGAAAGCGTCGTCACTGCCCCCAAAAACCGTCTGATAGGCGCCACCGGAGGTTGGGAAACCGCCGCCCGTGAATCCGCAGACGTAGGCGTTTCCGCTCACATCCACGGCAACGCCGGTGCCCGAGTCGGTGCCGGACCCGCCGAGGTAGGTCGAATAGGAAAGGGTGGGATCGATGACCAGGCTCCCGACGCCGTTATAGCCGGTCACCACGAATCCGACCTTGTCAGTGCCCCTTAGTTCATAGGCGCCCGGAACATCGCTTCGCACTCCCGCGTTCAACACATAGCAGGTCGGCTTTTTGAACTGCAGCGATCCTCCGCCCACGCTCATGATCAGGTTGCCATTTGCATCCAGGCTAACACCGGTGGCGCCGCTGATGCTCCACTCGATCTTCTTATAGTCAGATCCCTGGGCGACTACGAAATCGTATTCCAGCTGGGTCTGATTGCCGTAATAGACCAAGTCGATGCCGGTATAAACCCCCTGGAACGTGACCCGGCCATACTGGGAGACGTCCGTGAGCCAATTCTTAGGGCTAGAGCCGATGAAGTAGTTGGATTTTCCCGGAAGGAGCTCCGAGACCTGCGCCTTGCCGGCTTTGCTGCCGGAAAGCTTCATATTAATATAATCCTGTTTGAACTTGGGCTTCGCCTTCTTGCCCAGCTTCGATTTTGGATCGAGTTCATCCGGGTTGGACCGTTGGGTCAGGAAAAGGTCGACCTCCGGTCCGCTGACCATGATCTTGTAGCCGCGCCCGCGGCTCAAAAACTGGCCGTTCACGTCCTCAAAGGCCAGCGGAAGCAAGCCATAGTTTGCAAAGGCTTGGGAGGGAGGGGTCAGCGCCGACGCAAAGCCTGACAGGCTTAGGGCGGTCAGAAAGACCAACCAGCGATTAGGGAATATTTTGTTTAAATTAAACACCGGGGAAGTATAAAAGAAGTGCCCCTAGGAAATCAACATAATATCAACAATAAATTACCAGCGACGCAGCAGCGGGATCACTCGGGACAGGGCTTGACCCCGGTGGCTGAACCTGTTTTTTTCAGATAACTGCATTTCTGCAAAGGTTTTTCGGATTTCCGGGAGGTAAAAAACGGGGTCATAACCGAATCCCAGGCTCCCCCTGAACTGCCTGGATATCTCGCCCCGGACCGAACCCGCGACCCAATCTTCCCTTCCGCCGGGCTCCGCCACCACCATCACCGTCCGAAAGGTCGCTCCCCGGGGGGTTTCAGGGCCCAGCCTTTCCATTTCGCTCAGCAGTTTACGGTTATTATCCTCGTAACTGCAGTCCGGTCCGGCGTAGCGGGCCGAGTAAACGCCGGGGGCGCCATCCAGGGCATCGACCTCCAGGCCGGTGTCATCTGCCAAAACTAACAGACCGCTGGCTTTAGCGGCCGAGCGCGCTTTTTTCTGTGCGTTCTCCAGCAAGGTCTCGCCGTCCTCCAGCACCTCCGGGATCGCGGCCCCGGTCCATTCGGCCGGGCTCAGGACCCGGTAATCCATGCCTTTCAAGGCCTCCCGGATCTCCAAAAGCTTGCCCTGGTTGGTGGTGGCCAATAACAGGTCAGGCATGGAAGTCGATCCCGAGTTCGGCGCGTTGCAAGGCCACCAACTCCGCCACGCCCTTTTGGCCAAGGTCCAGCAACTCGAGAAAGCGGGCCCTTCCAAAGGTCCCTTTTTCCGCGGTAGAACCCAGTTCCACCAGGTCGCCGGAGCCTGTTCCGACCACATTCATGTCGACCTCCGCGGTCGAGTCTTCCAGATAATGAAGGTCCAGCCTCGCCTGGCCTTCGATCACGCCGACCGAGATCGCGGCGACATAATCTTTGAACGGGATCTTAGGCAAGGTCCCCGCCGCCACCAGCGGCTGCAGGGCGTCGACCGCCGCGATAAAGGCGCCGGTGATGCTGGCGCAACGGGTGCCACCGTCGGCCTGGATGACATCGCAATCGAGGATCAATTGGCGCTCGCCCATGGCCTTGGGGTCGAGCGTGGACCTGAGGCTCCTGCCGATCAGGCGCATGATCTCCTGGGTGCGTCCCTGGAGCTTTCCGCGCACGGCCTCCCGGTCGATGCGCTGCGGGCTGGAACGCGGCAGCATGCCGTATTCGGCGGTGACCCAGCCAAGGCCGCGTCCCTTCATGAAAGGCGGTACCTTTTCCTCGAGCGTCGCGGCGCAGAGCACGCGGGTGTCGCCCATCTCGATCATCACGGATCCCTCCACGCCCTTCAGGCAATGGCGGGTGATCTTCACCTCCCGCATCTGGGAGGCTGAACGTCCATCGCTACGCATAAGATCCTTTTATCGGGGGAAGATCAACGGGCGCCCGGGCCGCTGACGGCGGCGCCGCTGTACTTGAAACTGACGTGAAGGCGAACGGTCTGGTTCTCCTGGGGCACCGAACTTGGCAGCTGGGCGAAGGCGATCTGGCGTGCCCGGCTGAGGATATGCTCGTCCAGACCCAGATAGCCTGAGGTCCTCTCCAGGCGCACTTCCACCACCTCGCCGCGGGGATTGACGGTGAAGATGATGGTGCACTCGCTCTCTTCCGGCAGGCCGCCGGGATAGCTAAGGTCGATGGGCGTATAGCCGCGCCCACCGGCCGCGGCGCTTAGGCCGGGGATCCCATCCTCGGTGCCGGCCTTGATCTGGTTGCCCATGCCGCCCTCGGAAAGCTCCTCGGAACGGCGGCCCTGGCGCGGATCGATCCCCAGCTTCATCTTTTCGTAGGTCTTGGAAAGGTCCGAGGCGGCGGGCGGTTTCAGCGTCTTGACCTTGGGCTTGGCCTTGGAATTATCCTCGGCGGCGGCTACTTCGTTCATGGCCAGCTTGATGCCAGCCGACAGGGGGTTGGAATTGGCCGGGGTGTCGCTGATCTTGCGCGTATCGCCCGCCACGCCGGTCCCGCTGCCTAAAGGGGTGTAGCCCGGGATGGTCTCGACCACCAGGAGCACTTGGCGCCCCTCTTTGCGTCCAAAGACGGGCAACCCGATCAAGAGCAACAGGAGCAGGGAGTGGATCGCCAGCGAAACGCCGCTGGCGATCCTATCGTCCCGGGTCTTCATCACGCCCTGCATGGCGTTACTTATTCTCCGTGGCGATGGCCAACTTGACGGCTCCAGCGGCCATGGCCGCGTCCATCAGCGCCACGACCCGGCCGTGGCTCGACGACTTGTCAGCGTTGATGATCACAGTCTTGTCCGGGCTGGCTTTGAGCGCCGCGGCCAGCATAGGCGGCAGTTCCTGCATGCTGATCTCGCCATCGTTCAGATAGAGCTTCCCCAGCGTCGTCAAGGTCAGGACCACCGGCTTGGAGGGCCTGGCCGCCTGCGAGGCCGCCTTAGGAAGTTTGACCTGGATCTGGCCCTGGATGATCAGCGGCGTGGTGACCATGAAGATGACCAGCAGCACGAGCAGCACATCGGTGAACGGCACGATGTTGATCTCGGCCTTCAGTCGTTCCCGGGATCTAGTCCTCCTCATCGCCCGCGCCCCTTCCGGTTCCCTTGTTAAAAAACGCTTCAGCCAGTTCCGAGCTGGCCATGTCAAAACGGTTCTCCATGGCTTCCAGCCGTCTGGCGAAGATGTTATAGAAGACCACAGCCGGGACCGCGACCGCCAAGCCGGCGGCCGTGGCCACCAGCGCCTCGGCGATGCCGGCTGAGACCATGGCCGCGCCCGCTTCACTGCCCGAACGCGCCAGCGCCTGGAAGGCCCGGATGATGCCCATCACCGTCCCAAAAAGCCCGATGTAGGGCGCCACGCTGCCGATGGTTCCTAGCGCCGCCAAGCGCTGCTGCAGCAAGCTGGCCTCTTCCATGGACTTACGGCCCATGGCCTCGACCAGCACGTCTTTTTCTTTGGCTCCGTGCCGCACCCCCGCGGACAGTAAGCGTCCCAAGGCGCTGTCTTCCGACGCGGCCATGTCGCGGGCTTCGCTCAGCTGGCCAGCTCTCACCAGCTTGGAAACGCGAGCGCTGAGGCGTTCGCTTCCCTTTTCGGCCCTTCCGTACTTCATCCAACGCTCCACGATGATGGACCAACTCCACACCGAGAGCCCGATCAAGGCGTACAGCGTGACTCCGCCGTGCCTGATCAATTCCCAAAATCCGCTTTCACGGAACATCCTGCCTCCTGAATGCTAAGGACTAAAACCTGTAAAAAACACCCAACCCTAAGTAAGGGGCGGGCTCCGGGTAACCCCCAAACTCCTGGACGGCCTGGCTGAGCAGGTTGCGTCCTTCGGCAAGCAATGACAGATCGTCGAGCAAGGCGAATTCCGCGCCAGCCCTCAGGTCAAAATAGGCCGGCAGATCCGTGCTCGACAGGGAAAGGCGCTGATGGCGTTCCCCCACATAGATCCCCCTTAAATCGAATTTCCAGCGCTTGATCCCGTACTCCAGCGATCCTTCCGCGGATATCAGCGGCGCAAAGGTCGCCTGCATGGCCTTGCCACCCAAGAGGGTGGTGTCGGCCAGGCGGACACCTA
>JAZKAF010000035.1:40460-53766 GCA_040389285.1 candidate division FCPU426 bacterium
CCCTGCTTGAAGCCCTGGCCCCAGCGCGCTGTCTGCCGGAAGTCGACACCGGCGACCCGCATCCCAGGCACGGAAGCCGTGGTCCAGAGTCCGAGCGCGAACGGATCGTCGAGCTGGGTCCCATCGACATTTTCCAGCAGGAAGCCGCTCAGCTCAATGCTGATGTTGTCATGAAAGACCGCGTTCAGTCCCGCCTTCAGATCCAGGAGCTCTTTCTGCGGCAGGGCCGTGACCGAGGGCAGGGCAGGATCTTTTTCAAAAAGGCCGCCATGCAGGGTCGGGATCGAAAGCCGGGGATCGAAGCGAGCCCAGACGCTGATCCCGCCGCCCACCCTTTGCTCCAATTCAAAACGGGGAGCGAACAGCAAAACATCCGGCCCGCCGCTTACCCCCTCCAAATTCAGGCCCAGACCAAATCGCGCACCGTTCCAGAGATCCAGATGGGCGATCAGACGGGCGGTGCCGAGCAGAGGATGGCGGCCAGTGGGCAGGCCGGGCGCGGTCTCCTGCATCAGGCCGAAGGCTGAAAGATCCGCCTTCCATTGCATGCCACGGGGGGCGCTGCCCGAAGGCTGGTCAAAGTTCAGCTCCAGCCCCTGAAGCGATTCGGTGTAGGCGCTCCCCAGTCCCGGAAGGACCACCAACGACCGCTCCGCGGAAAATCTCAGGCGATGGCGGATCCAGGAACCAGCCGGACCGTCATAAGCCAGCGCCAAGCCGACCCGCGAGCGGTCCATGCGAGGGTCCGGCATGGGCCCCCGGGTCCAGAGGCGATTACGCCCACTTCCCTCCAATTCCAGGGAAAGGCCAGCGCCGGAAGAAAGCCTGAGGCCCCCGCGGGCCAAAAGCGAGGCCCGCGAATTCCAGTTCTTCACGGTCAAAGGCGCCTGGACCGGGCCGCCGTCCGAGGAGCCTCCATCGGCCGCCAGCAGATAATAGGTGCTTCCCAATTCCTCGCCCCAAAGGACCTGCCCTTCCAGCGTGTTGGGAACGCCGTAAAGCGCGCGCAGCTGACCATAGGCTGGCTTGGAGGTTTCGCTGAGGGCCGACAGCGACGCACGTTGTCCCTGGGCGCCAGCTTGGAGCTTGGGGGCTTCCTGGTCTCCGGGGCCGGCTTTAGCGCCGCTGAGAGTGTCCTGAATAGCGCCCAGCTCCGGCCGTTTCGAGACCGCCTTGCGCTCGCCGCCCGCGGTGACCACCGCTTCCGGAAGGTCGTAGTTGGCGTCGAACACGCTTTTGGAGCTGCGCGTCAGCGACACGAAGCGGCCCGCTTCATCGGGTTCCGCCGCTTCAGGACGAACGCGGACGGCCTTGGGAGCTTCCTCCCTTTCCCCGGCCAGCTCGTCAGGCTTGGACACGGGCTCGGCCTGCGCCAGTCCCGCGCAGAAAACCAGGATGAGTCCCGCGATCTTGAAAGGCTTCATGGCAGGACTCCCGAGGCCCGCTTTATTTTCGTTTTCGCGGCGGCAGGCGGGGCGGTCGCCGGTTCGGCGGCTTTGAGCCTCGCCTTGATCGTTTCGATCCTTTTACGGGCCGCGTTCGTCCACTCGGCATTGCCGCCGCCGGCGATGATGCGCTGATAAGTGGCCAAGGCTTTAGCGTCCTGGCCCGCCTGTTCCTGCAGCTCCGCCACCCGGGCGAGAGCCGTCACAGCCCAATTCGACTCGGACTTAAACCGGTCGGCCACCTCCTGGTAAGCCGCCACAGCGAGTTCCAATTTCTTTTGAGCCACCAGGCAGTCTCCCACCAGGAACTGTGCTTCAGCACCCAACTTTCCCGGGTCATGCGAGGCCAGGTCCTTATAAGCCGCAATGGCCTGTTCGAAGCGACCCGCGTCCTCGTGGATATAGCCGATGCGGATGCGGGCCATGTTGGCCAGGGGGCTCAATGGATAGTCCTTGATGACCGCGGCATAGGCCTCCTCCGCATCCTTATCCTTTTGCATCCGTTTGAAGGTCATGCCCCGGTTGAATTGGGCGTCGGCGGCCACATCCAAGGTGTTGCCATAGGCGTCCAAGGTCTTGGCAAAAGCTTCCAAGGCCTCGGGATATTCCTGCAGCCGGTAATACGCCATGCCGATCTTGAACTGGGCGCGCGGCGCCAGTGGATTGCCCGGGGCTTTTTCCACCACCTGCTTCCAGTCCTGGATGGCTTTGTTGAACTGAAGGTTCTTAAAACGCGCCTGTCCGCGCCAATAGGTCGCGCCCAGGTCGACGCTGCTGCCGGGATAATTGTTCTTTAGGGCGTCGAGCTCTTTTTCAGCCTTCCCAAAATCCCCTCGGTTCAAATAGTGCTCGGCCACGCGGAACTGGATCTCCGGCGCGAATTCGGCTTTTTGATATTTCTGGAGGAATTCCTTCGAGGCGGCCACAGCTTCCTCATCCCGTCCCAGAGCGTAGTAGCACCATTGGATGCCGTGAAGCGCCGCGGCGACCCGGGAATCCTTGGGCGCCCGGGTCACCAGCCCCTTGTAAAGCGCGATCGCTTCCTCATAGGACTTTGCGTTGTAAAGGCTGTCGGCCTGGCGCAAGGTGGCCTCGTTGACCAGCGTCGACTGGGGGTAGCGCTGAGCCAGATCCGCGAAGGCGGCGGCGGCGGGGACGAACTCGCCTTTGCGAAAAAGGGCCCAAGCCATCCAGTAGCGGGATTCCGCGGCCCGGGCCTCATCCGGAAATTTGGCCGCCGCGATCGACCAGTCCGCGTGGGCCTGGTCGAAATTCTTCATCCGGTAGCCGGCCCATCCAGCCTGGTAACGCGCCTGGGCCTCCAGCAAAGTTCCCGCGCCCGACTTGGCGGCGCGGCGGTAAAGCGCCAGGGCGTCTTCGTAACGGCTGAGATTGTATTGGCTGTCCCCAGCGTGCAACAAGGACTCGGCGGCCAAGGGATGCTGCGGAAAATCTTCGGCAAGCCGCTTCCACTGGCTGGCCGAATCTTGCCAGCGCTTTTGCTGAAAGGCGATCCACGCCAAACCATAGCGGGCTCCCGGGACTTGCGGCGAGCCCTTGGAGGACAGCAAGGCGGCGTAGGCCTGTTCCGATTCTCCGAACTGGCCCGCCTCGAACATGGCGTCCGCTTCGCGCAGGCCGGCTTCCGCATAGAAAGGGTTGGAGGGACCTTGAAGGCGCCTGAATTCGCGGTACTGGTCGCGGGCGTTGATGGCGTCCCCCTCGGCCAAATAACAGGAGGCCAGGAAGAAACGGGCGTTGGTGGCCACCGGGCTCGAAGGGAACTTCTTCATCAGGGTGGCGTAGTCGGCGCGAGCCGAAGCGAAACGCTCCAACTTCACCTCGGCGTCGGCCCTTAAGAACAGGGCGGAGGGCGCCAGAGGGCTGTCAGGATAGGCCTCAAGAAACTTGCTGTCCGCGTCCACCGCCGCCAAAAAATCGCGCTTGATCGTGGCAAGCCAGGCGAGGCCGTAGCGGGCCCGCTCCACGATCTCCGATCCCGGATATTTGCGGATCGCCAGCTGATAGGCGGGTTTGGCGCCCTCCAGGTCGCCGGCCCGCGCCAGACTTACCCCCGCCAGATAGGCAGCCCAAGGGGCGAGTTCGTGCTCGGAATACATGGCCGTGAAACGCTGAAAGAGCCCGGACGCCTCCCTCCACTCTCCCCGTTGATACACGCACCATGCGGCGGAGTAATGGGCCGCCGGCACCAACCCATGCCCGGGGTAGCGGGTTTCAAGGCCGTCATAGGCCTCCAAAGCCGATGCGTAATCCCCAGACGCGAAGTCGCATTCGCCTTTTTGGTAGAGGGCTAAAGGCGCCAGTTCGGAATCGGGCCAACGCTCCACCACGCTTGAGAACAGCTTCGAGGCCCGGGAGAGGCTGGACTTCTTTTCCTCCGGATCCATCGAGGTCCCCTGGCTCGCGGCGAAAAGGGACCAAGCCCTGGCGTAGACCACTTTGGCTGGCTCACTCGTGGCGGGATAATCTTGTTCGACCCGTCCGTAGGCTTTTTCGGCGTCGGCGTAGAGCCCTTGATGGTAGAAGTTCTCAGCCATGCCAAAAGCGGCCTGGGGCGCCAGGGGGTGCCGGGGGTAGAGCTGCAGCATGCTTCCCAAGACGCGCTGGGACTCGGCATAGCGCCCGGCGCTCTGATAGGAAAGTCCCATGCCCAGCCAGGCCTGGGGAGCCAGCAAGTCGGAAGGATCTTCATCCAAAAAGTCCTGATACGCCTCGGCGGCGCGCGAGGGATCCCCTAACGCCTGGTAGCCTTGGCCGAGACGCAAGCGCACATGGGCCTTGTCCGTGGCGGCTTCGTCCCGCAGCGAGTCTTCGTATTCGTGGACGGCGAGGCTATAAGCTCTCGCGTCAAAGAACGCGTCGGCAAGGCCCACCGAGTCGGCGCCCGAGGCGCCGCTCGCGGCGACCACGAAAAACAAAAATGAAAAAGTCTTCAACTCCAAGTCGCTTCTCCAGGGCCCCGATCTGGGACCGTACCATAAAAAAAACCTTTCGAAACCCCCTGCTCAAGGGAGTCCCAAAAGGTTGTCGATTCCATCCTCCGGATCCCGACCGCCGGATCCGCTTTCCTAAACATGACCGCGATCGGTCAGAACTTGACGGTCAAAGCCACGCGATGCGGGGTGCCAAGAAATCCGTAATTCGCGTACGCGTAATCCACCTGGAAATTGCTGTATTTGAAGCCCAAGCCCATGGTCAAGCCCGCGGCGATCGCGGGACCGAATCCAGTGAAGGTCTGGTCGTAGTCCAGGGCGCCACCATATTTGTAACCCAGGCGCAAAAAGAGCATCCGGTAGGCATATTCGCCGCCTACGCTGATGTGCCCCACGGTCTCTTTGGGCTGCACATAATCCATGTCCACGGCGACATTGGCCGAAGGCTTGTAGCCCACACCCACGCGCAGGGTCAAGGGGAGCTCGAAAGCCTGCTCAAAGCCAAAATTGGTCCCCATGTTCTGCAATTCGAATCCCGTGGTCCAGCCTTTGAACGGCATCCGGTAGAAGGTCCCGAAATCAGCGCTGAATCCCGATGTCGATTCGGTGTCGATGGTCTCGCTGATCAGCTTGACGTTCATGCCCATGGACAACGAAGGGATGATGGTCCTGGCGTAGCTGAAGCCCATGGCGATCGAACTGGCGCCGAAGGTCCCCTGGGACACCGGGCTGCCGCTGGAGTCGAGCACATACTTGTCAAAAGAACCGCCGTTCAAATACAAACCGCTCAACGCGATGGTGCCGAAACTCTTGAAGTTGGAGGCGATCGCCGCATATTCATAGGACATATCCTCGAACCATGTGGCATGCATGATGGTGAACTGCTGGCCGGACAAAAAGCCCAGGCCGCCCGGGTTGTATTGAATGGCATTGATGTCGTCAGCGAGACCGGAGAAGCTTTCAGCCATGGCGATGGCCCGGGGTCCCGTCTGGAGCTTCAAAAAACTGGCGGCGGTGCTGCCCTGGTCGGCCCTTAAGCCCACCGCACCCAGCAACAGCCCCAGCAAAACGAACGATTTCATAAAACCTCTTAAGTCCAGCTATTTAGCGCCATATTACCCGTAACCCAGCGACAAATCAAAGGTTTCCTAGATGACGGGCTAGGACCCGTTTTGTTTCATTTTTCCGTGTAGCCCACACTATAGCTGATCTTATCGGCCGTATCTTTGACCGACTTGGCCAGATCCTGGAATCCGCCTTCACTGAACCGGGAGGCCGGGATGGTCACCGAAATGCAGGCGATGACGCGGCCGCGGTAGTTTTTGATGGCGGCAGCCACGCCCCGAAGGTCGGCGTCGAACTCGCCCATATCGCGGGCCACTCCGGCCTCTTTGATCTTGGCGATCTGGTCGCGCAGCGTTTCAAAACTGGTCAGGGTCGCGGGGGTCCGCGCCTTGAAATCCATCCCGCGGGCGACTTCATAGAGACGCTCATCGGGCAGCCCGGCCAGCCAGATCTTGCCTGACGAAGTGCAATAAAGCGGCGCGCGCTCGCCGATCTGGGCCTTAACGCCTATTTTTTCGGGCGATTCAAGCACGTCGATGTAGAGCACTTCGCCCTGGTCGATGATGGACAACTGCACGGTTTCGCGGCAGCGCTCGCGCAATTCGCGCAAGAATGGCAGCGCGTGGGCGCGCATGTTCAGTTTCGAAAGAACCGCATTGCCCAGCTCGAACAATTTGACCGAGAGCCGGTATTTTCCGGATTCGCTGTCCTGTTCGACATATTTCCGGACCATCAAGGTGGTCAAAAGACGGTGTACCGTGCTTTTGTGAAGGTTCAGCGCCTTGCTGAGCTCGGTGACGCCGATGCCAGTTCGGTTCGCGGAGAGCGCTTCGACGATATCGAGCGTTCTTTCCACAGACTGAACCGTGGATTCATAAACTTTTTTCCTGCGCATTCCCAGCCTCTAAGTGTATTCTTTGAAATCCAGATTCGTATCGCGAAATGATAAAAATGATAGGAAATTCTGAATAATTTGTCAATCTGTTTTCATAAAGCGAAACATTCTAAAATTCAATGCCTTTTCTGGCCTTAAGATCCTTGTCGAAATAATGCTTAAGTTTCTTCATTTCAGTGATCAGATCAGCACGGGCCTCCAATTCAGGCCAGATCTTGTGTCCGGTGATCAACAACTCACAGGGGCGGCCGAGGCTTTCGTAGTCGTCCAGCAAACCCATGATATCGTCCCTACTGGCTAAGCCGGTCAAGACCGTGGATAGCAGCTCATCAAGGACCACCAGGCCGTAATCCTGGCGAAAAGCGCCTCGGGCCAGGTCTAGGCCACGGCGCGCTTCTTGAAGGTCTCCGGGAATATTGGCGAAGCGAAAAGTCCCTTTGTCAGGATTGAAACGCGGCAGGCCCGTGGGCTCGAGTTTCAGCCCCGGCAGAAGGGCCATCGCCTTGCGCTCTCCATAAAAATCCGATCCAGGAGCGGCGCCCTTGTCGAACTGGATCAGGCAGGCCTTGCCGCCGCCACCGACAAAACGCAACAACAGCCCCAAAGCCGCGGTGGTCTTGCCCTTGCCGTCGCCTGTGTAGATCTGGATCTGGGGCTTCAATGCCGTCTCAGTTCCCAAAAAGATTCTTCAGCAGTTCCTTACCCTGGGTTTCGATGACCTTGCCTTTTTCCTGCAAGACCTTCTGGCCTTCCTGTTGGACCTTCTGCTTCACCTGTTCGATCTGCTTTTGCGCCACTTTCTTGGCCGCGTTCACGGCTCCGGCCTTGAAGTCAGACTTGGCATGGTCCAGATCCGGCCCAGCGTAGCCGATATAGTTGTAGGTGGCCCAGCCCGCCTCGTCCGCGAAGGCGTCCTGCAGCAGCCCCTCCAGCTTCACCAGCCGTGGATTGAAACGCGGGATCACGCGGAAGGCTAAGGCGCCACCCAGCTGCATCTGGCCGCTGGCCTGCAGCATCAGGTCCCCGCCTCGATGGTCCTTGCCGGACGAGAGCACAAAATTGGAGAGCACGAATTTTTCGTTCTTCAGCGTGAAGTCCGCGAACATCTGTCCGAAATGGATATCCTTGCGCAGGATCTCTGCGGTGGGCGGATGCGGGATGGAGACCGCCAATTTTTCCTGGATATCCAGCTTCTTCAGCACACCATCCAGCATCTGAAAATGGCCTTTCAGGTCCATGTTGCGCGTCAGAGCCGGTTTTTTGTAGCCGCGTCCCCGGCCATCCAGGCGGAAACCCAGGATCCCGCTGACCTTGTCCTTGATCTGGGCCAAAGCCTTGCTATCGGGCGCGGCGCTGAGCCCCGCGTCCACGAACTTCTCCAGCCGCATCTTATCCAAGCCGGCCTGGAAGTTGAACGCGGGGCCGGGGATGGAGAAGTCGGCGTTCGTCCTCTCGAAAAACGCGCCTTCAAAAAGTTCCAGATCCGAGGACGATTGCAGCTTTTGCCCTGCCAGCCGGATCTTGTTCCTGAATTTTCCGGTCAGGATGCCCTGGTATTGCAGGGCGTCGGCCTTGATCTCGCCCTCCACGCTGAGCCCCTTGGGGACCGCGGAACGCAGGTCCTTGACCCCACCGGTGCGCAAGATCTCGGCCGCCTTGGCCTTGGCCACGGCCGGGCTATCCGGCGCCATGGCGAAATCGATGACGGGACCTAAGGCCAGTTTCGGCGAAGTGATGGAGTAACGGACCGACATCTTCATCGCGCTGCTGGGCCCCATCAGGCCCTGAAGGCTGTAGTCCCAGGCATCCAGCTTAATGGTCAGCGGCGAACCCGCCATGGTCAGGGTCAGCCCAGGCAGGCTGGCCTTGTTGGGCCCGATCTTGAGCTCCCCGGTCATCCCTTCGATGGCAGGGACATCCGCGACCTTGATGCCGACCTTGTCGAGTTCCAGGCGGGCGTCAAAGCTCATGGCCTCGGGCCGCGACGCGCGCCCCTTGACCTTGGCCAGGAATTTGATGCCACCCTCGGTCTTAAAGCCCGCAGGCAAGCCTTTCACCACGCTTGGTGGCGCTAAGTCCGCCACCAAGGTCCCCAGATTCGCCTCGGCGTCAAGATTCAGGTCCATGGCCGGATCCCCGCTGAGATCCGACACGCTCCCCACCACGCCGACGCTAAGGGAAGGAACGCCGAGCTTCGAAGCATGCAGCACCAATTTCTTGGCTCCAAGATCCAGACTGAAATCGGCCAGCAGGGAGACCGGGATCTTCTTGCCTTCGGTTTCGGCGTTGAACTTGAGCACTAGGCGGGACTTGCCACCGGCTTGCAAGCTGATGCCGGTCAGATCGAGGTCCAGGCCGTGGATAGCGGTCAGGCTTCCCGTGCGCAGGTCGCGGTAGCTGAAGTCACCCCCGCTGACCTTGAACGACGCGATCAGGATATCAGGCGCCTTGGCCGAGGAAGCCTCAGCTTTCGCAGTTGGCTTTCCAGCCTGCGTCGGGGCCGAACTCATGTCGCTGAAATTGAAAGTTCCCGAAGCGCTCTTTTCGATCAGCACTTTGGGGTTCTTGAACTCGATACCCGGCACCACTAGCTTGCCCGAGAGCAGGGAGAAAAGGCTCAGGAAATTGAGGTGGAGCTTGGCTTCTTCGTTATAGAAAAGCGGTTGGGCCCCGAAGCCGGCGGCGTTGGCCACGCTGATCTTGTGGATGGTGACGCCCGTGAAAAGGCCGGCTTCGACCTTTCCAATGCTGACCTTGTGATGCAGGGTCTCGGAAAGGTAGGCCGCGCCCTTGTCCTTGAGGGCGTTCCAGTCGGTCAAATAGATGGCCGCGGCCAGTCCGGCGACCCCTAGACACAAGAGCCCCGCTCCGATCAGCAGGATCTTCTTCAACCAGCCCATTTTATTTTCAGCCACAAGATCTCCCAAGATAGATTGGAACCCTTAACTATTTTATACTAATCCCGGCCCGATCATTGCCTCCAAGATCGGCGCCACGCCTTTTTTTTGGGAACCAAGCATGGCTTCAGCCGGCACATTCATGGACTTGCGCGACGTCGCCGCCGGCTTTGACATTCCCGGTGACTTTGCCGAAGGCATCCCCTTTGGCAGCGGCCACATCAACGACACCTTTGCCGCCACCTTCATCCAAAACGGGATCCAAGTCCGCTATATCCATCAGCGCATCAACCACCGAGTGCTGAAGGACCCGCCCCGTGTCATGGAAAATATCGCTCGGGTGACCCGCCACCAGCGCCAAAAATTGGAGGCTTCTGGGGTCCCCGATGCTTCGCGCCGGGCGCTGACCCTGGTACACTCCCGCGATGGTCTGCCCTATTGGCGTGACTCTGAAGGCTCGACCTGGCGGACCTATCTCTTCATCGAAAATGCCAAGACCTTCGACGTCATCAAAAAGCCCGAGCAAGCCCTGGCTGCGGCCCGCGCCTTCGGTGACTTTCAAAGGTTACTAGCCGACCTTCCGGGCGGCCGCCTTCACGAGAGCATCCCGGATTTTCACAACTCACCCTTGCGCCTGGAGGCCTTGGCCAGGGCGGCCGGGATCGACAGCCAAGGGCGAGCCGCAGGCTGCGCGGCGGAACTTGGATATGCCCTAGCCAGAAAGGCCGAGGCCGGGCATCTGCTAGGACTGCATCGGGAGGGCGCGATCCCCGAGCGCGTGACTCACAACGATACCAAGCTGAATAACGTGATGCTCGACGATGTGACCGGCGAAGGGATCTGCGTGATCGACCTCGATACCGTCATGCCAGGCCTAGCGCCCTACGATTTTGGGGACATGGTCCGCAGCTCGGTCATGCCTGTCCCGGAGGACGAAAAGGACCTGGAAAAAGTTCAGATCCAGTGGGCCCTGTTCGAAGCCCTGGCAAGGGGCTACCTGGGGAGCGCCGGGGCTTTCCTGAACAAGGCCGAACGCGACAACCTGGCCTTTGCGGGATGGCTACTGACCTTCGAAACCGGCATCCGCTTCCTGACCGACCATCTTTCGGGCGACACCTATTACAAGATCCACCGTGAAGGCCACAACCTGGACCGGGCCCGCACCCAATTGCGGCTGGCTCAGCAGATCGAGCAGAACCTGGGCCGTATGAACCGGATCGTCGCCGACAGCCAGCCCTAGGCGACCCTTCCTAAGCGGTCGATCTTCTTCACCCTGGACTTGCCGCCATACGCCACCGCCGTCAGCCAGGTCTTGCGGGTCTGGCCCGGCTTGAAGACCAGCTGGGTCCCCCTGGCCACCGCGTTGGCTAGGCCCGAAGGGATCGAAGAGAACGGCTCCAGAGCGCAGTTATAATTACGGCCCCAGGAAGGCGGCCCCATCGAACCTTTGTAGACCTGCCAGAACCATAGATACGGAAAAGTCTTCAGATCCCAGCACATGCCAAAACCCACTTTCGATTTCGTGTTGGTCAGGGCGTACCAGTTCGCCTTAAGGTCCTTCAAATAGAACATATCGGCGCTGCGCTGACTGGGATCCGGAAAGCGCGAGATGTCGATGATCTTGCCGTCCTTGGCCTTGATCCGGGGCCAGGGGCCTTCGGTGCCGTCGGCGAAACGCGGCATGTCCGAGAATTTTTCATGGTACTCCGCTGTGGCCCCGGCGAGATCCACGCGGCAATCCGGCGACAAGAAGGGCGCGCCAAAAACCGGATGATGGCCCCACATGGCGTCCAGTTTTGTCTCCCCCAAGTTCGTCATGCTCTCTTCGATGAACAAAGCCCCCACCCCGCGCTTCAAGGTCAGCACCTTGCGCACCCTGAAAGGCGAACGGAAGGTCTCCACGCCCAGCTCCACCGAGACTTCGTCCGCATCGTCTTTCAGGATCTTGACGCTCCAGGGCTGGAGGCCCGACTCGCCGTGCAGTCCGTAATCCGCTCCCTGATGGGTGTTGGCCACGCCGCCCGAGGGAAAGATATCCTGCCAGCCGCCTTCGTAGTAGTCGCGGAAAGCGCCGTCGCTGTGGGGCCGGCCCGGCTTGTATTTGTCCATGCGCTGGAGGCCGCCGGGGGTCCACCACATGAAGTCGGTGTCCGAGGGCTTATGCAGAAATTCGACGATGTCGCTGCCTTTGTCCGCCAGCACCGTGACCCGGATCAGGTCGTTTTGAAGGACTACCGTGCGCAGTCCCTTGTATTCGTGGTCCGCGCTGATCCTGCAGCCCCATTTGCGTTCCGCCATGGTTTGTTTTCCTTTCGCATGCCGATTTGAACTCGATAATATCAAAATCAAAGCGGCCGCAGACAACAAAAAGCCCGGCTTCCCTTGGACGGGAAACCGGGCTTTTCAGGCCGAAACCTGGTTATTCGCGGTTTATTTTTTGCCGACTTTGGGCTTCTCTTCAGCCGCTTGCGCTTCGGGAGCGCTGGCTGCCACCGCGGCGGCGGCGGAGGCCTCGAAACCGGCATTCACCTTAGCGGAGATCGCCGCGGATTTGGCCGCAGCTTCCTCAGTCTTGGCCTTGGCGTTGGAGGCGATCAGGGCCCGCACTTTCTTGTCCAGTTCGTCGCAGAGGGCCGGATTTTCCTTGAGGAACGCCTTCACCGCGTCGCGTCCCTGGCCGATGCGGTTGCCATTGTAGGAGAACCAGCTGCCTGATTTTTCAACGATCCCCAGATCAGACGACATGTCGACAATGGTGCCTTCGCGGCTGATGCCTTCGCCGAACATGATGTCGAAGATGGCCTCGCGGAAAGGCGGCGCCACCTTGTTCTTGACGGTCTTGACGCGCACGCGGTTGCCCACGGCGTCCTGGCCGACCTTGATGCTCTCAATACGGCGGATGTCGAGGCGCACCGAGGCGTAGAATTTGAGGGCCTTGCCCCCGGGCGTGGTCTCGGGCGAGCCGAACATCACGCCGATCTTTTCGCGCAGCTGGTTGATGAAGATGACCGAGGTGTGCGAGCGGGCCACGATGGAGGTCAGCTTGCGCAGGGCCTGCGACATCAGGCGGGCCTGCAAGCCCATGTGAGAGTCACCCATCTCGCCATCGATCTCGGCTTTGGGGACCAGGGCGGCCACGGAATCCACCACGATCACGTCGATGGCGGCGGAACGGACCAGGGTCTCGACGATCTGAAGGGCTTGTTCGCCCGATTCGGGCTGGGAGATGAGCAGGTCGTCGATATTGACGCCCACTTTCTTGGCGTAGTCCGGGTCCATGGCGTGTTCCGCGTCGATGAAGGCGGCGATACCGCCCATCTTCTGCGCGCTGGCGATGACCGAAAGGGTCAGCGTCGTCTTGCCCGAACTTTCCGGACCATAGATCTCGATGATGCGGCCGCGTGGGATGCCGCCGACGCCCAGGGCGATGTCCAGGTTCAAGGCGCCGGTGGGGATGGCCTCGATGTCCACGGAGGGGGCGTCGCTCAATTTCATGATGGAACCCTTGCCGAACTGCTTCTCGATCTCTCCGACCGCGATTTCCAGTGCCTTCTGCCTTTCGCTGAGTACCATAGTCTTCTCCTTGTGCGAGATACGGGGTGTGTTGTTGGCCGCAGTGCCGTTCCGCTGGCGCCAAACCTGCCCTTGTTCGCCGTGCATGCTAGAGGCGCCTTGCAAGGTGCCTCTAGCTGGAGGGCGAGAAGATTAAAGGACTAAACAGGGTCAGCGCGAGCCCATTCACTTGTATGGTCTTTATACTAAAAGCTTAAATCAGGGTCAAGGAAAATAAACCATAAATTTGTATAGTCTTATTTTTAATGATGTTTAGCCTTCATTTTCCGCTCTTCTCTTTGAACCACTTTTAAGGCGCCCACCACGCTGTCCGGGTTCAGGGAGATCGAGTCGATCCCTGAGCGCACCAGAAAGGCGGCAAAATCAGGATGGTCGCTGGGAGCCTGGCCGCAGATGCCGACCTTGGCGCCAGCCTTGTGCGCTTCGCGGATGACCTGGGCAATGAAACGGGTCACAGCCGGGTGGCGTTCGTCGAAC
>JAZKAF010000035.1:53776-60646 GCA_040389285.1 candidate division FCPU426 bacterium
ATGGCCGTTCTCATCACTTCCTTCCAAAACCCGGCTTCAGCAGAAGCACCCTCCCTGGATAGAGCGTCATCAGCTTCATGGCCACCGACCCGAAGACGATGCGCTTCAGGGCGCTGCGGCCGTGGGTGCTAAGGCAGACCAGGTCGGCCTTCCATTGCTTGGCCTCGCGCACGATGGCCTGGGCGGTCAAAGGACCTTCCAGCACCGCCAATTCTATTTTGACGCCGCGGACCTGTTTTGCCAGGGCTTCCAAATGCCTGCGGGCGCTGGCGACGGCATGATCCGTGGCCACGGGATCATAGACCGGCACGGCCATTTCAGGCCCAGCCAGGCTGGGGCCCATGATGGGATGCACAACGGTGAGCAACCGCATTTTTCCGCCCCGGGCGAGAAGGGCGCGGGCCATCGGCAAGGTGGTGTTGGCAAAGGCCGAAAAATCGGTAGTGACGAGGATGCGTTTTGCCAGGAATGGCTTAATCGGGTGGAGTGTTGCCATGGCAGCCTCCGTAAAGGTGGGGACAACTCTATTTTAGCACGAGGGGGAGGGCTGGGGGGCGGGCTTTAAGGGGGCAGGCGAGACTTAAGGCAGAAGCACTATTTTGCCTATCTTTCCATTCTTCATCACCTGTTCGTGGGCTTTGGCCGCTTCGGCCAGCGGGAGCTTTTCGGCGATGACGGGCTTAAGAATGCCCTGTTCGAGTCCGGCATAAATGGCTTCATGGTTGGCCGCCAGATTCTGGGCGTTGCTGTTGGCCATCCCCAAAATGGCAAGGTCCCTGCCCATGGTCATGCGCGGATCGATCTCGATGGGACCGCGGCTGCCGATGATCACCACCCGGCCGCGAAGCGCCAGCGCACCTAAGTCTTTAGCCAGGTTCACGTTGGCCAGCATTTCCAAGATGATGTCCGGGCCCTTGCCGTGGTTGCGTTCCCGGATCTGCTCGAGATAGCCCGGGCTGTGATGGTCGAAGGCCGCATGCGCTCCATTGGCTTCGATGGCTTTCAGCGCGGCCGGACTGCCGCCGGTGCCGAAGACCTTCAGTCCAGCCGAATGCGCCCATTGGCAAGCCGCCAGGCCCACGCCTCCGCTGGCGCCATGCACCAGGACGCTCTCACCCGCCTTGGCCTGGGCGCGCACGAAAAGCGCCTGATACGCGGTGCCATAGGGCACGCCTAGGGCGGCGCCCTGTTCAAAAGAAACATTCTCAGGCAGGAACTGGATCCGGGATTCGTGGACTAGGGCGTATTCAGCGTAGGAACCGCTGAGGGTCCCAAAGCTGTAGACCCGGTCGCCGATGTTGAACTTGGAAACATCCTTACCCGTTTCTTCGACCAGTCCCGCGCAATCGCTTCCCGGGGTGTAAGGCAAGGCGGGCTTGTTGGGATAGATGCCGCTGCGGACATAGGTCTCAACGGGATTGACGCCGACGGCCTTGACCTTCAGCAGCAGCTCGCCCGGACCCGGCTTGGGCAGGACGACGTCCTCGAGTTTCAGGACCTCGGGCCCGCCGAAAGCTGAAACGCGGATCGCGCGCAAGCTCAGACCTCTGCCAGCCAGGTTTTGACACGGCTGGCCACCTTGGCGGGGGTCAGGCCGAAATGCTCGACCAGGGCCTCGATGGGCGCCGACATGCCGAAGGTGTCCACGCCGATCAGCAGCGCGTCCGAACCCACGGTGTGGGGCCAAAGCGCGGTGGCGCCGGCCTCGATGACCACGCGGGGAATGCTTCCCAGCACTTCGGTGCGGTAGGCCTGGGGCTGGCGGTTGAATTCGCAGACCGAAGGCATGGAGACCACACGCGCCTGCACGCCGGATTCGGCCATGACCTTGGCCGCATCAAGGGCAAGGCCCAGTTCGGAGCCGGTGGCGATCAGCGTCAATTCGGCGGCGGCGTTCTCCTGCAAGACATAGCCGCCCTTCCAGATGTCGTGCTCGTCAAAGCTGGCGGGATAAGGGATCACGGCGACGTTCTGGCGGCTGAAGCTGAGCGTGACCGGTCCGTCCGCTTTGGTGGCGGCCCAGGCCCAGGCCATCGCGGTCTCCAGGCCATCGGCGGGACGCCAGTTGCTCAGCCCCGGGATCAGGCGCAGGGCGCTGAGGTGCTCCACGGGTTGGTGGGTGGGGCCGTCTTCGCCCAAGAGGATCGAATCATGGGTGAAAACGAAGATCGAACGCGCGCGCATCAGGGCCGCCAGACGGACGCTGGGACGCATGTAATCGGCGAACTGCAGGAAGGTCGCGCAATAGGGACGCCAGGCGCCGTGCAGGGCCAGGCCGTTGGTGATCGCGGCCATCGCGTGTTCCCGGACGCCAAAGCCGATGTTCCTGCCCTCAAAACGGTGGTCACTGGACTTGGCGACGATGCTGGCGCCCTTGATGGGCGACTGGTTGGACTCGCTAAGGTCCGCCGAGCCGCCAACGAACCAGGGCAGCTGCTTGGCCAGACCCTGGATCACGTTGCCGGAATGCTTGCGCGTCGAGGCCTTTTCCTTGGCTTTGCCTTCGCTGAGCGTGGTCTCGAATCCCGCCACCACGGGCTGGGTCCAATGGGTCTCGTAATCACGGGCCAATTCAGGATGCAGGGCTTTCCAGGCCTCGAATTCAGTCTGCCAGGCTTGGTGACCTTGGATCTTTTCCGCGATGCGCTGCTGGAACCATTCCTTAGCCTGGGGCGGGACATAAAAAGGCTCGAGGGGCCATCCCAAGTTCTTCTTGGTGGCCTCCACTTCCTTTTCGCCCAAGGCGGCGCCGTGGGTGGCAGAGGTGCCGGCCAGGGTGGCCGCGCCGTAGCCGATCACCGAGCTGGCCACGATCAAGGTGGGTTTTTCGGTCTGGGCGATCGACTGGGCGAACGCGTGGCAAAGGGCGTCCTGATCGTAGGCGTTCACCTTGATGACATGCCAGCCATAGGCCTGGAAGCGCAGAGCCACGTCTTCGTTGAAGGCGATGTCGATGTTGCCGTCGATGGTGATGTTGTTCTTGTCGTAGATCAGGGTCAAATTGCTCAGTCCCTGATGGCCAGCCAAGGAGGCGGCCTCGCTGGCGACGCCCTCCATCATGCATCCGTCACCTGCCAGGCACCACACGCGGCCCTGCACCGGCATGTGGGCGCCCTTGTTGAACTTGCCGGCTAGCATGGCCTGGCCGAGCGCGAACCCGACGGCATTGGCCACGCCCTGGCCCAGGGGCCCGGTGGTAGTCTCGATGCCGGGCAGATGCCCGTATTCCGGGTGGCCTGCGGTGCGGGAACCCATCTGGCGGAAGCCTTTCAAGTCCTCCATACTGCAGTCGTAGCCGAAGAGGTGGAGCAATGAATAGAGCAGCATGCTGGCGTGGCCCGCGGACAAGACAAAGCGGTCGCGGTCGCGCCAGTCAGGGCGCTGCGGGTCAAAGCGCAAGAAGTTGGCCCAGAGCGTCAGGGTCATCTCGGCCGCGCCCATGGGGGTTCCGGGATGTCCGGAATTGGCCTTTTGCACGCCGTCCACGCAGAGCATGCGCACGGTGTCGATGACTTGCTGCGGGACCTTCACGAGTTCACGGGACATAAAACCCTCGATAGAGTGGATCTTGAACAGGTATTTTGATTAAAAAAAGCGGCGCTGGCAAGGCGGGACCCCTATTTTTTCGGCCCGTGGCCACGCCGTTTTTTGGGAGGCTTGTTGTAATCGGGCTCGGGCAGGGGCCATGGCAGGCGTTCGGCGGCCTTGAGGGCGCGGCCCGGATAGACCGGATAAAACAGGCCGTCGTCCCAGCTATGGACCTCAAAACGAAGGTGGGTCCCCAGATTCTTCCTGACCAGGTCATGGCCGCTGCGCCCCAGCCAGCCCAGCACCTGGCCCTTGTCGATCACCTGGCCCAGGCCGACCTTCAGGCGGGAGAGCTGGGCGTAATAGAAGAACCGCTTCTCATGCTGGCTGAGCACACAGACGTAGATCCCCAACGGATTGGATTCGCCCTCGCCCCAGAACTTTCTGGCCGACACCACCACCCCGCTGGTGGCCGACACCACCACGATGGGCTTGTCATTGCGTTCGTCCAGGGCCTTGCGCCGCGGGTCGCGCGCGTAGATGTTGACGGCTGGATGTCCGAGCGCCTTGGGTCCGTCGTAAAACTTAAAGTCATCCGGGTCGTAGCTCTGCCCGGAAAAATCATCCGGGCCGTAACCCGGTAAGGGAAAGACCCACTGCCATAGTCCCTCCGGCGGCGGGGCAAGTTCGGTGATGCTTAAGTTCGGCCACAGCTCTTGAAAGCGCTTGCGCGCATCCTTGCGGTCGATGCTGCCGTCCCAGACCGCCTGTTCGGTGATCTCCCATTGGCGGCAGGCCTCGGCCTGGGGTTCTTCGACGTAGCGGGTCGCGGCGGACAGGCTGCCGGCGAGGCCCAGCAGCGCCAATGTCAGGATGCGGCCTTGAGCGCCTGCAGGCACCACCATCCTCCTTTCGTCTCGCGCTTCACGACCTTCAAACCCGCGCGACGCGCGGCCAGACCGACTTGGTCTGCCTCGGGCTCGGTATGGATCCCAGAGAACAAAAGCGTGCCGCCAGCCCGGGTCTGGGCCGCCAGCGCAGGCATGAGTTTGCAGAGCAGGGGGGTCACCAGGTTCGCCAACAAGAGGTCCGCTTTCACTTTCTTGCCCTTAAGACAGCCTGGAAATTCGCCGCAAAGGGCCTTGAGCCGCTTGGGGCCGAAGCCGTTGAGCCGCGCGTTGGAACGTATCTCCTTGGCGGCCGCTTCCTCGATCTCGATGCAAAGCGCGCTAGCCGCACCCTGGCGCAAGGCTGCGAAACTTAAGATCCCCGAGCCGGCGCCAACGTCCAAGACATGCTGGTCCGGGCTGGATCCAAAGCGCTGGATGGCCTTGAGCATCAGTTGGGTGGAACGGTGGAGCCCCGTGCCAAAGGCCTGGCCTGGCAGCAGGTAGATGGGGAAACTGGTTTTGGGGATCTTCTGTCCCTGGCGGCGCCAGGAAGGCACGATCACAAAACGTCCAATGGTCTGGCGCGGGAACCGGGACTGGTATTCCCCGACCCAATTGCGTTGCCGCACTTTTTGCAGGCGCAATTCTCGGCCGCCCAGCGACTTCAGCTCGGCCCGGAAGCGTGTGAGCGTGGCGGCATCATGGCGGCGCAGCCAGCCCTGCTGGCGTCCAGAAGGCGTCTGGGCCAGGCCATCGGGAAAGTAGGCGACCAGGGCCTGGCCGGCCCAATCCACAACGCTAGGAGGCAGCTTAAAGGTAACTTTGAGGATGGTTTTCAAGGTTCAGTCGTCCCGGCCGGGGGTACGTCGACCGGCTTTGACCCCGCTGCGATGATGTTTGCCTTCGAGCATTTTTTCCTTAGCCTTGCGGCCGCGCCGCCTCTTTTGACGGCGGATCCTTTCCATCTCCTGCTGCCTGCGGCTCTTATCGCCCAGGATCTTTTCCTCGAGCTTTTCCAGCAGCAGGCGCCGGGCCCAAAAACGGTTCATGGCCTGGCTACGCTCTTTTTGGCAGCGCACCGAGATCCCGCTGGGCTTGTGTAATAAGACCACGCAGGTGGAGACCTTGTTGACATTCTGGCCGCCGGCACCCGAAGAGCGGATAAAGCTCTCTTCAAGGTCGGACTCGCGCAAACCCACGGCTTGCATGCGCGAGGTCAGTTCGGCTTCGGTCTTAGGATTGACTGGTAAGTTTGACATGACGCCGTTGACGTTTTGGCTGTGGCCGCGAACGCCTTTCCGGCGCCCCCATCACGGATACTGATCCGTCCAGTTCGAGCACGGCAAGATCCACGTCGTCGATCTTCCTGAACCCATGCTCCCGGAGCGCCGTCATCAGGTCATCCATATCCATCCGTTCCCGGTGCAGGCCCTTCCATTCGACCTTCCCATGGCGGACTAATAAGGTCGGCACGCCCTCGATGAAGCGCCTCATGCGAAGGTTGCGCGAAAGCAGCACGTTCAGCAAGAAATTGAAGACAAGGAGGGTCAAAGCGGCCGCGATCCCGGCTGAGAGGCTGCTATTGTCGCCCACCATGGCGTTTTGCACTGAATTGGCCAGGGTCAGCAGCAGGATGAGGTCAAAGGCGCTGAATTGGCTCAGCTCCCGCTTGCCCATCATCCTCAAGGCGGCGTAGAGCATGGCGTAGATGACCGCGGTGCGGAAGATAACTTCGAGGAGAGATGTGTGCATGAGGCTATCTTAAGCGAAAAAAGCCCTTAGAAACAGGGGTATCGGCCTGTTATTTCAAGCCGGCCTGGATCGCCATGAGCACCGCTTCCAAGTCGTTACGTATCCTGTCATTGGTGAAGCGCATGACTTTCAGTCCCAGGCCAAGTAATTCCCGGTCACGGTTCTCATCCGCTTGTCTGCCTTTCGCGCTGAAATGGCCGTTCCCATCCAACTCGATGACCAATCCCTTTTCCAAGCAGATAAAATCGACGATATAAACCCCCACCTGAAACTGCCTCTTAAATTTCAAAAGGCCAAACCGCCGGCCTCTAAGGCGATCCCAAAGCAAGGACTCCTCGGGCGTATCTTCTTTCCGAAGTTTTCGGGCCAGCGGGGTCAAATTGTAGTATTCCGGTGCTTTTTTTCTACTGAGCGTCAAAGAGGCTCCTTAACGTCTCGTGTGCGTTCAGCCGCGTAGAAGAACGCATCCATTTTACCTAACCCTCTCCCGACCCCTGTCGGGAGAGGGTGGCGGACCCGAAGGGGCCGCCGGGTGAGGGGGATACTGGGACGGTAGAAACTTGGATTCTTAGCTACCTGCGTGTTGGCTTTCCGGGCCTTTCTCTCTCTGCGATTTTTCTCACCTTGCCGCTTTCCTCATCTCTTGCCTTGCCTCAACCCACCCCTTCATCACCGTGCGCCTTCCCTCATCCCGCCCTTT
>JAZKAF010000035.1:60656-62833 GCA_040389285.1 candidate division FCPU426 bacterium
GCTGCGACCCTCTCCCGACAGGGGTCGGGAGAGGGTGCCTTTTATAACAAAAGCCCCCTCAGCCCTTGCGGGCGGAGGGGGCTTGGATCACGGACTAAAAGCTTTCTACGGCTTTACGATCTGGTTGCTGACCTTGGGGGCAAGCATGTAGACCACGTAAACGATGCCAAGGCCGACAGCTACGCCGGCCAGAAGCCCGGACCAGCCGCCGCCAAAGATCACGTAGTTGCCATGCGCGCCGCCCAGCATGCCCAGCAGCATAGGGACGGAGAGGTAGGTGTTGATCTTGCTGGCCAAAGCCGCCTGAGGAGCCAGCTTCGGATCGGCCGCGGGGCCGCCCTGCATGCCGCCGAGGATCTTCTTCTGGCGGGGCCAGATCACGAACCAAACGTTGATCCACATGATCACGCCAAAAAGCGCGCCCATGGCCATGAAACGACCGCGGTCGGTGTCGAATCCGCCGGTCTTCATGCCGTCCAGGCCGTGGATCTTCTGCAAGAGGAAGAGGCCCGACAACAGGGTCAGCATGGCGCCCCAGCGGAACATGAACAAGGCCCGCAGCATCAGGGGAGGATTCACCGTCTTTTTTAGTTCGGCGGGAACATCCTTCTGGTAGTTCAGGTTCACAAAATTAAAGAACCAAAGATGCCCGATCCACATCACGCCAGCCATATAATGTAGCCACCTGGCCAGCGCTTCTAGGGTAGTATTCTCTTCCACGGCAAACCTCCTCGAAACATGGGATAAGCTGTTGGATGGAAGCCATTATAGCAGGGATTCCCTTTTTTGAACCATCCATAATAAGGCGGGCTGCATGGCCGACGAGACCCCACTGACCTTGAGTTCCAAAGTCCCCCACGAATACCGTGGAAAGACCCTCTTGGAATATCTGGTCGGGCGCTACCCTTATAAATCCCGGGACGAATGGTTGGCCGAGATCAGGGCGGGCAAGGTGGTCTTGAACGGACAGGTCGCCCAACCTGACAACCGCCTCAAAGCCGGCGACATCAGCGCCTACACCACCCTGCACCTTGAACCCTATGTGAACAAGGACGTGCGGGTCATCTCTGAAGATGAATTCCTGCTCTTCGCGGATAAGCCCGCGCCCTTGCCAGCCCACGCGGACGGGGTCTTTGTCCGCAACACCCTGATCTATTTACTACGCACCCTGCGCCCGGATACCGAGCTTTTTCTCGGGCATCGGCTGGACAGGGAGACCAGCGGCGTGACGGTGTTGGCCAAATCCAGCGTCATGCTCTCGGCGCTCATGCCGCTGTTCCAAAAGGGCCTGGTCAAGAAACGCTATCTTGCTGTGGCTAGGGGGGTGGCGGCGGAAGGCCGGGAGGAATTCGAGATCTCGGGCGGGATGAAACCGGATCCGGAAAGCCAGATATCGATACGCTGGAAGCTCTTCCCCGAAGGCACGCCGGACACCAAGCCCTCCCGCACCCGCTTTAGGGTGTTGCAGCGTTTGAAAGGCTACTCTCTGCTGGAATGTTTTCCGCTGACGGGAAGGACGAACCAGATCCGCGTGCATTTGGAGAACGCGGGCCTGCCTTTGGCCGGGGACAAGTTATATGGCAGGACGGACGAGCAGTTCCTGGAATTCCTTAGATTCGTGAAGGCCGGCGGTGATTCGCGTTTTGACGGCCGCTATGAATGCGAGCGCCACATGTTGCACGCCGCCAGCCTTGAATTTGAGCATCCCATCACGCAAGAGCTGGTGAAAGTTGAAGCCCCCACGCCCCCGGACATGCTGGCATTCATTGAAAAGCATCGATAAAAATCCGAGCCTTCTCTAAATTTTTTGCTACGGCCTCCGCCGAATCCAGCACCAGCCGTTCCTGATCCCAGGGAAGATATTCTTTGCGAGATCTTTCCACGTCCTCCCAGGTCACTTCCGGAATGCCGTGGATCTTCCGCACACGCGATTCAATGCGCTGCCGATGTAGTCCGGGCTCTAACACGCATTCGATGACAAGCCACCGCGCCCCGTATTTTTCTGAAAGATCCCGCCACATCTGCCTAGCTTCCTTCACCGCGCTCACCGCATCGAGGACCACGGACGACCCCAGTTTCAGCTGCTCCGCAGCCAGCGTTTCCGCCACCAGATAGGCCGCCAAACCCGTCTCGAAGCTCCTCGGAATGCCGCTTTTTATGATGGAAGATTCGATGGG
>JAZKAF010000036.1:0-6391 GCA_040389285.1 candidate division FCPU426 bacterium
TTTGATGCGAGCCCGCGGGGGCACCTTTGTGGCCAACGATTGTCTGTTGGATCCGGCCTCACAGCAGATCATGCTCATCACCGGTCCCAACATGGCCGGAAAATCCACCTACATGAGGCAAGTCGCCCTGATCGCAGTGATGGCGCAGGTTGGGAGTTTTGTTCCCGCGAAACGGGCCAAGATCGCGTTGATCGACCAGCTTTATACCCGTGTTGGCGCCGCAGACCGGCTTAGCCGTGGGATGAGCACTTTTTTGGTCGAGATGACCGAGACCGCCAATATTTTGAGGAACGCGGGTCCCCGAAGCCTGGTGGTCCTCGATGAGATCGGCCGCGGCACGAGCACCTACGACGGAGTCAGCATCGCCTGGGCGGTCGCCGAACATTTGCATCAGGACCCGGGGTTGGGCTGCAGAACGATGTTCGCCACCCACTACTTCGAGCTGACGGAACTGGAGAGTTTGTTCCCCAGGATCCGTAATTTCAGCGTCGCGGTCCGGGAGTGGGAGGGGAAGATCCTATTTCAGCATGAGGTCCGGCCAGGTTCGTCGGAGCATAGCTATGGGATCGCCGTGGCTCGCCTTGCCGGGGTTCCCGACCGCGTTCTCAAACGTGCGAACGAGGTTCTGGCCACCCTTGAAAAAAATCATAGGGCATCGTCCCCTAAAAAGGAGAAGAGGCTGCCCCAGATCGATCTGTTTTCTGTACCTGATGAGAATTTGGCCGAAAAAAAAGTCCTTGATCAGATCCGCGATACGAAGGTCGAGCAGATGACCCCAATGGAGGCCCTCCAGCACCTGGCGGACTGGAACCTGGAGCTCAAAAAAGGGTTTAAGAAGCCCGAGGACCCCTCTTAAAACTATTCAATCGATCTGATTTTTAGTTTTATAAGGTGAAACAAATGGCTGGGCTAAATTTCAAATTTGTGGGTAAGGGGCATAGAATCAATAATATCAATTGTTTTATAAACAACTTGACAATCAATAGCACCAAGTTTACCATTCCGTTGGTAAAAAAGTAACTGATTGTGGAACTGGATTTCAAGTTTACCCCGTTCCACGACGCTGTTTCCTGAGAGAGATGGTGCCTTTGATGATCAATAAACTGGTCAGCAACGAACTCATGGATCTCGTCCAAAAGTCAATGGACGCGTCCGCCCTTCAGCACAAAGTCCTTTCCAATAACCTCGCCAATGTCGACACTCCGGGTTTCAAGCGTTCCGAAGTCATTTTCGGTGAAAAACTCAAACAGGCCGTGGAAGGCCGTTCAAGATCTTCCGCTGAACTTGACGTGGCAAAGACCGATGACCGGCATATGGGGATCGGCCTTGAACGCAAAAGTCTTGGAGAGATCCAGCCCGAAGTGCTGACCGAAAATAACAGTTCTTTGCGTAACGATCGGAACAATGTGGACATCGACGTCGAGATGTCGAAGCTGGCCCAGAACACGGTGTTGTTCAACACCTTAGCGCAGATCACCCAGCAGCAGTTCAGCCAACTTAAGTCCGCCATCAGGGAAGGCAGATAATCATGAATCTTTTTTCCAGCTTTGAGATCAGCGGCTCGGGGCTATCGGCGCAGCGGCTTCGGATGGACACGGTGGCGAACAATATCGCCAACGTCAACACCACCCGCACCGCCGAAGGCGGACCGTACCGTCGGCTTCGGGTGGTTTTCGAACCCAGGCAAAGTGAGCCGCTTTTCTTGCTGCCGCTCGAGCCCAAAGAGCGGGCCATGGCGCAGCTCTCCCAGGGAGTGCGCGTCACCGGGGTGAGCCCCGATCCTGCTGGCGCCAAGATGGTCTATGATCCCGGCCACCCTGATGCCGATGCCAAAGGTTACGTGGCCATGCCGAACATCAATATCGTCAACGAGATGGTGGACATGATATCCGCTTCCAGGGCCTATGAGGCCAACGTCACGGCCATCAACGACGCGAAGTCCATGGCCCTCAAGGCCCTGGAAATCGGGAAAGCCTGATAGCCATGGCCATCTCGCCGGTCGCAGACGCCTACAGCAAAAGCCTCACCGCGGGGATGCTGCAGCTCAATGAGATGAGCACCATGGCCCAGGCAGCTGCCAAGGTTGTGCCGGGATCCGCCGAGACCTTCCAGCAGTTCTTGGCCTCCGCCATCGGCCAGACGGTGGAGCTGCAAAAGGCGTCCGAGAAAAAGACCGAAGGATTTTTGAGCGGCAAGGTGGACAACGTCCACGAAGTGATGATCGCCGAAGAGAAAGCCGAGATCGCATTCCAGTTGACCATGTCGGTCCGCAACAAGATCGTGGAAGCCTATCAGGAAGTCATGAGGATGCAGATCTGAGTTCCTGGGTTACGATGAACCGAAACGCGCCGAGGTGCCCTAAGTGAACGAATATTTTCGCCAGTTGATGGACCAGTTCAACTCTGCTTGGCAGAGGTTCAACGCGGTCCAGAAAACGATCGTCGTCCTGATACCAGCGTTGTTGTTGGCTGGATTGATGACGTTGGTGTTTTGGAGTAGCCGTCCGAAGTATCGGACGCTGTACTCGCGGCTCACACCCAAGGACGCCGGAGTCCTTGTGGACAAGCTCAAGTCGGATGGCGTTCCATACCGCATTGGCGGGGATGGCACGACCATCGAGGTGAGCGAGGACAAGGTTTATGAGACCCGCCTGGCGTTGGCCTCCCAGAACCTGCCCATGGGCTCGGGCGTCGGCTTCGAGATCTTTGATAAGACCAGCTTTGGGATCACCGATTTCAACCAGCAGGTCAATTATCAACGGGCCCTGGAAGGCGAGCTGGAGCGGACTTTAGGCGCGTTGGACGAGGTCGAACGCCCCCGGGTCCACCTGGTGCTCCCCAAGCCCTCGCTCTACGAATCCAAGCAACGCGACGCGACGGCTTCGGTCCTCTTGACCATGAAATCCAGGGCAAGCCTGCGGGCCGATCAGATCCGCGGTGTGGTCTCTTTGGTGGCCGCCAGCGTGGAAGGCCTGGATAAGAAGAACGTGACCGTCGTCGACAGCTTTGGCACGGTGCTCTCGGATGTCATCAAGGACGAGCTCGCCGACGAGGCCAACCCCACCCCGGGCGCCATCAGCGGGACCCGCTTGATGAAAGAGGCCGACTCCCAGTTGCAGGTCCAAAAGCAGTTCGAGCACGAGATCGAACGTCGCGTTTCGGGGATGCTCGACAAAGTACTCGGTCCGAACCGGGCGGCGATCCGGGTCAGCGCGGAACTGAATTTCGACCACAAAGAGCAAAATTCGGAGATCTACGAGCCGGTTGTCAACAATCAGGGCATCGTGCGCAGTTCGCAGCGCAAGTTGGAGTCTTCCAGCGGCGTCAGCACCTTGCCGGGCGGCATTCCCGGGACGGAGAGCAACATCCCCGGATACCAGAACTACGCCGCGGCGGCCGGAAACTCCAATTACACCCGCAACGAAGAGACCACCAATTACGAGATCAACAAAAAGGTCGCGCGCATCATCGAAGCGCCGGGGACCGTGAAACGGGTCTCGGTCGCCGTGATGGTCGACAGCCTGCAGCCGCAGCAGATCGATTCCATCCGGGCTGCCGTCATCGCCGCCGCGGGGCTGGATCTGATACGCGGCGACCAGGTCGCGGTCGAGAACATCTCCTTCGATACCTCCTTCAATCGGAACCAGCAATTGGCTCAGGTGCAGGCCGAGAAGCAGGAATTGTGGACCAATCTGATGAAGGGCGTTTTTGTCCTTCTGCTGGTCATCTTCCTCCAGCTGGTCCTCCGCTCGATCCTGAAGCCCAGGGTCGTCCGCGTCCAAGAAAGGCTGATCCGCGAGATCGGCCGTGGAGAAGCGGAACCCCCGGCTGAGATCGAGATGGATCCAGCCGTAGCGGCCGCAGCGGCCGAAGAACAACGCAAAGCTGAACTTCGCCAGCAGGTCGCCAACTTGGCGCGTGAAAAACCCCAGGCGATCGCGCTTTTGATCCGCCGCTGGCTTTCAGAAGAAAAGGCATAAGGAGAAACCTGACGATGGCCCAAACAGTCACCAAAATGTCCGGCGAGCAGAAAGCAGCCATCCTGCTCATCGCCTTGGGGCCTGAGATCTCTTCAGAGGTCTTCAAGGAGATGAAGGAAGAGGCCGTGGAGAGCGTGGCCCTTCAGATCGCCAACATGAAGATCATCAGCCCGGGCGAGCGTGACGCGGTGATCGAGGAATGTTATCAGCTAGCCGTGGGACAGGAGTACGTGTCCCAGGGCGGCGTGGATTACGCGCGCGAGGTCCTGGAGAAGGCTTTGGGGAGCCAGAAGGCTGTCGAGATCATCAACCGCCTGCAGGGCGCCTTGCAGATGACCCCCTTCGACTTCATCAAGCGCACGGATCCGCAGCAGCTCCTTAATTTCATCCAGCACGAGCATCCCCAGACCATCGCGTTGATCCTGGCCCACCTGAATTCGGAGCACGCGGCGACGATCCTGTCGTCCTTGCCCGCCGAGATCCAGGTGGATGTCGCCCAGCGCATCGCGCAGATGGAGCGCGCGACCCCGGATATCATCATGGAGATCGAAAAAGTCCTGGAGCGCAACATCGCCTCGGTCTTCACCCAGGAGATGTCCGCGGCTGGCGGCGTCCGGTCAGTGGCCGAGATGCTGAATCGCGTCGACCGCTCCACCGAAAAAGCGATCATGGAGAAATTGGAGGAGTCCAATCCGGATCTGGCCGACGAGATCAAGCGCCTGATGTTCGTGTTCGACGATATCCTGCTCATCGACGATCGTTCGGTCCAGCAGATCCTGCGTGAAGTCGACCAAAAGGACTTGATCCTTGCCTTGAAGGGTGCGTCGGAAGAGGTGAAGACCAAGATCCTAAAGAACATGTCGACCCGCGCCCGAGCCCTGATCATCGAAGAAATGGAAGTCATGGGCCCCACACGCCTTAAGAACACCGAAGAGGCCCAGCAAAAGATCGTGAACACGATCCGCCAATTGGAAGAGATGGGCGAGATCGTCGTGGCCCGTGGCGGAGCGGAGGAGATCTTTGTATAAAGCGGCCACCCAATTGGTCGGAGCAGACGCCTACAAGGTGGCGGAAAACCCCTATGTCGTCAGCCAGATCACGGCCGCTGCGGTTGCAGAATTAGCCAGGCGCCACGCCCGAAAGAGGCTTGCCGGGAAAAAGCCTGTGTTGGATCCGGAAGTTGAGCGTGCCAGGGCCGAAGCGGCGGCGAGCGCCCGCGCGGCGGCTGCAAAGCTGGCTGAGGCGAACGTCAAGGCCGCCCAAATGGGTGATGAGGCTTCGCTCGAGGCTAAGAAACGGCTCGAAACGGCCAAAACTGAAGGTTTTTCAAAAGGCCTCGCCGAAGGTGAAGCCCGCGGTTACGCCGATGGACTCAAAAGAGGGATCGCGGAAGGGAAAAACCAGTGGGCCAGCCAGATCCAGGCTTTGGGGTCTATTTTGGATGCTACAGTCCAGGAAAAAGCCAACTATCTGGCCGACCGTGAGAGGGTTTTGCTTGAATTGTCCCTTAAGATCGCCTCGAAGATCTTGGCAAGGGAAGTGGTGAAACATCCTTCGGACCTTAAGAATCTAGTTAAGGTGGCAGTGAAAAAAGCTTCTGAACAAGGTTTATTGGTCGTTCATATGAATCCCGACGATCTGAAGGCGATATCCGCATCGGAGGACGGGGACTTGAAGGCCGCGAACACGGGTAAACAAATCCAGTTTATGGCCGATGAAAAAATGGTCAAAGGTGGGTTGCGTATCGAAAGTGCTGGAGAAACCATCGACGCCGGCATGGACACCCAGTTATCGGAAATAGCGAAGGGGCTTTTGCAGGAAGCTTTTCATGCCAACTGAGGCGGCTCCGTCCCCTACCGTGGGGTCTGACGTCCAAAAGTTCTTTGACAAGTTAGAGACGATCGATCCGATACGGGTCATGGGACGCGTGGAGCAGCTGATCGGCCTGGTGATGGAAGTCACAGGTCCTTCGGCTTCTGTGGGCGAGATCTGCCGGGTTTTTTCCTCCAATGGCAGATTCAGCATCCAGGCCGAGGTCGTTGGTTTTAGGAACCAACGGATGTTGTTGATGCCGCTGGGCGAGTTGCAGGGCATCGGACCTGGGAGCAAGGTCGTCGTGACCGGCAAGGATTTCGAAGTTCCCGTGGGCATGGGCTTGAAAGGCAGGATCCTGGACGGACTCGGGCGGCCCTTGGACCAAAAAGGGAAGTTGGAGGCCGAGGCCTGGGTGCCCGTCCACCGCGAGCCTCCCGATCCCATGACCAGGCAGCGCATCACGGTGCCGCTGTCCACCGGGGTCAGGGCTATCGACGGAATGCTGACCATGGGACGCGGGCAGCGCATGGGCATCTTCGCTGGATCGGGCGTCGGCAAGAGCACTTTGATGGGGATGATCGCCAGGGACAGCGCCGC
>JAZKAF010000037.1:0-6857 GCA_040389285.1 candidate division FCPU426 bacterium
GGAAAACCTTTTGCAGCCGCTTCGAGGTGCGGAGGTCCGCGACGTGGATGCGGCGAGGCTTGGGTGCGGTGGTTTCAACGGTCATAGGAGCCTTCCTTCGGTTTGGCGTTTTTCTTCTTCCCACTTTTTAACGCAGCTCGTCGTGCTGCATACGTTTTCAGCCACCCACCAGCAGCCGTGGGAGCAGGACTTCGAATCCGTGCAGCCGCAAAACCTGCACTTCTGGCTCAGGCGCCTGGCCATGGCTGCCCCTCCCGCGCAAATGCGTCCAAGGACCGCGTGAAAAACTTCACCGCGTACCAGCCCAAGACTTGAAAGGCCATGAAATAAGGAAAGCGATCGCCGAGCCACCCGCCATCCTGGAAGTGCCCCGCCACAGTGTCGCGGAAGATGATCCACGAGCAGCGCGCGAGGCTGTATCCCAGGAAGGCGTTCCAGCAGAACAGCAGCAGGCGCGCGAAGGCCTCGTCCTTGGGCTGCGGGCGCGTCATGGCGTAGGCTCCAGAAGCCCGTCCATTTCCTCAAACGCCTCCAGCTGTTTTTGAGCGTACCAGATCCTCCATTGTATGGTGGGCAGCTTTAAAGCCCGCCAACATTCCTCTACGTCGCCATGAGTCTCCGGCGGAGGAAAATGATATTGCTTTGCCGGAGGCGCGTGGGCCGCGAAGAACGCGAGCAGCTTCAATTTCATGTCCGCGCTTATCACACCGCCGCCTTTGTTGGGGTTGATCCGCTCCGTCTGTGGCTGCAATATCCCGCCCAAAACCCGGAGTTGTTCTCAGCCAGCCACCGTTTTTCATTGATGGTTAGGAAGCGCGCCGTCATGAAAATTGACGGCCACTGGTCTCCGTGGTGCCGCAGGCGTTCCGATGCGATTTCCTCCGCTTCGGCATCCGGAACGGCCGCGGCAAAAGTTCTTTCTACCCGGCCGCCGTCACCATCCGACACGACCCGGAAGACTATTGATTTAAAACCGGCCGCCGCGCTCATGCTGCCCCCGCCGCTACTGTCTCCGCCTGCGCTCCCGCCTCGAAGTTCATCCGGTAGGGAAACCCGCGCACGATTTCAGGATCGTGGGAGGTGATTGCCGTGACCGGGTAGGCCGTCATCTGGTTCGCGATGATGCGCAGGAATGCCGCTTTGCCGAAGGCGTCCAGGCCTGTTATAGGCTCATCGTAGAACCGCATCCCGAAGGTCACGTCCCGGAATTGCGTCTTGATGTCCGCCACGCCCATCTTCGAGGCCAGCTCCAGGCTCTCATGCTGCCCACCGGAGAAATCCAGCACGTCCAGCATGCGGCCCGGGCGCCCGTTGTCCACGAGGATGTCCAGATCGTCCGGCTTGTCCGCTGGGCTTTGGATTTTCACCCGCAAGCCATCGCTGCGCAGCTGGTCCAGGTACCCGTTGATGTACGCCTCCAAGGCCGGCACGGCTTCGTCAATGAGGTAATTCGGGAGCCCGGTGCGCGGATCGATCAGTTTCGCCGCCAGCTCCGCGACCTTGGCCGCTTTCTCGATGTCCGGCAGGTCCGCCTCCGCCTTTTTCATCTTCTCCCGCAGGACATCGATCCGCGCTATCTCCGCCTCGGCCTCGCCCACCCTGGCGGTCATGTCGGCCTCTGTTTTCCGCAGCTCCCGCACCTTGGCAGCCACCTCGGCGGAAAGGGTGGTGAACTCCTTGGCTTTGGCGCGGTAATCGGCTATTTCGGCGGCGATCATCTCGGCACGCTGCTTGGATTCCTTCGCCTGCTCCGCGGCGTCCGCCACCTTTTTCTCCAGGCCTTCCAGCTCCGCGGCGAATTCCTCACCCGCCTTGATGCCCGCAGCTTTGATTTCCTCCACCCGGGCGGCGAGCTCCCGCTCCCGCGTCTCCAGCGCCTGACGCTTGTCCGCCACCCGCTCGGCGGTGGCCAAGGCGTCGCGCATATCCTTGGCATCCTTCCTGGCTGCATCGCGGTCGACAACAGCCTGCCGGTGGGATTCGCGCTCATGGACAACCAGGCCAGAAAGCCGAACCGCCTCAAATTGAGCCTTATTGACATCCTCTACCAGCTTGGCCAGAAGCGCCTCTACCTGGGAGGAGTCGATCGTGTTTCCGCATTTTGAACACTTGCCGATGTCCGCCAAAGCGTGGGCCTGGTGTTCGGTTTGAAGCCTATCTACCTCTCCCGCCGCCGTCCGGTAATCCGCCTGGGCGTTGGTCAGCTTTTGAAAAGCCGCGTCGACGTTCTGCGCCGTGGAGGTTTCCGCCGCCTCCAAGATGCCCAGCGCCGCGCGTAGGCTCGGAACGTCCGCCGCCGCAGGCAAAGCCTCCAGTTCCGCCGTGACGGCCGCCAGCGCCCCGGATTCCCGCTTGTAATCCCCAAGGCGGGTTTCACGCTGCCGCGCAAACTCCCGCTCCCGGCCTTCTTTCTCGGCTAGGGCGGCGCGGTAGTCGGCCTCGGCATTCGGCAGGGCTTTCAGGCACCCATCCGCTTCCGTGGCGGAGTCCTCGTAATCCTTGACCTTCCCGGCGTATTCCTCGGCCAGAGGCTCCTTTTCCGCCGCTTCCGTGCCCGCCACCCGGGAGGCCAGCGTATCCGCCGCGATTTGCCGCCCCAAGGCTTCCACGCGCTCGCCTGCCCCCTGGGTGGCGGCGTTCATCCCGGACAGCTCCGATCGTGCCGCCAGCGCTGCGGATGAGGCCGCCAGCCGCCGTTTGTCGAGGATGTTGAACGCCGCGATGAGGCTGGAGAGCCCGATGGCGTCCAGCAGCACAGCTTTTCTCTCAGATTGCTTAGAAAGCAGGAAGGTTTCGCGATCCCGCTGGATGCTGAAATTCGTGGTACGGAGCCCTAAGTGGCTGCCGCCGAAAAGGGTGTCGATCCGCGCCTGCCGCTCCGGCACCCCGCCGTCGTTCAGCTTGCCGCCGTCCCAGAACCCCGGCCCTTCCTCGGTGCTCCACCTCTCAATCCGCAGCTCCTGCTCCGATCCGCCCTTCTTCTTGATGGTGATTTCCCGGGTAATCCGGAACCGCTCCAGGCCCGTGGGCGTCACCCCGGCGTAAATTCCGATGGTCTTTGCCTTGTCCAGGTGGCGCGGCACCACGCTGGCCCTGTCGGGGTTCTTGAAGCTGCGCCCGGTGATGTTCACCATCATGGCGTCGAAAAAGTTGGATTTCCCCTCCCCGCTGAGGCCGGTGATGCACAGCGGATCCCCGAGGCGGAAATCGTGGCGGTAGCCCAGGAAGGTGCGGTGCCCCTCAATCTCCAGGGACTCCGGCCAGATGTGGCTGCAAACGATTCCCCCGGACTGATCCCGCAGCACCGCCAGCGCAGCGTCCGTGGCCTCGGCGATGACGCCCTCCTCCCCGTCCTTGTCGGAGGGGTAGGCGTTGCGCACCATGGTCATCAGGGCCTGCCGAATTCCGCCCGCGCGCGTAACCTCGGCGTCCCTGGCCTGCCGCGCCTCAGCCTCGGGGCGCACCTCGCGGCAATCGAATTTCCAGGGGCGGGGGAGAGCACCGCACTTGAATAGCTCCTCCAGCTTCGCGGCGGGGAACTCCCCGCGCTGACAGGTGCCGGTGAAGCGCACGATGTCCTCGGTGCCCCAGAGCGTGAACGGCTCCACGCCCTCGTTGCTCCACTTGATGTCCTTCCAATCAATCGAAACCCAGCGGCGCGGCTGCTTAATCTCGTGGAAGGCGCGCACGCGGGTTTTCAGGTCGAGGAGGTAATAGCCCTTCTTGTCGTTCCGCTCCCCCATGTCCTGCACGGTGGTGCTGCCGGGGTGGCCCCAGGGAACCTCCCGGCCGTCCGGCATGCGGTAGGCCCCCTCGCCGTGCTGGTGGATGTGGCCGGCGATCACCTGATCCAAGCCGATGATGTTCTCGAAATGCTCCGCGCCGAGGTAATCCCCCTTCGCCACCATCTCATGCGGGCCGCATTTGGCGCCGCCGTTGGCGTAATGCGTAGCCGCCAGCACGGGCCCGGAAACCGCGTCCGGCATCGCGAGGTACATCTGCCCCGCTATGTCCTCCGGCTTCGCGCCGTGGATGTAGGGAACCATCAGGGTGTTGATTTCGGGGACGAACTCTATCTCGTGGTAGAGGTGGAAGGCATCGGGGCGGATGCGCGCCATCTTCGCCAGAGGCTCCAGGCTGCTGCTGCTGACGCTGAACTCATTCCCGTCGTGGTTCCCGGCAATGGCGTAGACCACGCCGCCCCAGGAAATCCAATCCGCGAAAACGTCGGCCAGCACCGCCAGCACCACGCTCCCCGGATCTTTGTACTCCGTGGCGTCGCCGAGCATGATCATCACCCGCGCCCCAGCATCCCACGCCTCGCGGGCGGTGGCCTTGAGCATCGCGGCGGTTTCGTCGAAGCGGGTGCTGCGGCCAGTGGCCTGGTTGATGCGATCCCAACCCGGCGCGGCGTCAAGCTGCGGATCGCCGAAGATGAAGGCGACCTGTTCGAGGAGGTTATCGCCGGGGCGGATGGGGGGGCGGGTCACGACAGCGAATCCAGCGTTCGCGCGTCCCACTCGCTTCGGATGTGTCCGAGGCCGCAGGTTGCGCGGTTATCGTGCAGTGGGCAATCTTTACTGCTTTGGAAAAAATGTTTGGCGAAAGCGCCGCCCCCTCTATGGATTGCAACCATGGGGTCTTTACAGATCGGGCATGGCATGGGGAACCAAGTTTTAATCCCCGCCACCCTCGCCGCCTCACGCTCTAAGAAATTCATTCCGCACCCTCCAGCCGCGCGATCATTTTGGAAACATCTTCCTTGGAGTACACGGCGAAAAGCTGATCATCCTGAAACATTCCATCGCGTCCTTCTTGGTCAAAATCCGTTTCCAGATCCTCGCCGGATTTCTCTGCGCGGTGCAGGCGTTCCACAAACTCGTCCGTCCCGTCGGCTTTTATAGACCCGGCTAAATCCCAGGTGTAAAAATCGATCTCGCCAATGCTGTCCCCCTTGACGTTGATGGGGCCGAAGGCACACGGCTCGTACTTGGAATAAACCGTGCCGGATGGCATCGTCAGAAATTCTTTAAGGTTTACAATTCTCATTTCCCGCCCTCCGCCCGCGCCTCGGCGAACTCCATCCGTGAGGCCATCCACAGGCGGTTCTCCGCCAGCTCCGCGCGATCGGCGGCGTAGGCCTCCGGCGACACGTCCACAGGCCGCTCCGGATCGCCAAACATCGCCCGCGACATGCGGCTAATGCTCCCGCTGCCCTGGATGCGCCGCGCCGTCCGCTCCCGCCATCCCGGCAAGTGCAGGCAGAACCGCGCCACGAGCAGCGAGCCTGCGATTAAGATCAAAGCGTCCATCTTTCCTCCGTTGGTTTGCGTCCCAGAGGCCGGGAGTACCCGGCCTTTCGCCCCAGCGCGGGGGCTCGTCAGTGGGAAGGATCAAAAAGGAAGACCGTCATCGTGACCACTGCTCCCGCTGCCGGCGGCCGGTGCCTCGACATCGAAGCCGTAATCCTTGGCGGACCCGGCCTGATATTCCACCAGGTCCAGAACCTGCACGGCATTTAAGTAGAAGTTGATCCCGCCCCCGAATCCTTCATAGGCGTTCTGGATGTAGGAAACCCGCACCTTGCTTTCGTTCCCGATGGCAACCGTGGCGGGAATCGGCTGGCCCGTCTTGTCGAACACGCGCGGGGGGAATTTCTCGCCCGTGGAAAGCGAGATGTACATGCGCCCCGTGGGCTGCTCGGCGGCATCCACCTCCCGCTTGATCGGGGGGCGCTTTTTGATGACCTCCTTGATGCCGGTTTCCGGGTTCTTGGCGAATTGATCCGGGAGCGCGCGAAAGTCGGCCATCACCTTGGATGCCCAATCTTTCCAGGCCGCGTCGTTCGGATCGAAGTACACCTCGATCTGGAACTTCGGATCCTTGTCCGCGAATTGGCTGGGCTTCACCTTGTGGACAAAAGCCCACTTGGCAAACCCTACCGGGGTAACGTGTTTTTCTTTCTTCTCGCTGGCCATCAGGCCTCCTTTTTGGTGGTGGTGACTTCTTCCCGCTCCACGGCCCAATACGGCCACTGGCTGGGGTGTAATTCCTTGCGCATCCACGCGCGCTCCCGCTCGATGAACCGACGCTCCAGGGCTTTGATATCGTCCGCGACAGCCATCAGCTCCCCGGCGCCTGTTGGAGGGTGTCGATTTTCCCGGCCTCGCCGCAGTTCCGGCGCGCGGTGGCGACGCGCTCCGCCTCGCTGGCGCGGTTCCACCAGCGCATGTCATGGCAGCGGAGGCAATGGCAGCCGTCCTCGTGGCCCTTCAAGGCCTGGGCGGCGAAAACCTGCTCGGCCACGATCATCCAGTCCAGCACGGCGGGGGATAAGGTGGCGGTCATCTTAAACCAACCATATCAGGAAACGCATCCCAAGTGTCGCAGAACAAGAAAACTGGCCCCCCGTCCCAATCGCCAGAGTAAACCCCCGCCACAAACCAAGGGACGATAAAAACCACAGGCAACAAGATTGACACCACGAGGCAGAAGAAAAAAGCCGCTATCCACCAGGCCAAAAGAAGGGGGAATAGGATGATTTTTAAAATGATCACGGCGCGATCCTCCTGGGCCAAGCTGCCCGTGCGCCTTGGTGGAACCAGCAGACGCCCTCCGGCTCCGCTCCGCAAATGCCGCAGCCCTCGTCGCACCCGTCGCCATCCAGGCGGCGCTGCGTGGAGGCGTGGATTTCCGTTTCAAGGAGTAGCCCTAAGACCCCGATGGAGTCCGCGATCTCCACGATGCTGCGGGAGGTCACCTCGCACCTCCAGTTTTGCCAAGAGCGGAGGAGTGAGCCCCCGCTGCCGCGCGTTTCTCGGGCGCGGCCACCGGCTGCGGAGGCACGCCGGGCTTGG
>JAZKAF010000038.1:0-14950 GCA_040389285.1 candidate division FCPU426 bacterium
GGTGCCGATCTTCTGGGCCTCTTTGATGGCCTTGTTGCCCCACTCCCCTTCATTGATATAGTCGGCGGTCGTGCCGGGTTTCAAGAAATTCATCGGCAGCATGGCGAACTGCTGGCTGGCGCCGCCCCCAAAAAACAGCACGGTGTAGTCTTCCGGCTTCAAGCCCATGGTCTTCAGCAGCAGTTGGCGGGTCTCCTGGTGCATGCTCTCGTAGTGCTTACCCCGGTGGCTCAGCTCCAGGATCGACATGCCCGAGCCGTTGAACTCCAAAACCGCCTTCGAAGCGGTTTCCAGGACCGAGACCGGCATGGTGGCCGGGCCCGCGCTAAAGTTGTAAATTCGTTTCATTATGGGCGCTCCCCAGGGATGAAAAACATTGATTTAGGGCCAAATCACTGTATAATGCTCAACATTGTGAATTTTTTCACAAAGTATTGAGCAAGTCAAGGAAACATTCCGGGGGAGCAGATGGCTAAGTTCAAGGTCATGGTCACGGACAAATTAAGCGACAAAGGGGTCAAAGTCTTTCAGGCGGACAAGGATATCCAGTGCGACGTCCTGCCGACCCCCAGTCCCGAAGACCTGCTCAAGATCATCCCCCAGTACCATGCCCTGGTCATCCGTTCGGCCACGACAGTCTCGGCCGCCGTGCTGGACGCCGCCACCAACCTGAGGGTGGTGGGACGCGCTGGCGTGGGCCTCGACAACGTCGACATCCCCGAAGCCACCCGGCATGGCGTGATCGTCATGAACACGCCCGACGGCAACACCATCTCGGCCGCGGAGCATACCCTCTCCATCATGCTGGCCCTGGCCCGCAAGATCCCCCAGGCCCACCAGAGCCTGAAAGAGAAGAAGTGGGACCGCAACAAGTTCATGGGCGTCGAGATGTACGGTAAGACCCTTGGCGTCATCGGTCTGGGCCGCATCGGGTGGGAAGTGGCCAAGCGGGCGCGCGCCTTCGAGATGCGCATCCTGGCCTATGATCCCTATGCCACGCCGGAAAAAGCCTTGAGCGTCGGCGCCGAGCTCACCAGCATCGACGAGATCCTGAAGCAGGCAGATTTCATCACGGTCCACGTACCCAAGACCAAAGAGACCACCAACCTGATCAACGCCGAGTCCCTGAAAAAATGCAAAAAGGGCGTGCGCTTGATCAACGTGGCCCGCGGCGGCATCTACAACGAGGCGGACGTGGCCGAGGCCCTCAAGACCGGTCAGGTCGGCGGCGCGGCCATTGACGTGTTCTCCGAGGAACCCCCTACCGGCAGTCCCTTACTGGACGCCGAGAACGTGGTGCTCACCCCGCATCTGGGAGCCAGCACCGAAGAGGCCCAGGTCAATGTGGCCGAAGTGGTCGCCATGCAGATCGTGGACGCGCTGCACGGCCGCACCATCGCCAACGCGGTCAACATCCCGGCTATCTCGCTGGAAGACTGGAAAGTGATGGAGCCCTACTACCACATGGCCCGCAACCTGGGCCGCTTCGCCGCCCAGTTCTTCGGCGGCACCATCAAGGGCATAGAAGTCACCTTTGGCGGGGAGGTGGCCAAAAAGAAGCCCGACGCGCTGATGCGGGTCCTCTTAAAAGAATTGTTATCGCCCTATTTTGACAAGGCGGTCAACGAGGTCAATGTGCAGGTCCTGGCCGCTGAAAAAGGGATCAAGATATCCGAATCCCGCGTGGAAGCTGGCGACTTCACCCGCTCCCTGGGCCTCAAGGTGATCCTGGAAAGCGGCACCCATTCGCTCGAAGCGGCCGCCACGGGCAACAGCACCTTGATCACGGACCTGGACGGTTTCAGGGTCTCCATCCCCACCGAAGGCGCCCTGATCATCTTTTTCAACAAGGACCTGCCTGGCATGATCGGCAAGGCCGCCATGGCCCTGGGCGAGGCGGGCGTGAACATCGCCAGCCTGACCAACGGGCGTAAGGAAAAGGGCGGCGAAGCCGTGACCGTGGTGAACGTGGATTCCGCGGTGGCGCCCAGCGTGGTCGAGAAACTGAACGCCATCCCTGGGGTCCGCAATGCCCGGGTCATCCAGCTTTAATCGGCCTTTACAAGCCTAGCGGGGTTTTTTATAGTGGTGATGTTTTCTCTTAGACAGGGCCACCCTGCGCGGGTGGCTTTGTCACGTCAGGAGCTTTTATGCCAGTATTAGCGGTTATCGGAGCCCAATGGGGGGACGAAGGCAAGGGCAAGATCGTCGATCTGCTCGCCGAAAACGCCCATGTGGTCGCCCGCTACCAGGGTGGCGCCAACGCCGGCCATGAGGTCGTGGTCGGGGGCACTAGCTTTATCCTGCACTTGGTCCCGTCGGGGATCCTGCACAAGGATAAGATCAACATCATCGGCAACGGCGTGGTGCTGGACCCGGAAAGCTTTGAAAAAGAGGTCAAGGACCTTAAGAAGCGCGGCATCAAGGTCGCGGGACGGCTTTTCGTCTCGGACCGGGCCCAGCTGACCTTGTCCCTGCACAAGCAGCTGGATGCGGCGCGCGAAGGTTCGGCCGACGGCAAGAAGATCGGATCGACCAAACGCGGCATCAGCCCGACCTATATGGACAAAGCCGGGCGCGTGGGACTGCGTCCCGCGGACCTCAATGATCCTGCCTATTGCCGCAGCATCATCAAAGCCAACCTGCTGGAAAAGAACGTCCTGTTCCAGAAGCTCTACGGCGTGAAGCCGCTCAGCGCGGCCGCGGTCTACGCCGAGGTCAAACGCCATTTCGCTTCGGTGAAGCCGTTCCAAGCCGACACCACGGTCATGATCCACGACTTTGTCGCGGCCGGGAAGAACATCCTATTGGAAGGCGCCCAGGGGACCCTGCTGGACATCGACCACGGCACCTACCCTTATGTCACCGCCTCTAATTCCACGGCGGGCGGCGCGGCCTCGGGCGTCGGCCTGGGACCCACCCAGATCGGCCGCGTGATGGGCGTGTGCAAGGCCTACACCACGCGCGTCGGGGAAGGGCCTTTTCCCACGGAATTCGACCCGAAGAAGAGCCATCTGGTGCGCGAACTGGGCGGCGAGTACGGCAGGACCACTGGCAGAGCGCGCCGCTGCGGCTGGCTGGACATGGTCGGCCTGCGCCACGCCGTCCGCGTGAATGGCCTGACCGAACTGGCCATCACCAAGCTGGACGTGCTCGACACCATGGATGAGATCGGCGTTTGCGTGGCCTACAAGGTCGGATCCAAGACCTTGACTGGATTCCCGGCCAGCGTCAGCGACCTCAGCCGCGCCAAACCGGTGTTCAAGATGTTCAAGGGCTGGCTCAGTTCCACCAAGCAATGCAGGACCTTCGCCAGCCTGCCCAAGAACGCGCAGCTTTATTTGAAGGCCGTCGAGAAAATGGCGGGCACTTCCATCGGACTGGTCAGCGTCGGCGCCGACCGTTCCGAGACGATCTTCGTCAACAGAAAGGCCTTTGACTATAAGTTCTAGTCGAGGCTTTTGGTTGTCGTGTCCAGGTAGCTCAGTTGGTAGAGCAACGGACTTTTAATCCGTGGGTCGCGGGTTCGATCCCCGCCCTGGACAATTTTTTTTACAAGAATTTCATACTTCATAAATTTGCGCGTCAAAAACCGGCCGCTCAGCGGCATCCCCACGCCTGAACAGCCCCCAGCCCGCCATGAGAGAAAAAATTTACATTCCACAGTGAATGTTCAAGAGAGGTATATCCCTTTTTCCTGATATTGGCTTGTTATTCAATGAAAAATTCTGATTTTTATTCCTATGGGTCGCAGGAATAAAAAGGCCTGTCGGGACATATAATAGTGGTGTGGTCCACACCTATTCTCGATGGAGGTACGCCATGAAACGCAATGCAATGATCCGTTTGGTTTTGTCCGGTGTGGCTGCGGTTTTGCTGGCCACGGCGGTGCATGCGGAGGACATGGACGACAAGACCCCCGTGATGGTCACCCCCGATCGTACTCCCGGTCCCAATCCGGCTTCGGGTAAAGGCATGGCGGAAAAGGCCTACAACGCGGAGATCAAGGCCGCGCTGCAGCCCCTGCGAGATCAACTGAGGGCCGACAATCAGGAATTGTCGGACGCCATCGCTTCTGGCGACGCGGACCGCATTGCCGCAGCGAAAGCGGCTCTGAAAGAGGACTTGGCAGCCATCCGCACGACTCGGACGACGATGGAAAAGAACCGCCGCACCCTGGGCAACGATCTGAAGAAGACCCGGGAAGCGCGCTCAGACAAGCGGGACATGAAATCGGAAGATCGCCATGAAAAGGCCGATGAGATGAAGAACAAGGCCAAGGATAGGCACTGATACTGGCCGGGAGGCCGATCAAGATGCTCTACGTATGGAAACTGGTCCGGTCGGCCGTATGCTTGCTAGCATGCGTGCCGGTCGGAGCGGCGGCGAGTTCCCTGGGTTTGGGATATAGCCTGGGTGTGGATTACCGGGACGTGAATATCAAGGCCCGCGTCGACATGGATGCGGAGGCCATCTGGCAGGCCTATGGCATTTACGATAGGGCCGACATCAGCATTCCCGGAATTGAAACGGTGGTGCACCAGATAACCTTCGGTGCGGATCATATCGTTTCGGATACCTTAGATTCTTCCTTCGAATTGACCTACACCCACGATATGCTGAACCGCATCACGTCCGTGGGCCCGGCGGCCAAGCTCTACTACACCGTGCTCGCTGGCGACGGAGCTTTGGCCACGCCGTCGGGCGCGACCGAGGACCAGATCCTGCAACGGGAGATCGAGGAGGCGTTATCCGATGGGCCCAGGACCACGGCTGCCGGATCCGAGCTCTTCAGCCTGATGGCGGGCTTGGACGTTCATTCCTACAACCTGCCGGTTGGAGGAGAAAGCAGGACCTACACCAATCCCGCTGGAAGAACCAAGACGGTGGAAGCTCTCAGCAGCGAGCTGAGCGTTCTACAGGCCTTTCCTACCATCGGCCTGGATCTTTCCCTATGGCAGGGAAGGATACGGCCATCCGTTTCCGGCAGTTATTATCTCTATTCCCAGGACCCTAACGCGATGGCGGACAGGCTTTACCAGGTTTATCCGGCCTCGGCCGCCATATCCCGGGTGAATCTGCTGGTTTCCGGATTCCTGCTTAGCAGTTGGCAGGCTGGCGTCAGCGTCAAACTGCCGGACAGGATGCGGCTGAGCCTTAATTACGGCAGGCAACTGTTTGTGAGCCCGCGGGTCTGGGCCGACCTTTACGCCGTCAAATTATCCAAAAACTTCTTGGACCGTTTGCGGGCAGACCTGGGATGCAGTTATTCTGCTCTGGAAGGCGTAGGACAGGTATTGGGCAACCTCTCGTTGACCTTGAAGTTTTGAATCCATAAAATACGGCATGAAAAGATCCTTACGATCTGTCCCGTCTAGGTGGACCCTGCTTCTGGGACTTTTACTGGCCTGTCGCTCGCTGGCCGGGGCCGTGCCATCCTGGCAGACCCTCCATCCCGCTCCCTCCGACCGCATCCTCAAGAACCCCGACGCCGGATATTGCTTCATGGCTGGCCTACAGCCTGTCTCGGATTTTCCGGACTGGCTGATCGATCTCAGTTCGATGGTCTACTTCCGCCTGGCTTGGGCCGATGTGGTGGACGCCCAGGGCCGGCCCGATTTTGAACGCTTGGACCGGGAATATTTCGAAGGCTATCGCCGCAAAGGACTGCGCCTGGCCTTTCGGATCATGGCCGCCAACCCCCATTCCAGTAAACCTTATGTGACGCCCAAGGCGCTCCTGGACAAGGGCATTCCCACGGTGCAGCACCGCGGGGTGGACGGCCAGATGCAGGTCGATCCGGTTTTCTGGGATCCGCTCTATCTTGTTGAACATGAAAAAATGATCCGCGCCCTGGGGGAATATCTGGACGGAAAAGCCTGGGCCGGGCCCGTGGACCTGGGAGGCATGGGTGACTGGGGCGAGATGCACCTTTCTCGCTGGACCGCGTTGGAATTGGGATACAGCGGCTGGAGCCCTGAGACCTATGTGCGGACGGTGTTCGCGCTGATGGACCAGATGGACCGCTATCTGCCCCGCACGACCAAGGCCTTTTGCGTGGCGCCGATCCTGATGCCCGATCCGGAACCCATGTTCGCGCAGATCGTGGACCGCGCCGCGCGTAAGGGTTGGTGGCTCCGTTCGGACGGCTGTTCTGAAGAAACCGGACCGCCGCCTTATGTGTGGCCGGCGATAAAACGCTGGGGTGGGCAGGTGGGGTTGATCTGCGAACCTTCAGGTGGGATCAACAGGTCCTATACCGGAGAAACGGTCCCAGTGAGCCGCTATCTCGATGCCGTGTTGAAGGCGGGCCCCAGCGTGGTGAATTTGATGGGCCTTTGGGATCTCAAAAGCCTGACGGCTTCGGATCGCCAGGTCTTGCGCCAGGCTGCGAACAAAATTGGCTACCGCTTCAGGGTTGAAGAGCTGGTCCTGCCCTCGGTTGTGGAGAGCTCTCCGGAAGGGACCGCCTATTTGGCCGGCAAAATACGGCTGGTCAATGAAGGAGGTTCATCCTACTTCGGTGCCGCCTTGCCGGTCTTAAGCCTGCGCTCCGCCGGCGTCGTGGTGGCTAGTCAGGCCCTGATGCCCCAGCCGCCGCTTTCGCAGATCCCTCCAGGGGGCCACCAGGATATCCGCTTTTTGATCCCGCTGAAGGCCAAAGGGGTTCTTAAGCTGAGCCTGACCTTGATGGATCTGCAAAAGGGTCCGCTAGGGCTGGCCAATGCGGAGCAAGCCGCGGATGGCTCTTTGGCGTTGGGGAGCGTCGCATTGCGGGCCGGCGGAAAAACTCTCGGGCATGTTGAATGGGCGCCTAACCCCAGCCAAGGGATCAAGGTCGCGCGAACGGATGAGGGTTGGATGCTGGAGGGGAAAAACCAAGGAGACTGGTCCTTTGCCGGGATCGGAAAAAATATCCCGGTCAAGGCGAACTGCGCCTACGAGATGCGGGTCAAGATCAGAGCCTGGCCGCTGAACGGCCTGGCCGATCCGATCCATTTCAAACTGGGGATCAACGACGCCAAAGGTGCTTGGATCACCAACATCGGTTCCGGTAAATACGATTTCTCAAAAACGGGAATCTGGCAAGAGCTGACGGTTTCTTACACGCCTCAGCCGGGCGCCGCTTTTTTGCAGCCAGCCATGGAAAAAGGGCGGACCGCCGCCTCGTCGCTGAAAGCGGAACTCGCTTCTTGGACTTTGGACGAAGTTCCCCTGCCTTAAAATCCTTTCTCCGGCAGCCCTTTTCCCCCGATTTGCAGTTGTTGATAAAAAGGCATAGACTTTAATCAGGATGATTCCAGGCCTTGGGAGGTGTTGTCATGAAATCACGCACGAGAGTTGAGATCCTGGCGTTGATGGCGCTGATGCTCTGCGGCTGGGCGCGGGCCGCAAATCCAGGCGGGCTCTTGGATGACGACGAGCGCAAGCTGGGCAAGGGGCGCCCCAAGCCCGGGGAACTGAGCGAACCGATGAAACCCAACGAGGGCCTTGCCCCCCAAAAGGAGCGGATGCGAGAGCCGGAACGCTTGCCGCGCAGGGAGGCGAGACCCCGTCCTGAACCTTCCGAACCCAAGCAAACGCTGAAGCGGGAGTCCATCCGTTCCGAAGAAAAACCTAAGGCAGTCAAAGAACCACGCCAGAGGCCAAAGGACGCCGATCTGTCTCCGGCTTTTCAAAAAGAAAAAGCCGACCGTCCCCGGGCGGGGGTGATCGCGCGTGAGAAGGCCCAGTCCAGGATAAAGAAACTTGGGATCAAAGACGCCCCCAAGCCGTTGGAGCGGAGCCGGATCATGGACGCAGGCAAGACGCGGTCCCAGATCAAGGCGCCCGATCGGGGCCCGAAGGGTGAGCGGCTGACGCAGAAAATGTTCCCGCCAAAAAAGATCTATGATCCCCGCATCAAGGCGCAGATGTCTGTTTTTGCCAGCCCCTCACGGCAGTCCCAGATGCAGCAGCAAAGCCAGACCGAGACCACCCCGAATCATTATTATTGGCACGAAGACGGTGGTTACCGTTACTGCCACTATTACGACCCCTACGGTTACCATTGGTACGGATGGTACTACGACGACTATTTCTTTTGGGCGCGCTTCTACGGGGACACCTGGTGGTTCTATGACCCGTTCTATTTTCGCTGGTGTTTCTGGTACGACGGCTGGTGGTGGTGGCAGGATCCATTTTACCAGAGCGGCATCTATCTTTATTTTGACGGCCGTTATCTGATGTACTGAACTAATTGAACCCGACGGAGATCCTTTGGGATCGGGAGATGAGAGGCCCGATTCCAAAGGATAGCTTCCCGTGGATAATTCACGCAATACCTGACAAGGATTTTTCGCACTTATCCCCCATAAACTAATCTATAATTATTGTTTTTATCGCCTATTCACAGGGCCCGGAGCTCACGAACTTCCCTCGGGAGTGACGTGTTGCTGTCCAAAAATCAGTTTTTTTGCGCTTCCCGATGGCAGTAAACAGGAGGTAGATCCGGATGGAATTATTGCAGGAATTTCTGGAAGCGAGCGAGGCCCCGGCGTCCTGGGGCCAGCTGTTGCCGAACCTGGGCTTGGCCTGGCTGTTGTGCTGGATCCTGGGACGTTTTTATATACGTTTCGGCAGCGCGATATCGGACCGGCGCATCTTCGCCGGCAACTTCATCATCATGGGCATGACTACCGTGCTGGTGATCTCCATTGTCAAGAGCTCGCTGACCCTTTCGCTAGGCCTGGTCGGCGCGCTGGGCATCGTGCGCTTCCGCACCTTGGTCAAGGAACCCGAGGAGCTGACCTATCTCTTCGTCACCATCGTCGTGGGCCTTGGGATCGGCGCCTCGCAGCCGCTGATGACCACCGAGGCTTTCTTCATCATCCTGGCCGCGCTTTGGGTGCAATCCCGCCGCGCCAGGCCATTGCAGGCTGGATACTTCGTGGTGGTCAATTCGCCGAAACTTGATGTCGAAAGGGCCCGCGACATCCTGGCCTCACACGCGCTCGAGGCGACCTTGAAGCGGCTGGACGAGGGTCCGGGAGGCCGGGAGATCTCTTTCTTGGCGCGTTTTGAAAATCCGAAGAAAGCCGCCGAGGCGGTGAAGGCGCTCAAGAAAGCCGACCCCCAGGGCGCGGTCAGCCTGCTCGAACACAGGGGCGAATTATCGTGAAATGGTTCTTTCTGCTGGCGTCTTCGCTGCTCCCCTCCTTGCTCCAAGCTTTTCCCGAAGATCTGGTCAAGCTCGATAAGGGCCGTTTGCAGGCCGTGGACATGGCGCCGGAATGGAAGCTCCCCACCCTGCGTCTCAGCGTCAAGCCCCTTGCCATGGAGAAACTTCGGTCGCGACGCGAGAGGGCCATCTTCGAGAACTGGCTCTTCAACGACGGCCGCTTTTGGGTGGACGCCCAGGTCGAATTCAACGGGGTGGTCACCAAGGCGGAGATACGCCTGAAGGGGAACCGGCCGGTGCACTGGAAGGACTCCAAACGCTGGTCGTTCAGGGTGCATTTAAAGGGGGAATCCTCGGTCTTAGGCATGTCGGTGTTCAGCCTTCAGATGCCCTCGACCCGCAAGGACCTTTGGGAATGGGTGGTCTGCAGGGCCTTTAGAAGGGAGCATCTGCTGGCGGGACGCTATGAGTTCGTCCGTCTGATCCTGAACGATTCCGACTATGGGGTCTACGCCGTCGAGGACTTCGACCGCAGCCTGTTGGAGGACGCGGGCCGCAGGGAAGGGCCGATCCTGGCCTTTGATGAAGAGCGCATCTGGGCGCCGAACCGGCAGGCCTTCCGCACCTCCAGCCGGCTGAACTTCGTGGTGGAAGACGAATACCTGGATAACGATTTCGTCGCCATGAATTCCAAGGCGCTGTTGAAGCACCCGGTGCAGGCGGCGCTGTTCGAGAACGCCAAGACGCGGCTCGACTTGTTCCGGCGCCAGCAGGCCGACGCCAGCGAGATCTTCGACCCCGAGCGCACGGGCCTCTTCATCGCCCTGGCCGACCTTTTCGGGACCCGCCACATCTTCTTCCCGCATAATCTCCATTTTTATTATGACCCGCTGAGCGCCCGCCTCGAGCTGGTGGGTTCCGACTTTGACGCCGGGGCTTACCAGCGCGGACCGGCCGGCAGCATCAGCCGGACCCTGCGGCGCAACATCGACTACACTAGCATCGCTTCCTTCATGGGCAACATGAACCGCGATCCTGTGATGCACCGGGCCTACCGCGAGGGTCTGAAAAAGGTGAGCGAGCCCGGATACCTGGAGGCCTTGGCCAAGGATCTCGAACCTGAGATCCACAATATGGGGTCCGTGCTCGCCGCTCAGTTCGGGGATGCTGGATTTTCTTGGGCGCCCCTTTATCGCAACCAGGCCTTTTTGCAGGCCACGCTGGTCGGCTATGGCCCCTGGCCTAAGAACCCTACCGAGCAACCCCAGGCAGCCCGGGTGGTGTTTTTAGGTGCCGAGGGAAGCACGCTGAAGCTGGCGCTGGCCAACCGCTTCCCCATGCGGCTCGAAGAGCGCATTTCCCTGATCGGAAAGTCCTGGATACCTGGCCTAAAGCCCGGAGAGCAGCCGACCTACAAAACGGCCGAGTTTTCGCTGCCCGCGGGAGTCGCCTGGAAGGACACCTGGAAATTCCGGGTCGCGGTGAACTTCAAGGAATCCGGCACTTCCAACACCTACGTGGAGCAAGCTTTTCCGGCCCACGCCGGCGACGTGGCCCTGCTTGAATCCGATGCGCTCTTGGCCCGCACGACTTTTGCGCCGCCGACCGGCTGGCTGGATGACCACGGCGCCTGGGTCATCCCCGCGGGGACCAGCCGCATCAACAAGACGCTGGTGATCCCGGAAGGGACGCGTCTCAAGGCCGGCCCGGGTTCGCGGATCGTGCTGGGCCCCGGAGCCAGCCTGATCAGTAGGTCGCCCTTGGAGTGGCTGGGCAGCGCCGCCGCGCCCGTGGTGGTGGAGGCGGAAAAAGGCGGCGGCGGGGTCGCGGTGTTGTTCGGGGGCGACGGTTCCAAGCTCGATCAGGTGCAGTTCAAGGGCCTTTCCAATCCGGTGATGCGCGGCACGGCCTTTACCGGCGCGGTCACCTTTTACCGTGCCCAGTTAGAGGCCTCGCATTGCAGCTTCGAAGGGGCCCGTTGCGAAGACAGCCTCAATCTGGTCGAGACCCATTTCCAGCTCTCAGACTCTGAGATCAAAAATTCATTTTCAGATGCCGTCGACACGGACTCGTCCTGGGGTTCGTTCGTGAGGATCAAGGTATCCAATTCCGGGAACGACGCCCTGGACTTCAGCGGCGGCCATTTGAGCCTCTCGGATATCGAGATCCAGGGCGCGGGAGACAAGGGCATCAGCGCCGGCGAACGCACCGAGGTGGAAGGCTCCAAGATCCGCATGCGCTCCGGCGAGATCGGCCTGGCCAGCAAGGACGGGTCGCACGTGAAACTGGACGGCCTGTCCATCAGCCAGTTCAAACTGGGCTTCGCGGTCTACCAAAAGAAGAAGGACTACAGCCCCGGCTGGGCGACTATCAGATCCGCCACCCTGGAGCAGCTGAAGACCCCCTGGCTGGTGGAGAGCGGTTCCTCGCTCGAGGTCAACGGCGCCAAGGCGCCTTCCGATGACAAGGCGGTGCGGGAAAGGCTCTATGGCGTGGACTACGGCAAGGCGAGCGTCCGGTGAAGGCGCTGCCGAACGAGGAGGGTTGGCGATTTGAACGGAAGTTCCTGCTAAACCCCGAAATAGGGAAGCTCTGGGAGGCGCGGCTGAAGTTACATCCGGCGCATTACCACCAACCTTTTCCTCCCCGGCAGGTCAACAGTCTCTATTTCGAGGGTCTAGATTTCCGCACGACCGTGGCCCAGCGCCAGGGGAGCACCCGCCGCCATAAGTTACGCCTGCGTTGGTATGGCCCGGCCAAGGGTTTGGTGGCCGCGCCGGTCCTTGAGGTCAAGCAAAAGCGCGGGGACTTGGGACGCAAACTGCGCTTCCCGCTATCTCCGATCACGATGGGTCCGGGTGTTCCTTCCCGGCGTCTTTTCGCCATCCTTGAAAAGGCCGGGCTGCCAGCCGAGATCCTTGAAGAAGCCCGCGGCTTGCCGCTGCAGTCATTCAACACCTATTGGCGCCGCTACTATGCCCTTAGCGGCGGATCCATCCGCGTGACCGTGGATTCGGAGCTGAAGGTGGCCTGGCCCCGGGTGGGCGGCGGTCCTCCGGCCCGCTGGGCCCACGTGGCGGGCATGGTGGTGGAACTCAAGTATCCGGACCAGCTCCACGACATCGGATCCCAGGCTTTGCAGGGCTTGGACCTGCAACTGGTGCAAAACTCAAAATTCCTTTCTGGGATCGCCTCGTGGTTAGAATAAGCCTCATCGCTTTTTTTCTGGCATGCAGCATGGGCTCGCACGCTGCGCCTAAGCCGGACGTCCCTGCCTTGCTGCGGACGGCCCAAGACTCCGGCGTAGAGATCGAGGCCAGGCATGATGCCATCCAGTCGCTGATCTCGTTCCCATCGCCTGGCGCGCAAGACCGCGACCTCATCGGCGCTGGCCTGCTCAAGATCTACGCGGAACCTGGGCCCGACGAGCTGCGCGGCATGGTCCCCCTTTATTTTTATGCCAACCCCGACGCCCACAGCGCTCTCCTGACTCCCCTGGTGGAAGGCTCCGATCCGCGCCTTGCTGTGATGGCCTTGGACGCGCTCTCGCGCAGCGTTCATCCCAGCGCCGAGATGGCCGAGGCTTTTTTCGGGCGGCTGAGCGCCCCGGATGCCGCGGTCGCCCGCAGCGCGGCCCAGGCCATCGCCTGCATCGGACAGGTGATCCCGGTCCCGGTGCTGGCCGGAAAAGTGGCTGAAAGCGATCTGAAGGCGGCCCGTCTTGCCGCCCGTCTGCTGGCGTTCCAAGGTGGGCCGGCGGCCAAAGCCGCGCCCGCGCTGATCGCGGCGGCTTCGCGTGGCGATGTTGAATTGACGCTCCTGTCTTATCACGCGCTTCGTGAAGCCGGCCCCAAGACGGCTCCAGCCCTGGTGAAAGCCCTTTTGGGTCCCGACTTGCGCCTGCGTCACGCAGCCGTGGAATTTTGCGCGACCTGGAGCTGGTGGTGGCAACCCGTCCCTAGCGAGCTCTTTCCCGCGCTGGCCGAACGCCTGGGCGACCCGGCTGAGGCTGATTGGCGGCTCGCCGCCGACGCCTTGGCCCAGTATGGCAAAGCGGCGCTTCCACAGCTGAAAGCTGCCTTGGGCCATGCCGATCCCCTGGTGCGCCGCGGCGCCTGCCGGGCTCTCGCCCTGCAGAGCGAAAAAAAGGAAGACAGCGCGGCCCTGGCGGCCACGGTTCTCAACGACCGCGACCCGCGGGTGCGACGCGAGGCGGCGCTGGCGCTTAAAGAGCTGGGAGAGAAATCATCCGCCTGGGCCGAGGCCCTACGGACCCTGCTCAAGGACGTGGATCCGGCGACACGCTTGGCCGCGGTCCAGGCACTGGGAGAGATCAAAAAGAAAGAGGCTCGCGAAGCCGCGCCCGACCTGGCCTCTGGCCTGGCGGATCCCGATCCGGCTTTTCGAGAGGCCTCGGCTTTAGCCTTGGGCAGGGCCGCCAAACCGGACTCCCTGGCGAAGCTCCTTGATAAGGCGGGCCTGAGTGAGGATCCTTCAAGCGTCGCGGCGCAGATGCTGGCCTATGGCAAGGCCGAAGAAGCCCCGGACGCGATCCTGGACAAGGCGACTGGGTTGCTCGATTCGGACCTAAAGGAGCCCATGTTAGCGGCCCTTTATTGCCTGGCGCGATGCGCTCCGGACAGGCTATTCCGCGTTTCTCGGCATCTGCCCGCAGAAACCCGGGAAGCCCGCCTTTGGATCTACGCCGCGGGCAGGGCGCCCGCTTCGGCCGCCGTGCTGACTCTGCTGAGGCAAGGGTGCCGGCACAGCGATCCGGAGATACGCGTGGCCGGATGTCGGGGCCTTTCCGCGCTGGAAGGGGAGCTGCGTCCGGTGGCGCTGGATTTTGTGGATCTTCTGAAGGACAACGACCCCTGCGTGGCCTGGGAAGCAGCAAGGGCCTTGTCCGTGCTGGGCAAGGGCGCCAGCAGCGCCGCAGCCGATCTGGTCCAGGCCATGGCCGACAACAGGGTCTGTGGCATGCGGCCCGTGGGCAAGGCGGCGGCCTACACGCTTGAAAAGATCGGACCCTCCTGCGTTCCCTTGCTGGTCGAAGCCAGCCGGTCTTCCAACATCTCGGCGCAGCGGCGCGCCTGCCGCCTGCTGGGCAATATCGGGCACAAGTCGCCGGAGGTCTTGAGCGCGCTGATCGCGGCCTTGCAATCGAAGGGGGATAGGGTGGCGACGGAAGCGGCTAGGGGATTGCGCAAGCTTGGCTACCAGGAATCCTCGGCTTGCGAGGCCTTGGTGGCCTTGATCCTGCGCGACGGGGAAGCCGCTTCCGGCGACATCTCCCTGGGCGATGCGGCCATGAACGCCTTGCGCGTGCTGAAGGCGCCGCCCCGGATCGTGGCCCCCCTCTTGGCCAGCAAATACGAGCTGGTCTTTGAGCGAGGGCTCGCACTCGCCTCCCTGGACCCCGAATTGGGCGCAGGACTTTCCGACGAGCTGATCGCCACGCTGAAGACCCGGCCGGCGCGTATCCAAGAAGTGCGCTCCGCGCTTTTCGAGGCTGGCCATCCAGCCGCGTTGAAGATGGCGCCCTATCTGTCCGAGTCCGGAGGCATGGGCAAGGATGTCGCGGTCCCGGTCATGGCCCGCTACCCTGACACCGCAGCGCTGGCCCTCAAGACCCTGCTTGAGTCCAAGGATTGGAAGCATCTTGCCATGTTGGTCCGGCGCTCCACCTCGGCGCAGGAGCCTGGCATCCCTGTCCTCTATGCCAACGCCGCCCAGATGAAGGAAAGCGAATTTCTGGAATCGTCCGAGGCTATCGCCTTGCGTCCCAGG
>JAZKAF010000039.1:0-10700 GCA_040389285.1 candidate division FCPU426 bacterium
CCGCCGTCTTTTGGGGTGTTGGAAGCAAGGCTGAAAAGCAGGGGCAAGGACCATAAAGACGAGGTCGCCCGGCGCCTGGCCGAGGCGCGGCGGGAGATGAAGGCGGCGAAAGATTACGACTATCTGGTGTTGAACGACCGCTTGGACGTGGCGGTGGAGCGTGTGGCGGAGATCGCCAGGGCCGCGCGGTGGCGGAACCGGCGTTGAAGGATTAAGGGAATGAAGGCAAACACAAACGGAGGCTGATATGGAAAAAGAAATGAATAAATTCGAGAAGGTGATCCTGACCTCGATGCGCGCCCGCGAGCTGGCGGAAGGCATCAACGTGACCGCCGAGATGGAAGGCCGCAAGATCACCTCCATCGCCATGGATGAGCTGGGCGACGGATCGCTGACCTTTGCCAAAGAAGAGGAAGAGGACGAGGATGGCAAGTAAGAAGGCGTCCATAAAGGATGCCGGTCCTGAGATCCTAGTCGGGGTCGGAGCCTCCATCGCGGCCTACAAAGCGGCGGATGTGGTCTCCGACCTCAGGAAACGGGGCGCCCAGGTGACGGTGCTGCTGACCAAGAACGCGCCGCGCTTCGTGTCCCCGCTCGCGCTGAAGACGCTGTCCGGGCGTCCTGTCGGGCTCGACTTGTTCGACGAGCCCAGCGAATGGGGCGTGGGCCATGTGACCCTGGCCAAGCGCGCCCGCGCCTTCTTGATCGTGGGGGCTACGGCCGACCTGATAGCCAGGCTGGCCAACGGCCTGGCCGACGATTTCGTCACGGCCTGCGCCTTGGTGGCGCGCTGTCCGCTGATCCTGGCTCCGGCCATGAACACCCGCATGCTGGACCATCCCGCCACCCTTGCCAACCTGGAGCTGCTGAAAAAACGGGGAGCCAGGGTGGTGGAACCGGCCTCGGGCATGCTGGCTTGCGGCGACATCGGCGCGGGAAAGCTTGCCGATCCCTTGGAACTGTCCCGGATCGCCCTGGCCACGGCGCTGGAAGCGCCCTTGCTGCGAAGCGCGGATGAATCCGGGGCTTTTGTTGGCAGGAAAGTGCTGGTCAGCGCCGGCCCGACCCGCGAATGGCTCGATCCGGTGCGCTTCATCTCCAATCCCTCTAGCGGCAAGATGGGCTATGCCCTGGCCGCAGCCTTCCGGGACTTGGGCGCGGAAGTGACCCTGGTCAGCGGTCCGGTGACCCTGATCGCGCCCGAGGGCGTGAAGCTGCTGCGGGTGGAGACGGCCGACGAGATGTTCAAGGCTGTCAGCGGGGCCTTCCAGGCCTGCGATGTCTTCGTTTCCGCAGCCGCGGTCTCGGACTTCAGGCCCGCGAAGCGTGAGAAAGAAAAAAAGAAAAAGGACGGCTCAGCCGAGACCCTGAAGCTGGAGCCCACCGCGGACATCCTGCTGGCCTTGTCCAAGCGCAAAGGCAAGCGCCTCCTGGTAGGTTTCGCGGCCGAGACTACCGAGCTCCTGAAAAACGCCGCGAAAAAGTTGGCCTCGAAAGACCTCGACCTGGTGGTGGCCAACCGCGTCGGCGTGCCCGGCAGCGGATTCGCTTCCGACGACAACGAGGCCACCTTGATGAGAAAAAAATCCCCTCCTGAAGCCCTTCCGCGCATGCCCAAATCCTTGCTGGCCCAGCGCATCGCCCTGGCGGCCGCAGAACTTTTGCCGTGATCCGGCCTCTCCCCCTGATCGCCGCCCTGCTGCTGCTGGCGGGATCCCTTTTTTCCGCTGATTTCGCCGTAGATGAATGGCTGGTTGTTTTCAAGCCCTCCGCGATCTCCCAAAGCCGTGGCAACGCCAAGGAGGATCCGCGCCGGGCCTTGCACGCCCAAGCCGGAGCCACCCTGCTGAAGCGCCTGGAAGCCATTGGGGTGGACCGGATCATCCTCCCAGCTGCCTCGGACGAAGCCGCAGCACTCGCCATGTATCGGGCTAGCGCCCTGGTGAAGCGCGTTGAACGCAACCGGGTCTATCGCGCGCTCGGGCCGAATGATCCGCTTTACGTGGCCGGCCAAGAGAGCTGCTATGACCGGATCGGCGCCGGGGCCGCCTTTGATGCCTGGAAAGCCGGGACGCCCGCTTTTGTCCTCACTTCAACCATCACCGTGGCGGTGCTGGACACCGGCATCGACTCGCATCCGGAACTGTCCGGACTCCTGCTTGCGGGAGCCAGTTTTCGCGCCGGCGAACCCAGCACCGACGACCTGAACGGCCACGGGACTGCGGTCTGCGGCATCCTTGCCGCCCTCACGGACAACGGTTCTGGCATGGCGGGCGTGGCCTTTGACCCTGTGCATGTCCGCGTGCTGCCGGTCAAGGTGCTCGGCTCCGACGGCTCGGGACTGGCCAGTGAAGTGGCCGAAGGCGTGATCTACGCCGCGGACGCGGGAGCCCGCGTCATCAACATGAGCCTGGGCGACACCGAACCCTCCGAGACGTTGGAAGCCGCCGTTAGTTACGCCCGGACCCGGGGCGTTTTTTTGGTGGCCGCTTCGGGCAACGACAACTCCAACACGCGCTATCCCGCCGCCTATCCCGCGGTGATGTCCGTGGCGGCGTTGGACCACGCGGATGGGCGCGCCAGCTATTCCGACTTTGGGCGCGTGGACATCTCGGCTCCGGGCGGAGACGCCGCGGGTAGCTGCCCCTGCCAAGCCGCGCCCACGCCCGGGACCTGTTTGGACGAGGTCTGGAGCCTTTGCAAGGACGCCACGGAATATCTCGCCGCCGCGGGAACCAGTTTTTCCTGCCCCATGGTCGCTGGCGCCGCCGCGCTGCTGCTGGCGCAAAAGACTTCGCGGAGCCCGGATGAGCTCTACCGTTTACTGACCCAGACCGCCGATCCCACGGCTCTGGGCTCCGGCTACAACATCTACACTGGCTGGGGACGTCTGAACGTTTATAAGGCCCTTGCCTATGGATCCGGTCCGGCCAGCATCGCGGGCACGGCCTTAAAAGCCTATAACTGGCCCAATCCTTTTCGCCCCGACCGCCACGGCCTGACCCACCTTACCTTTTATCTTGAAAGCCCTGGAGCCACCCAAGTCCAGATCCGGGACCTGGCCGGTGACCTTGTCTATCAAAAGGAACTCGGCGCCTCGCAGACTTTCGCGGGCATGAACCTGCTGGCCTGGGACGGCAAAAACGGGAAAAATCAGGTCGTGGCCAATGGGGCCTATTTCCTGGTGGTGGTATCGGGCGGGCGCAGCGGAAAGAACCGCATCGTGGTGGCGCGTTGAAACGGGGCACATGGATCCTGCTGGTTTTGGCCTGTGCTGTAGGACTGCGGGCCGCGGACGAAGGCGATGCGGGACAGCCTGCGGCGTTTTTGAAGCTGGGGGTGGGCGGCCGTGAACTGGCCATGGGGCGCATCGCGGCACCAGATCGCGGGGACGCCTTCGCCTTCAGCTATAACCCCGCCTACCTCGCGGCGCTGGACACTCAGGTGCTGGGCTCGCAGACCTCCTTTTTGGCCGGCGACCGCAGCCTGGATCATTTTTCCTATGCTCGGCCTTTCGAGCTTTTCGACCAGTCGCTTGCGGGCGGCCTGACTTATACCCACTTTGGGCTGAACGCGCCCATCGAGGTCCGGGTCGGCAACACGCCAGAGCCGGACTCGACCTTCACGGCTTCGCAAAGTGCTCTGCAGCTCTCGCTGGCGACCTGGCAGTTCGGATCCTTCGGCTTCGGGCTCAACGCCCGCTGGCTCGACCAGCAACTGGGCCAGGGCCTGCAAGGGTATGGCTACGCATTTGACTTAGGCAGCCTGTGGCGCATCAGCCGCAAAGTGGAACTGGGGTTGGTGTTGCAGGACCTGATCGGCTCCATGCGATGGAGCAGTAGCCGCGTCGAGCCGCTGGCGCCTGCGCTACGAAGTACCCTGACCTTGAAACCCCGCCGCGACCTTGTGGTCTGCGCGGAATTGGAAAAGAATTTGGAGCAGGATCCGCGTTTCCGGGGCGGGGTCGAATGGTGGCTTCCCGGCGCTTTTATGGCGCTGCGGGCCGGAATGAACCATGACGCCTGGAGCCTGGGGGCGGGATTTCGGGCGGAGCCTTGGGGCTGGAGCAGCGCCTTGGATTGGTCGCTGTCGCGGGATCCTTTGGAGCCCGGGGCCCTGGCCCAGCGTCTTTCTTTGAGCGTGGAATTGCCGACGGCAGAAGATAAAAAGGATCCTTCATGAGCGGACCCCAAGATGATCTAAGGAATTTGGTCGGCCGGACGCGGGCTTTTGTCGAGACCCTGCGCCAAAAGCATCCCAACGCCCGGGTGGCGACCGAAGGTCCTATTTCCAAAGCAACCGCGCCTGTCGCTGGCGTCTCCACCGCTCTCCAGACCAAGGCGGGTGCGGCTCGGGCACCTCGTAATGAGAACCCGAAGCCCCAGGCTCCCTGGGCCCCGGACTTGGCGGCTTTTGAGGCTCAGATCTGCGGATGCAAACTCTGCCCCTTAGGTCTCACCCGCAGGAATTTTGTTTTCGGCTCCGGGGATCGCCAGGCCAAGATCGTATTTCTGGGAGCCGCGCCCGGCCCGGACGAGGATCAGCGCGGCCTGCCTTTTCAAGGAGCGGCGGGAGCCTTGCTGGACAGGATCATCGTGGCCATGGGCTCGAAGCGGGACGATGTCTATCTCATGACTTTGGTCAAATGCCGGACCCCCGGAGGCGGGGACCCCAAGGAAGCCGAGATAGAGGCTTGCCGTCCTTTTTGGCAGCATCAGCTGGACCTGATCCGTCCGCAGGTGGTCTGCGCCTTGGGCCAGGCAGCCACCAAGGCCATGCTGGGCCAGGAAACGGATTTTGCCAAAGCCCGGGGAAAATTCCACGACTATAAAGGCATGGCCGTGATGCCCACGTATTCCCCCAGCGACATCACAGGCAACGAGGCTTTGAAGCGCCCGGTCTGGGATGACATGAAAAAGGTCTTGGACCGGATCAAATCAGGAGGCACGACGTGAAAAAGATGATCTTAGCTGGACTCTTATTTGTCAGCGCCGCGAGCGCCCAGGCCATGGACTTTCAAAAGGCGAACGGGTTGCCAGCCACCTCCATCAGGCCTTTTCAGCAAGAGAGCCCGTCAGACCAGGCCTTTCCGCTCGGCGGCCTATGGGGCGTGGGTTTTGACAGCATTCCCGGCGCCTCCGCTGGAAGCGGCCTGGTTCCAGGGATCAGCACGGCCAATGCTCTGGCCCTGCGTTATTGGGTCAACGACCGGTTTTCCATGGAAGGCAAATTGGCCCTCAGCGTGACGTCGCAGCCTGCGGGCGTGTCAGGCACCAGCACCACCGGCGCCTGGGGCCTGGGAACTCAGATGAAATATAATATCGCGCGTCCCACGACTTACCTGTTGGCCCAATTCCTGGGCGGGGTCAGCCTGGCCCAGTTGGGGCAGACCAGCAATGGCGTGAACCCCAGCGGAGATCCCGTGGGCCAGACCACCACCACCTTGAACATCATGGTGGGAGTCGGGTTCGAGGCTTTTGTGCCGGTCTGGCGGGCCCTGTCGCTGGAGGGCAATGTGGGACTGAACATCAGCTCGGTGCAGGCCCACAGCGCCGGATCCGCCCAGGCCACCCAGAGCAGTTCGTCGCTTGGGATCAATGGAGCCGGCTTCACGCCCCTCAATGTGGCCATTCACTATTACTTCTAGGCTCTTCGCCGTTCTGCTGGCACTAGCGGCAGCGACAGCTGACGCCGCAGAGTATGAAGCGGACGTCTACCACGTGGTGGCGCGCCGGCGTCCGCGTCAGATCTCTGAAGAGAACCTGAACACGGAAGAAAGCCGCAAGGTCGCGGGCGCCGCCGGAGATGTGGTGCGCGCGGTCGCCGCCTTGCCTGGCGTGGCCACGGCTAACGACTACCTGGCCAACCTGATGGTGCGCGGATCCGGCATGGAAGATAACCTGATCCTGCTGGATGGCTTTCCCGTTTCCTATCCTTTTCATTTCGGCGGCGTGGAGAGCGTCTTCCATCCCGGGATGATCCAGTCCGCTGATTTCTTGCCCTCGGGTTTTGACGTCCGTTACGGCGACGCCCAGGGCGGGGTGCTGGAACTCCAGACCCAGAAGCCCAAAGCGGGCTTCGGCGGTGAGGCCTCGCTCAGCATGATCCTGGCGGGCGCGCTCTTGAAAAAGGGGAGTGCCTCCGGCGACCTGGCGGCCTTAGCCGATTTTCGGCGCGGATACTTCGACCTGGTGCTCGATCCGGATCTCTCGCTGACTGGCATCCCCCGTTACCAGGATTACGCGGCCAAGCTCTGGGCCAAGGCCTGGGGCGGCGACCTGAGCCTGAACTTTTTTGGCTCCCAGGATTGGCTAAAAGTGAAGAATCAGCCTTCAGCCGCGGCTTTGGGTCACGAATCGGAATGGGAAAGTTTTTTCCATACCGCGGGCCTGGGCTGGGACAGCGGAGGCGGGGGATCCTGGTGGTTGAAGGCGCGGGCCTCGGGCACCTATGCCGGCACGAAGGTGGATCTGGGCAACGACCTGAACCTGGACCGAAAGCCCTATGAATGGCTGGTTTCCGTCGAACTCGGCGCTTCGCCCGCGCCGGACCATGAACTGGATTTCGGCCTGGCCTGGCACCAGACCCGCACCCAGCTTGAGGGCTATTTCAAACGCGTCCCTGTGGAACTGGGTTCGGACTTCGATTTCAACGCCGCCCAGCCCGTCAGCGTGACGGCCCTGGGAAGCAAAGCCGTTCTTTCCGCCTGGGCCCAAGACCGCTGGAATCCGCTGGAAAATTTGTGGGTGACCCTGGGTGCCCGCTATGACCACGTGGACCTGTCTGATGAATTCCATCTCTCGCCTCGGGCCTCCTTGCAATGGAAGGCTCTGCCCCAGACCACTTTACGCGGGGTGATAGGCGATTATTTTCAGTCACCCAACGGCATGGAGACCGTGCCCGGCTGGACCACGGGCTTTTTGCGCAGCTCTTTGACCCACCTGGTCTCGGCCGCTTTGGAACAGGATCTGGCAGCGTCCCAGCGGCTGAGAGTGGAATGGTATCACAAGGATTTCGAGCGGCGCCTGCCTCCCTACACGGTCAGTTCGGGCAGCGAAAGCGTGGTCCTGAACGCGGCCAACACAGGCTATGCCGAGGGCGCGGAGCTGTCCTGGCGCATGAGGCCGGTAGGTGGATTCTTTGCCTGGGCCTCCTACGCGTGGAACTACACGCTGCGCTCCTCAGGCCGCGGATATTACGAGGCGGACTTCAGCCAGCCGCATGTCGTCAACGCGGTGGCCAACTTCGCCTTCACGCCCGCCTTGGAAGCGGGGCTGCGCTATCGCCTGGCCTCGGGCATCCCCTACACGCCCGTCGAATCGGTCAGCCACGACGCGAACGGGTACCATCCCATCTTTGGCGCTACCAATTCCAGGCGCCTGGATTGGTACCAGCGCTTTGACCTGCGCGCGCAGTATTCGTTCCTTTATCCTTCGTGGACCTTGCGGTTCTTCACCGAGCTGGTCAACGCGCTGGATTGGCCCAACGTCACCAGCGTGACCTACGAAGACGACTACAGCCGTATCCGCACGGTCAAACAGTTCCCACGCTTCTTGTTCGCCGGCGTTGAAGCGGTGTTTTAAATGGAAGTCACTTTGAGCACTCCTCGCTTTTGCAAAGTTTCGCTGCCGCTGCCGATCAAAGGCGTGTTCGATTACGCCATCCCCGAGGGTATGGATCCCAAACCGGGTTGCCGGGTCATGGTGCCTTTTGGCCGGAGAGCTGCGCTGGGGGTGGTGACCGAACTGGCCCCGAGCTCCGAGTTTGCTAAGGTCAAATCCTTGACCAGCCAGCTCGATGCGGAACCATTGATCAGCAAGACCATGCTGGAATTCACCCATTGGATCGCCGAGTACTATCTTTGCGGTTGGGGTGAGGTCCTGCCCCTGGCTCTGCCCCCGCTGGTGAAGGGCAAGCGGCTCAAGCCCTGGAAAGATGGGGAAGGGTTGACCCCGACCAAGGCGCCTCCGAAATTGACCGAGGCCCAAAAAAAGGCTGTAAAAGCCATAAAAGAAGGGCTCGAGACGGCCAAACCCGCCGCCTTTTTGCTGCATGGCGTGACCGGGAGCGGCAAAACCGAGGTCTACTTGCACGCCTTGGAAGCCGCCTTGGATCTGGGCGGCGGGGCCATCGTGCTGGTGCCCGAGATCGCCCTGACTCCCCAGACCCTGGAGCGTTTTGAAGGGCGTTTTCCGGGCATGGTCGCGGTCTTGCACAGCGGCCTGACCGCCACCGAACGCCTGCGCTCCTTCGAGGCCCTGCGCAGCGGCCGGGCCAAAGTCGCGCTCGGAGCGCGCTCCGCTCTTTTCGCCCCGGTCAAGGATCTCAAGCTGATCGTGGTCGACGAAGAATCCGAACCCAGCTACAAGCAGGAGAGCGTGCCCCGCTACCATGCCCGGGACGCCGCCTTGGTAAGGGCGAAGATGGAGAACGCCGTGACCTTGCTGGGATCGGCGACGCCCTCCTTTGAAAGTTTTTATAACGCGCGTTCCGGCAAGCTGACTTTGCTCCATCTTCCGGGTCGGGTGGGCCAGGCCGGCATGCCCCAGTTCGAATTTGTGGACCTGAATGCCTTGGGCGCGAAGAACGTGCAGGATGACGCGCTCAGCCCGGCCCTGGTCAAGGCCCTGAACGAGGCCAAGCAGGCCGGCGAGCAGAGCCTGATCTTTTTGAACCGCCGCGGCTTCGCGCCAGTGATGTGCTGCGCCAAATGCGGACAATCCATCCAATGCCCCAACTGTTCCATCAGCCTGACCTTTCACAAGGATATGGAAGGCGGATCGCTGCGCTGCCATTTGTGCGGGCATTCCAGGCGTCCGCCCACGCTTTGCGCCGATGAAAAATGCGGCAGCAAGAATTTGAAGCTGCTGGGCACCGGCACCCAGCGCCTTGAAGAGGAGCTGCGCCGGGTGATGCCGGGGGTCAGGGCCCTGCGCGTGGACCGCGACAGCGTGGGCGGTTCGGCCAGCGCCGAATTTCACCGCGAATTGGGTGCGCAGGTCCACGCTGGCAGCCTGGACGTGTTGCTGGGCACCCAGATGCTGGCTAAGGGTCTGGATTTTCCAAATCTCACCCTGGTGGGCGTGGTCAACGCGGACGCCTCCCTGGCTTTTCCCGATTTTCGGGCTGAGGAGCGAACCTACCAGTTGCTGGTGCAGGTAGCGGGACGCTGCGGCCGCGCGGATAAGCCGGGCCGGGTGCTGGTGCAGACCCGCCAGGACGACCATCCTTGCCTGCGGGCGGCGGCGAAGCAGGATTTTGAGGCGTTTTATGAGGCCCGGATCGGCGAGCGCAAAGACTTGGGGTATCCGCCTTTTGGACGCATGGCCGCTTTGATCCTGCGCTCCGAAGACAAGGCCAAGGCCATGCAGGCGGCCAGCGATCTGGCGGTATTGCTCGAAAAAGAGGCGCAAAAGTCCAGTCCTCGCCGGGTGCAGATCCTGGGTCCGGCCCCCTCGCCCCTGATCCAGGTGAAAACCTGGTGGCGTTACCGCATCCTGGTGAAGGCCGCGGACAGCAAGTCCTTGCATGCCCTGCTGGATCCCCTGGTCTTTGAGCACAGCCCCAAGGGCGCTTTGCTGGCGGTGGACGTGGACCCCGTCAATTTTTTGTGATTTTTTCCAAGGGACCGGAAAACCCGCCCGCGTTATATTGATATCCAACTGCGATCCTTCAATGGGACCTTCATGGCCATCTTAAAAATAGCGAAGTACCCCGATCCCATTCTCCGTAAAAAAACGGAGCTGGTGGATTTTTCCGATAAGTCGCTCCCGAAACTGGTCGAGGACATGTTCGAGACTATGTACGCGGCCGAGGGCGTGGGACTGGCGGCCAATCAGGTAGGGGTGGATCTGCGCCTGGCGGTCATCGATTGCAGTGGAGGCGAGGACCCTAAAGAACGCCTGATCCTGGTCAATCCGGAGATCCTGGAGACGAGGGGCGACGTCTCGGAAGAAGAAGGATGCCTGTCGTTTCCAAAGATAAGGGCGAAGACCGACCGGGCCGACTACGCCAAAGTGCGGGCCTTCACCCTCAAAGGCAAAGCCTTTTTGGTCGAAGGAGACGGCCTCTTGGGCAAGGCCTTGCAGCACGAGATCGACCACCTGAACGGCCGCCTTTTTATCGACCGCATGGGCTTGGCGCAGAAGGCCCTGATCTCGGGCAAGCTGAAAGATCTGAAGGCCGAGGGAACGCCGAAGAAAAAAAAGGCGGGGAAGTGAAGCTGGTCTTCATGGGGAGCGCGGGCTTCGCGGTCCCCTCGTTAAAGGCCCTGCTGGCCACGGGGCATGAGATCGTCCTGGTGGTCTGCCAGCCGGACCGGCCCAAAGGACGCGGGCAACATCTGCAAGCGCCGCCCTTGAAAGTCGCGGCCGAAGCCGCGGGGTTGTCAGTCTTTCAGCCAGAGAAGGTCAAGGCGCCCGAGGCCGTGCAAAAGATCCAGGAGGCCGGCGCCGATCTTCTGATCGTGGTCGCCTACGGACAGATCTTGCCTAAGGCCGTGTTGGAAGCGCCCCGTTTGATGCCCCTCAACGTGCACGCCTCCTTGCTCCCCAAATTCCGCGGCGCCGCGCCCATTGAATGGGCCGTGGCCGCAGGCGAGACCGAGACCGGTGTTTGCGTGCAAAAAATGGTGGAACGCCTCGACGCCGGCGATGTGCTGTCCGTGGCTAAACTGGCCATCGGTCCCCAGGAGGGGGCCG
>JAZKAF010000040.1:0-2817 GCA_040389285.1 candidate division FCPU426 bacterium
ATGCACCCGCATTTCACGGCCATTCCTTTTGTGCTGCTGGCGCTGGGACTGGGCTTGAACCTGATCAAGAGCGATGACCGCGATCCCCTCAACGTGCTGGACTCCGGCAGCGGCCGCTTAACGCGCGGTTTGGGCTTGGGCGTGCTGGCTCTCGCCCTGGGCGCGGTGTTCATGGCCAACACCTGGGACCTGCCCGCCTACGGCCTGACCCTGTCCCTGCTTCTGCTTCTGCAGCAGCATGGGGCCAAGCGTCTGAATGGCGACAACTGGCTTAAAGGCTGGTTGCTGCCTTCGGCCTTCTTGTTCGCCGGATTTATCCTCTTTTCCTCGCCTTTTTGGGCCTTTTTCAGCAACCCGGCCAAGCGGGGACTGGGTCTCGCCAAAGCCCACACGGGCATGCATGACACCCTTATTTTCTGGGGTCCGTTTTTGGCCGTGATGCTGCCCTTCTTAGTTTTAAGGGTCCGGCTTTGGGGCCGCTCCTTGGCTGGCGGTTTCTCAGCCAGCGCTAGCCCGGCAAAAGCCAAAGCCAGCTCCAGCGCCTCGAAGACCCAGCTTTGCGAAGAATGCGGCGCGCGGCTGCGCCCGGGCAAGCCCTTCTGCGCCCAATGCGGGCACAAGAACACGCTGGAGACCCAGCGCAAGTCGGATGCATCGTCCTCAAGTTTCGGCATCGACAGCTCGGGCACTCCGCCTTTGGCCGCGTCTTTGCTGAAGCTTTTTTATAGCCCCAGCCAGGCTTTGAAAGACGGCCGGGTGGGCTGGATCGCTGGCGTCACGGCGGTGGTCTTGCTGGCCCTGCTGATCATCGCTCCCACCAGCTTCCTGTTCCTCACCCTTGCCCTGCTGGCGGCGCTGCTGGTCGCATCGCGCAGCGAAAAACCCGAAGCGCTGTTCGCCCTGGCCCTGGTGTTGATCGCCAGCTTGCTGGTGGTCGGAGTGGAGTGGGTCTACGTGCGGGACGTTTTCGAAGACAACCCTTCGCTGACGCGCATGAACTCGGTCTTCAAGTTCTATTTCCAGGCCTGGATCCTGTTCGCGGCCGCGGCTCCGTTCGCGCTTTACTGGAGCTTCAACGCCCTGAACAACTTCGCGGGAGACATCGCCTCCAACGTCTATCGCACGGTGCTGGGGATCTTATTCTTCCTGGCGGCGATCTATCCCCTGGGCGCTTTCAATGCCGTGGCCACTAACTTCGGCAACGACGCCGGCTTTTCGCCCACGCTGGACGGATCCGCCTGGCTGAAGCGCGACTATCCCGGGGACTACGAGATGATCGGATGGATGCGCTCCAACATCAAAGGCAAGGCGGTCATCGCCGAGGCCGTGGGCGGCGCCTACACCCGTTTCGCCAGGGTGGCCTCTTACACCGGCCTGGCCGCGGTGGTGGGCTGGGGCAACCACGAGAGCCAGTGGCGCCAGGTCTGGCCCACCCAGACCGAGGCCGACGTGAACCGGCTTTACGAGACCATGGATCCCGGCGAGGCCATGTCCCTGGTCAAGAAGTACGGGGTGCAATACGTGTTCTGCGGCTCGTTGGAGCGCGGCAAGTATTCGCCCGACCAGCTGAATAAGTTCCGGGTCTTTATGGAGACCGTGCGCGACAACGGGCAGGGAACTGTGCTCTACAAAACGCGGGAATAGGAGCGAACATGGCCACAGCGATCTGCAGCAACTGTAACGCCGAAAATCCGCAGGGAAACCGCTTTTGCGATACCTGCGGCGCCAAAATGCCCCGCGTGGAAGAAGGCGCGGCTTCGGCGTCCAAGCCCGTTGCTAAGCTCAAGGCAAGCTCTACGACGGCGCGCGCCGGCGGGGAACAGGCCGCTGAGGCCAGCCTCTCGCTGGCCCCTGGGGGCCTGTCCTTTGACAAAGACCTGCTCTGGCTCTTCTTGATCATCGGCTTCGGCGCCTTCTTAAGGCTTTGGGAGCTGGGGCTCAAGCCCCTGCACCACGACGAATCGATCCACGCCTGGTACGCCTACAAGCTCTACAAGGGCGAGGCTTACCGCTATGACCCGGCTTACCACGGCCCCTTCCGTTACCACTTCAACGCGCTGATGTTCTTCATCTTCGGCGCCTCCGACTTCACCACCCGCCTCTTGCCCGCCGCCTTCGGCATCTTCATCACCGCCTTCCTTTGGCAGTGGAAAAGCCTGTTGGGCCGCCGCGGCGCGCTCTTCACGGCCGCGCTGGTGGCCATCTCGCCGACCTGGGTCTACGTGTCGCGCTTCATCCGCGACGACATCTTCATGGCCACGGGCAGCCTGGCGATCTGCTGGGGCCTGTTCAAGTATTTCGAGACGCTGCAGAAAAAGTACATCTACTGGGCGGTGGCGGGCCTGACCCTGGCCTTCACCAGCCACGAGGGCACCTGGATCATCATGGGCGTCTTCGGCTCCTTCCTCTTCATCCGCTGGCTCTGGGAAAAATTCGGCAACCCCGTGGAAGAAGAGAACCACCTCAGCGGCCTGCTCGCCTCCCTGGCCCTGCTGAAGAACGGATCCGCTTTAGCGCAGTTGGTGGCCGCGATCTTCGCGCCCGTCACCCTGCTGTTGGGCGCCTTTGGCATCATCCAGCTGCGCGAGAGCCGGAAGACCTGGACCGTGATGCTCTGCATATTCTTCATCCCCTTCACCCTGCTTTTCTCCTCGCTGTTCACCAACATGGACGGCTGGTTCATGGGCGCCTTCGACTCGATCGCCTACTGGCTGGGCGAACAGAAGACAGGCCGCGCGGACCGGCCCTGGCAGTTCTACATCTACATGCTCTCGTTCTACGAGCTGGCCATCGCCGTCTTCGCCATCATCGGCGGCT
>JAZKAF010000040.1:2827-3388 GCA_040389285.1 candidate division FCPU426 bacterium
TCCGCCATTCTGTGGACGGCCCAAAACGTGGCGGCCTGGCCCGGGGCCGTATCGGCCGGAATCTGCACATTCACCTGATGCTTCAACTCCTTACCAGAGCCAGCAGCCGGACTGTGCTTACACGGCACACTGAACCTGCGCTCCATCATCGGCGGCTTCCGCATCTTTTTCGGCTCGGGCAAGCCCCAGTATTTCTGGATGAAGGTGGTCGCCTTCCTGCCCTTTGTGCTGGCCATCTTCTTGCTGACCATGTATCCCAAAGAGCCGCTGATGGTGCCGGTGCTCAGCATCCTGGCGGTGGGTGGCGCGGGGCTGGCGGCCTTTTCCACCTTCGCCCCGGAAAAAGGCAATTTCTTCCGCGTCTTCCTTATCTATTGGTCCATGCTGGCCTACATCATGTTCACCATCGCGGGCGAGCGCATGCCTTGGCTGACCCTGCATCCGTTGACCCCGCTGACCCTGCTGGCCGGGCTATGGCTCGGCGACTTCTTCACCCGGGAGAAGCCCTTCTTCGCCGAGCATTGGATCGCCTGGGGCGTGCTCTGGATCCCGTTGTCCTTT
>JAZKAF010000040.1:3398-15067 GCA_040389285.1 candidate division FCPU426 bacterium
GATGGCGCCGCGCCAGCTGATCGTGGCGATGGTCCACGCGCCCAAGGAGTTTTTCGCGTGGCTGGGTTCCATCAGCCAGGGCGGCCGTCACGGAGCTTTCCAGGCCAGCGGCTGGACCGTCAACGCCTGGAGCAGCGACTTTTCGTTCTGGATGGCGATCGTGCTGGCCCTGGTGCTGCTGGTCCTGACCCCGCTGATCTTAGAGCGCTGGCCGCGCCTGAAGAACATGACGCGCGGCATCATGGCGGGTCTTTTCATCACCGGCCTTTTCAGCCTTTCGCACGGCACGCATAACTTGATCTTCCAGGGCGATGGGGCCGATCCCCGCGAACAGCACGTCTACGTGCAGTCGAGCACCGACTTGGTGGAGATGTCAGCCAAGCTGGAACGCATGAGCCGCGCCCTGACGGGCGGTCCCTACCTGAAGGTGGCTGTGGAAGACACCTGCTCCTGGCCGCTCAGCTGGTACTTGCGCGACTTGAAGAACGCCCAGATCGGCTTTGGCCCGCCCATGACCGCGGACAAGGTGAAGGATTTCCCGGTGGCCATCACGGGCTACGAGAACGACCAGCCCAACCATGACCAGATCGTGGCGGATTCCTTCAAGACCGACTACAACCCCTATCCCCTGCGCTTCCGCCGCTGGTGGGCGCCGGATTCGGCCGCGTTCTTCGCGGGTGACCTTAAGGACCAGGTCCGCAGGGCCTGGAACGCCTACGCCTACCGCGAGCCCTGGATGCCGCCGACCCCGAACCGCAATCCGCAGTTCGAGAACTATATCTACCCTAAGGGCGACAGCATCAATTCGCCGTACGGCAGCTTTGACGCGGTGGTCTGGATCCGCAAAGACGTGGACCGGTATTTTCAATAAATAACTGACGATCAGGAGGTTTTTCCATGCAGAAGTCCCATCTCTACGCCGCTGGCGGCCTTTTGGCCGCGGCGCTTTTGGCCGCTGGTCTGGTCCTGCTCTCGCATTACCACAAGCCGGCTAAGGCCGTGGCAGCCGAGGCCCAGGGCCTTGCCAAACCACGCGGCCTCGCCCTGGCGCCCGACGGCGGGCTCTACATCGTGGATTCGCGCAACCACCGCATTGAGAAGCGTGGCGCCAACGGCGCGATGCAGCGCCGCTTTGGCAAGAACGGCATCCGCGACGGGGAACTGCGCGAGCCCTGCGGCGTGGCCCTTGGCAAAGACGGATTCCTCTACGTGGCTGACACCTTCTACACCCTGGACCCCAAAGGCGGCCTGCCCTGGGGCCGCATCCAGAAGTTCAGCGCGGATGGCGTCTTTGCCGGCTCCTGGGGCAAGGTCCCGGTGCTGCCCAACGACCTGTTCGGCCCGCGCGACATCGCGGTGGATTCGAAGAATTTCGTGTACGTCAGCGACACCGGCGACCATCGCATCGTCAAGTATTCCTCGGACGGCAGCTTTGTGAAGACCTGGGGCAAGAAGGGATCGGCCGCCGGCGAATTCATCGAGCCCTTTGGCATCGCCTTCGACGACAAGGACCGGCTCTACGTGGTGGACCGCCTGAACTTCCGCGTGCAGATCTTCGACTCGAACGGCAAATACCTGCGCGAGTTCAAGGCCGACACCGGCGACCAGGAACAGATCAACCGCGAACCCTATGTGGCCGTGGACAGCGTCCGCGGCTGGGTCTGGGTCTCCAACCCCGCGGCCGGGCACGTCAGCCGCTACAGCCTGGACGGATCCGGGCACAAGGCCTATGACACGGCGCTGGAAGGCAAGCTGAAGCAGCCCACGGGCATGGCCGTGCGTCCCGACGGCACGCTGCTGGTCAGCGACGGCGAGCAGGGCAAGATCATGACGGTCAAGCCCTGAAGGACGTACTGGGGCTCTATACCGGGCATAACGCCACGGCCGCGCTGATCCGCGACGGCCGTGTGCTGGCCTGCGCCAGCGAAGAGCGCTTCACCGGGGTCAAGAACCAGACAGGTTTCCCGACCAAGGCGCTGGAATACTTCGCGACTCTAGGCATGAGCGCGGATTCGATCGAGAGCGTCAACTTAGGCTTCGAGCGCCTGGCTCCGCAAGTGGCCGCCTCAGACAGCTCGGGTTTCCGCAGCGCCGGCCTCTCCTCAATGCTCTACGGCGGATACCGCTTTGCGCAGAAGCTGGGCACGCGCTCGCCCGCGATCCGCGGCCTGGTGGAAGCCGCCTACCGTTTTTATTACCGGACCGCGGCGGAAAGCTCGGCCAAGGCTGAGGCCGTGCGTTTGGCCGCGCGACTGGGCGTGGATCCCTCGCGTATGCGCCGCCGCGAGCACCATCTGGCGCACGCGTACGCGGCCTATTACGGCTCCCCGGTCAACGGCCAGGACGCGCTGGTGCTGACCCTGGATGGCGAGGGCGACACGCTCTGCTCCACGGTCTGGACCGTGCGTTCGGGCGTCTGGAAGCGCTTAGCGCAGTCCCCCTCGTCGGCCTCTATTGGTCTGCTCTACATGTGGCTGACCGTCCTGCTGGGGATGAAGGCCAACGAGCACGAATACAAGGTGATGGGACTGGCGGCCTACGCCAAGTCCTACGACATCCAGAAGCTCTATAAGAAGATCGAGCACTTGGTCGGTTTTGATCCTGAGCAACCGATGGTCTGGCAGTCGGCTTTTGACCTGCATTGCGCCCTGGAATGGATGGAGACCGCCTTGAAGCGCGAGCGCTTCGACGTGATGGCCGGCGCCTTCCAGACCCTGCTGGAAGACCGCATGGTCCAGTGGGTCGAGGCCTGCGTGCGCGAGACCGGGCTCGACAAGGTCTGCTGCGGTGGCGGCGTGTTCATGAATGTCAAAGCCAACATGCGCGTGGCCGCGGCCAAAGGCGTCGGACAGCTCTTTGTTTTCCCCAGCTGCGGCGACGATTCGGTGGCCGTGGGCGCGGCCTACGCCGGCAGCCTGGAGGCCGGGATCACTCCGAAGCCGATCGGCGACATCTATTGGGGCCCGGAGTTCAGCAACGCCGAGGTGAAGGCGTTTTTGGACAACGCCGGGGCCGCTTCGAAGTACAAAGTAGAATTCGTCGAGGACATGGAGGAGAAGGTCGCCGAGCTGTTGGAAAGCCATCAGGTGGTGGCCCGTTTGAAGGGGCGCATGGAATTCGGCGCGCGGGCCCTGGGCAACCGCAGCATCCTGGCGCATCCCGGTGAGCCCGACACCGTGCGCGTGATCAACGAGCAGATGAAGAACCGTGACTTCTGGATGCCCTTTGCCGGCAGCGTGCTCGAAGAGCGGCAAGGCGACTATCTCGAGAATCCGGGCAACGTCTTCTCGCCCTACATGATGGTGGCCTTCCCGACTCGGGAACGGGCCTCCAAGGAGATACGCGCCGCGATCCACCCTTATGACTTCAGCATGCGTCCGCAGATGGTGCGCGAATCCATGAATCCGTCCTATCACCGGCTGTTAAAAGCCTTTGAAAGGCGGACCGGGCTGGGGGTGCTGCTGAACACCTCGCTGAACTTGCATGGATTGCCGGTGGTGCTGGGTCCCAAAGAGGCCTACCACGCCTTTGAAAATTCCGGAATACGGCATCTGGCCATGGAAAACTACCTGGTCTCTAAAACCTGAACCTGAGAGGAAGCGTATGGCTCCCCGCAAAAAACCTGTTTCTAAGAAGCCCGCGTCGAAGAAAAAGCGCCGCGGAGGCCACCGCGGTTTGATCATCCTGGGCGTCATGGCTTTGGTGGTGGCTGGCGTCTTTTTGGCCGGCAAACTGATGAAGCCCGAAGTGGAGAGGCCCGTGCAGGCCGAGCTGCTGGCGCGCATCGGCTCCCAGGGCCTGGCCCCTGGCCAGATCGACGGGCCGCGCGGCATTGCCAGCGACTTGCAGGGCAATGTCTACGTGACCGACCTTGGCAACGCCCGCATCAACAAGTACGCGCCGGACGGAAAGTTCCTGCAGGTCTTTGGCAAGCGCGGGGACGACAGCGGCAAGAACAAGCCGGGCGAGTTCCGCGAACCCTCGGGCGTGGCCGTGGACAAGGACGGCTTTGTCTACGTGGCGGACGCTTGGAACGGCCGGATCCAGAAGTTCGATCCCAAGGGGACCTTTGTGGCTGAATTCGGCGGCGCGACCTACGCCTTCTATTCGCCGCGCAACGTGGCCCTGGACGCTTCGGGCAGGTTCTACGTGGCCGACACCGGCAATTCGTCGATCAAGGCCTTCAATGCCGCGGGCAAGCTGGTCAAGGAGATGGGCGGCCGGGGCAAGTCCGCGGGCAAGTTCAACGAGGTCTTCGGCATCGCCATCGATTCCAAGGGCGCCATCTACGCCGCGGATCCGGGCAACCGCCGCATCACCAAGTTCAGCGCGCTGCCCGACGGCAAGTTCCTGAAGGAAAAGAAGGTGCGCGGCTGGCAAGAGTCCCCGCCTTTCTGGCCGCATCTGGCCGTGGATGCTGCCGACCACATCTACGCCGCGGACAGCGCGGGCCATAAGGTCTGGGTCTACGATTCTGAGCTCAATTACCTGGGCACGATCCTGACGGCAAGCGGCAAGGAGCTGTTCTCGGCCCCCATCGGCGTGGCCGTGGGGAGCGGTGGGGAGCTCTTCGTCGCCGACATGGGCGCCAACCAAGTGGTCCGCCTGGGCAACATCATCCTGCCGCCGAAGCGCTGAAACCGGGGAACGCCCTTGCCTGAAAGTTCGAGGAAGATCCGGGCGGCTTCCGCGCTGATGATCGGAGCGATGGGCGTGACCAACCTTTCGATGGTCGCCTACCACCGCGTGATGAGCTCCGGCCTGGGCGAAGCTTATGCCGAATTGTACGCCATGACCCAGATGGTGAACGTGCTGGGCGTGTTCAGCGCCGGCGTCTTCACCATGCTGGTGAAGCTCTTTGCCGAAGACCAGGCCTTGGCAGGTGGCCACGCGGCCAAAGCCCGTTTGCTGGGCCTTCTGCGTCCGCTGGGGATCGTCATGGCGATCAGCGCTCTGGCCCTCGCCCTGGCCGCGCCGCTGGCCCTGCGCTACCTGCGCCTGACCTCGGCTTTACCGTACGCGCTGGCCTCCGGTATTTTTGTGGTGGGACTGGGCTTATTGCTGGCTCGGGCCGCGGTGCAAGGCTGCCATAAGTTCGGAGCCCTGGGGCTCAGCCTTTCCATGGAAGGCCTAAGCCGGGTAGGGGCCGCTGGATTTTTAGTGTCCTTCGGTCTGGGAGTCGCTGGCGCCCTGATGGGTTCGCTGATCGCCCAGGCCGTGGGCCTGGCCTGCTGTTTGCCCGCGATCGCGCGTTTAGGGGTTCCCAGCAAGCCCGCCGCGGGCGAGGACAAAGGCGGATGGAAAGAGGCCGCCTTGGACGCCATGATCCTGGGCCTCTTCAGCATGCTCTGCTTTTTGGACGTGATGGTGCTGAAGCATCGCCTGGATCCGGCCGCGGCCGCGCTCTACAGCCGCGCTTCGCTGGTGTCCAAGAGCTTCCTTTACCTGGCTGGCGCCCTCAACTTGGTGCTGCTGCCGGCCATCAGCGCGGCGCGAGCTTCGGGCCAGCCCGCTTCGGCCCCGCGGGCGCTTTGGAAATTCATGGGCCTGATGCTGGCCCTGGACTTGGCCGGACTGGCCTTGGTGGCCTGGAAGACTTCGTTCGTGATCCGTTTGCTCTGCGGTCCGGATCCCGCGTTCTTGGAGCTGGCCGGCTTGGTCAGGATCTACAGCGCGGCGGTGATCCCCTTGGCGCTTTTGCAGATGGCTTTGTTCTATCTGCTGGCCCTGCGGGATTACCGGGTGCTGGGTTTGATGGGCGTGGGCCTGGCCGTGTACGCGTTTTTGATCAGCTGGGTCCCAGCGCAGCCTTTGAACGTGGTGGCCTGCTTGGGTGGCGTGGCGCTGGTTTTGTTGGCTGGTGCCCTAGTTCTGGTGTTGCGGCCTTCGTCGCAGTGATTTCGTGGAGGGTTCCTTGGTGGAATTGACGCAAAAGCCCGTTGAAAAAATTGAGCCTTCGGGCTCAGCCTTAGGCATTGGCGCGGGCTTGGGCGCTTTGGCGCTCGGCATCCTGGGTGTCCTGGTGGTGAAGGGCAATCCCATGGGCGGCCTTCTGCTTTTCATGGCTTCCGGGTTATTGCTGGCCTTGCCGGTTTGGTCTGGATCCTCCAAAGCGGGTTATCTGCCCGAGAAACCGGCCCCCTTCGCCTCTTGGGAGCCTTGGTTCTTATTGGCCTTTTTGCTGGCCGCGGGCTTCGCCCGTTTTTACAAGCTGGGCGATATCCCTCCCGGAGCCACCGGCGCTGAAGGCGAGATCGCGGGACGGACGGGCGGCCTTTTGCGCGAGTCGTACCAGGCCCATGTGGCCGACGGGGACATCAACTTTCCCACGCTGATCTTCTACACCGGCGGCTTTTTCGCCAAGGTGATGGGCTGGGGACCGGGCAGTTTCCGCTTTCCTGTGGCCATCTGGGGCCTGGTGTCGCTGGCCGCCTTTTACATGGTGGCCCGCCAGATCACGTCGCCGCTCAGCGCGGCCGTGGCCGCGATGCTCTACGCTTCCCTGAACCAGCACATGGTCTGGTCGCGCCAATTCTTCCCCAGCATGCCGCTGACCCTGGCCCCGGTCTTAGGTCTCGGCCTTTTTGTCCTGGGCTGGCGCCAAGGCGGACGCCGTTGGTTCTTCATGGCGGGATTGGCCGTGGGCATCAGCCTGCACGGCTATACCCCGGGTCGGGTGGTGGCGCCCCTTTTCATGGCCTGGTTTGCCTGGCTCTTCTTGTTCCAGCGCGCTTCGTGCCCCGGTTGGCGCGGCTTTTTCTGGTTCTGGGCCGGATTCCTGGTCTGCGCCTCGCCCGTGCTCTGGTGGGCTTACAAGAACCCGAATGGCTACATGAACGTGGTGCACCACGACAACGTCTACAACGGCGCCGGCATCTTCGGCTATTTGAAGGGCATGCTGACCAGCTTCCAGCCCTATTTGAAGATGTGGCACGTGGTGGGCGACTCCAACCACACGGACGGCGTCCCCGGAGTGCCCATCTTGCAGCCGTTTGCCCAGCTCTTGTTCCCGATCGGTGTTTTTTTCTGTGCGGCAATCTTCTGGCGTCCCATCCCGGCCCTGCTCTTGGGGATGCTGATCGCCAGCCTGATGCCCGCGATCATGGCGGGCGGCTTCGCCCATCCCACCTCCCGGCGCTGCATCCTGGCCTACCCCACGGCCTTTTTGCTGGTGGCCGTCGGCCTTGAGCAGCTGCGCCTGCGTTTCAACGCCAAGTTCTTGAAGATAGCCTTCGCCGTGCTGGTGCTGGCTGGTGGTGCGTGGAGCATGCGGGATTCCTGGACCCAATTCTTCGTGCGCCAGATGGGCGATCCGGTGATCAAGGGCGACTATGGCAAGAAATTCTATTTGGCCGGCCAGGAGATGCGTCAGCATCCCACCGCCAGGGTCTTGGGCGGCCAGACTTTGATGGGGGCGGTGGCCACCAGCCTGCTCTTCCCCCAGAACAATCCCGCGGTCTCGGTCAGCACGCAGGAGGACTTCTTCGCCTTGCCGGTGCAGGAGCACTTACTGCTCTTCGACGCCTACACGGAAGGCGCGATCCCTTATTTCAAGCGCTGCTGGCCCAACGCCACCGTGCGCATCTACAAGGAAGACCCGCCCACCGCGAACATGCTCTCGGATCCCAGCAATCCGCTGACCTACATGTTCGCCATCAGCGTGCCGGCCGCGGACATCGCGGCCCTGCGCCGTCTGCCCGACGGCAGGGGAACCAAGGTGGATCCGGCGGATGGCGATTTTGGCGAGCGCTATGCCGGACGCAACGTGTCGCTCAGCGGCGCGCTGGTGCTGCCCCAGCCGGCGGGCGACCTGGTCCTGAAGTGCGAGTGGCCAGGCTGGTCCATCCACGTTGAAGGCAAGGAACTGCGCCCGGGTGGCGCCCTGCACGCGGTACAGGGTCCGGCCTCGTTCAAGCTGCAGGGTCCGGTTCCGGCTGGAGCCAGCGGGCCTCTGCCGCTGCGCCTGGAATTTTCAGGCCACGAGCTCTTCCGAGAGGGACGCATGGTGGATCTGCCTCTGGACATCGGCGTGCACGCCGAATACATGGTCGGTCCCATGCAGTTTGACAGCCACAAGGTGGTCTTCAGCCGCTGGGAGCCCCTGACCGTGCGGCGCTATTACGACATCACCGAGATCAACGGCTTTTTCACGGGACGTTGGAAGGCTTTTTACACGGCCCCGGCCAGCGGGACCTACGTTTTTGACGCGCCGCGCATCCAGTGCCGCATCCGCGTGAATGGCAAGACGGTCTACGACAATCCAGGCGCCAACAAGCCGGCGGTCCGGACCCCGGTGCAGCTTGAAAAAGGCCAGAGCTATCCCTTTGTGGCCGAGTTTAATTTAGAGGGGGGTTCACCTGACCGGACCATCGCCTTGCGCGTGCAGCGCCCGGGTGATAGCGGAGCAGTCTGGATGGATCCCACCGCGATGCGGCCCGCGCCATGACGCCCAAAAAAAAGGCGGCGGCGCGAAGCGGCCCGAAACGCCCCAAGATCTCGGTGCTGATGCCCGCATACAACGAAGGTCGGGCCATCCGTAGCAACATGCTGGCCGTGGACCGCATGCTGAAGGGCATGGGTGAGACTTATGAGATCATCGTCGTGGACGACGGCAGCAACGATTGGACCTTTGAGGAGGCTTCCAAAGCCGCCAAGGGCCTGCCGCAGATCAAGGTGAAGCGCAATGAGGTCAACCAGGGCAAGGGCTGGGCCTTGAAAGAGGCTTTCCGCCTGGCGCATGGCGAATGGGTGGTCTTCCTCGACTCGGACCTGGACATCGACCCAGCCCAGCTGAAGCTGTTCTTCGAGATCCAGAAGCGCGAGAACAGCGACATCGTCATCGGCTCCAAGCGGCATCCGCAGTCTAAGCTGAAATATCCGCTGAAGCGGCGCATCGTCTCTTCGGGATATTTCTTTTTGGTGAAGCTGCTCTTCAACCTGCCGCTGCGGGACACCCAGACCGGGCTGAAGGTATTCAGGCGCGAGGTGCTGCGCACGGTGCTGCCTAAGGTGCTGGTGAAGCGCTATGCCTTCGACCTGGAGCTGCTGGTGCTGGCCAACTATTTCGGCTTCAGCATCGCCGAAGCGCCGGTGATCGTGAATTACCGCGGCAAGTTCGGGCACATCAAGATCAGCACCATCTTCAACATCTGGTGGGACACCATGGCGGTTTTTTACCGCCTACGCTTTAAGAAGACCTACCAGCGGGAGGGGATTTGAGGGAGCCGGAGGGACTGGGCCGCGATTTCCTGACTGAGGAAGGCCCCACCCTGGCGGTGCGCCGTTACCGTGACCGGCTGCTGGGCCGCTTAGGCTTGGAAGCGGGAAAAGGCCGCCGCGCCCTGGATCTGGGCTGCGGAGATGGCATGGAGGCGGTGTGGCTGGCTGAGCGCGGCTGGAAAGTGGAGGCTTTTGACTTGGAAAGCCATCCGCGCTGGCAACGGCTGGCGAAAGAATCCAAGGGCCGCATCCGCTTTGCCACGGCCGACGCCGCGCAACTTGGATCGCTGAAAAAGCCCTACGATCTGGTCTTTCAAAAGGACATGCTGCACCACGTGCCCGACCCCGAGGCCGTGCTCAGAGCCATGAAGCGCCTGACCGCGCCGGGCGGCACGGCAGTAGTGCTGGAATGCAACCGTTTGAACCCAATTTTTTATGGGCACCTGACCCTGATGCGCGGGCACCAGCATTTCACGCTGCCGCGTTTGCGCGCGCTGCTGCAGACCGCCGGGATGGGGAGCTATAGCCTTAAGCGCATCGAAGCCCGGGTCTGGCCGCTGGAGAGCTTAGGCTTCCAAAATTTGATGGAGCGGATGCAAGACCTGGCCGAGGCCCTGCCCTTTTGGCGGCCTTTCATCTGCTACCACGCGGCGCTTTGGAAGCCTGAAGCGGGCTCAAAAAAAGGCATGAAGTGAGCACGTCGCCCCTGGTCACGGTGGTGCTGCCTGTGCTGAATGGCGCGCACCTGCTGCCTAAGGCCCTGGATTCCATCCGGGCCCAGCGCTATCCGCATTCGGCTGTGAAGCTGATCGTGGTCGACGATGATTCGAGCGACGACACCGTGGCCGTGGCCAAGCGCTACGGCGCTAAGGTGCTGCGCAGCGGCGAGCGGCATATCGAGCGCAGCAAGGCCATCGGCTTGAAGGCCTGCACTAGCGAACTGGTGCTCTTCTTTGACGCGGACAATTATTTGACTGGCCCGGACTGGCTGCCCGACGCGGTTGGGGCCCTGCAAGCGGACAAGAGCCTGGTCGCGGCCCAGTCGGCCCGCTTCCAGTATGTGGCCAGCGATCCGGCCGCCAACCGTTACTGTTCGCTGATGGGCATCAACGATCCCATGGCCTATTACTTGGGCAAGCGCGACCGTTTGACCGCCTGGGAGCGCGACTGGAACTTGCTTGGCGAAGTGGTCGAAGACCGCCCAGCCTATTGGAAGCTGCGCTTCAGTCCGAGCGCCGTGCCCACGCTGGGCAGCCAGGGTTTTTTGACGCGGCGCTCGCTGATCAAAAAAGTCTCGCATTGGCCGACCTTTTTCCACATGGACGCCAACGTCGAGCTGATCAGCATGGGTCACACGGATTACGCTTTGTTAAAGCAGCCGGTGGGGCACGACCACTGCGCTGACAGCGCGGCCTTTGTGAAAAAGTGCAAGCGCAACCTGGAGCTGTTCTTCAAGCACCGCTCCAGCCGCAAATTCACCTGGGAGACCAAGCAGAGCTCCCTGGCGCTCACGGCCTTCAGCATGGTCACGGTGCTGCGGCCTTTATCCGACGCCCTGCGCGGCTTCGCGTCCCGGCCTGATCCGGCCTGGTTCTTACATGTCTGGTACAGCGCGGTGATCCCCGTGGTCTACGCCAAGCGGACCCTGGAAGAAAAGCTCCGCGAAGGCACTGCAGCGAGGAAGGCATCATGAAAGCATTGGTCAGCGGCGGCGCGGGATTCATCGGCTGCAACATGTCGAAGCGCCTGCTTCAAGAAGGATGGCAGGTCACGGTCTTTGACAACCTGTCGCGTCCCGGCACCGCCAACAACCTGCGATGGCTCAAGAATTTTGGGCGCGTGCGCTTTGTGAAAGGCGACGTGCGCGATCGAGCGCGCGTGCGCGCGGCTTACAAGGCTGCCCAAAGCCCGGACGCGGTCTTCCATTTCGCGGGCCAGGTCGCGGTCACCACCTCGGTCACGGATCCGCGCGAGGATTTCGAAGTGAACGCCCTGGGCACTTTCAACATGCTGGAAGGCCTGCGTCACGGACTGTCTGCGGCGTCCAAGAAAAAAACCAAGCCAGCCTTTTTTTACAGCTCGACCAACAAGGTCTACGGCGGCATGGAAGACATCCGCGTGGTTGAAAAAGGCGGCCGCTACCAATACCGGGACTTGCCCAAGGGAATTCCCGAGAGCCGCCTCCTCGATTTTCACAGCCCCTACGGATGTTCCAAGGGCGCGGCTGACCAGTACGTGCACGATTACGGCCGCATCTACAACTTTCCCACGGTGGTCTTCCGCCAGAGCTGCATCTACGGCTACCGGCAGTTCGGGGTCGAGGACCAAGGCTGGGTGGCCTGGTTCACTATCGCCGCGGCGCTAGGCAAGCCCTTGACCATCTACGGCGACGGCAAGCAGGTCCGCGACGTGCTCTTTATCGAAGACCTTTGCGACGCCTATTTGCTGGC
>JAZKAF010000041.1:0-5611 GCA_040389285.1 candidate division FCPU426 bacterium
CTCCATGCAGACCCTCACGAAGGTTGCCGCTTGGATCGGGACGATGGCGTTCCCTTTGATGTCGGCAATGGACTTCTCCTGGATGAAGCCGGGGCTGATGAGGTACTTCCGCTGAAGCTGGGCCAGCCAGTTCGCGGCGAAGGGGTCGAACTCGTTGTAGTAGGTCTTCATGGCGCCAGTACCTGAAAGAAGCCCATGACCTGGAGCAGGCCATTGCGCTTGGTGACCCTGGAGCACCGGCCGCTGAGCATGAGGCCGCTGGGCGTGGTCGCCATGGAGGAGACCCGGTCGGCGCCCGTGGCGGCTTTGAGGTGCTCGCGGTAGATGTTGCGCTTAGGGTCGGCTGAGTGGACCTTTTGCCAAGTGACCTTGAGGTTTTTGGGGGCTAAGTGGTGCTTCTCCACAGCCAACTTTTTGGGGTCCAGGATTACGATGGTGTTGGGATTGGCGATGCTGAAGTCTCTGGCCGCGCGGATCTGCGCGCCAAATTCTTTGACTGCGGCCAGGTCTTTCTTGGTCAAGGGGCCGGAGGCTCTCATCGCCCACCCCGAATGAAATCCCGAAACGCTATGGCGTCGTCCATGCGCCTCTTTTCTTGGCGCTCGTCATAGCGTTTGAAGACCTCTTTGAAGAAAGCCTCTCGGCACTTATTGCAGCGGTGCCCTTTCTTAGGGTCGCCCAGAGTCTCCTGGTTACCCAGAGACGGCTTAGCTCCGCAATCCACGCAGGCCTGTAGCGCGCTCATTCCCCACGCTCCAGTCTCCGGGCCAGCCCCAAGGCCGTGCCCTCGTCTTCTACCGCGTTCCCCACCCATTCCTTGGTGACCACGTTGAAGACGCGCCAGGCGTCATAGGTGGTCTTGCGCACGATGTAGATGCCGGCGCGAGCAGCGTGGCGGGAGATGAGACCGACCAGGGCAGGCTTGTCGTGGTCGATGTGTCCGATAGTGGTCACGACTTCTTTCCTCCTTTGGCGGTCTCATGGACCACTTTCAGATCGGCGGTGTGTCGGTCAGCGGACTCTTTAGTCGCGTGGATGTCCACCCTGAAGCGCTTGGAGTCCACCTTCATCAGGAGTCCGCGATAGCCGCGCTCGCTCATGCCAGTGAAGCGCTCGATCTCCTCGCCGGTCTTCTTGTCTCGGATGACGTAGAACAGGTCTTGGTTGCTCATGGCCGCACCACCTTGGGTATGAAGCTGTAACGCTTCGTGAACTTCCTGTTCTTCGGCCCGTCCCCAGTGGGGCAAGCCCAGTCCCCGAAGGCGTGCTCGCCCTCAGTCTTGCCACAGAGCCGGCAGAGGGTCTCCCAGTGGTCGGGCTCGGGGGCGTCTTTGTAGAGCAGTTCGCGGTCTCGGAGGCTCATAGCTAGGCCCCCACTTGAATGAAGCCGCAGAACCAGCCGGGCCCACTGGTATCTGGGCGCGCGCAATAGCGCTTGGCTTCTGCCAATGTGAGCTGGCCCACCTTATTCAACCGCCTCGAGCGCTTTTTGGGGTCTTGGTAGAACTTCACGATCCAGTAGAGCGTTTCCATGGCTTCCTCGGTCTCAGTGAGTGGGTTGAAGTACAGGGACGTTCTCGGTGCTGATGGTAGGGCCACCACCGTGGCTGACCCCGTGGTTCTCTCCCCCGCAGGCGCAATCGCAAGAGGGGCCTTTTGCGTTCTCGCACTTTGCTGAGCAGGCGTGGCCTTCATTGAGCCGCCCCCAGATGCGCTCCGCCTTGCAAAGCCAGGGTTTCTTGCTCACCCACGCGCACTTGGGGCAGGGCGTCTCCACCACTTGGCGGTAGCCCAGGAGCGGGGCGGCTACCCGAAAACGATGGTGACAATCTTTGTGGGAACAGACCCGAGTGTAGAACCCCGTGTAGTGGTAGCCCCGATTGTGCAGGCCCTTCTCGCGCTCGCTCAGTTGCTTGAAGTCGATGGTGTCGTTGAGCAGCATGTCAGGCCTCAAGCGTAGTGGCTGGCGTACTGGGGCTTGCCGTTCCAGATCCGCAGGAAGTGGCCGTCGTAGCTGATGCAGTTGCTGATGCCGTTGGAGCCGACGTAGACCTGGATGGCGCGGAACTCTTCCTTGCAGACGCCACCCCCGCTACGGGCCCGGAAGCTGTCTTTGATGGGGGTGGTGTAGCCCGCCAAGGGGCTGATACCTTCGCCGGGCACTTCGTTCTGGCAGAGCTCGCGGAACTTGACGCCCTTAGCCGTGAGGCCCGTGACCTGGTAGAAGTCGATGTTGGTCTGGTCATAGCCCCAGCTGGCCACCAGGATGTCGCCCACCTTGTAGGGGTTGGTGAAGCCGGCTTTGACCGTCTTCAGCTCTTCAGCGCGCTTAGCGGCGCCAGCTACGCGGTCGGCGGCTTCCTTGGTCTTGATGTCAATCCAGTTCTGGCGGGCCTGCTCGGTGGGGAAGTAGTGCCCGGCCACCGTCTTCTCGCCGTAGAGGTTCTTAGCCTTGCGGATGAGCCGCGCGGTGGGCTTGCCGAAGTTGGGGCTGTCCGTGCGGGTGATGGTGCCGAGCTCGAAGCGGATGTTGTTGACGTATTCGCGGGGGTCGATGGCGTTCTTTTCGGGGGCTTGCGTCTGCATGGCGTTCTCCGGTCCTGAGGGGTTGTTTTCGAGCACAGGTAATTCTTGCAAATTCCCCAGGTGTTGTAAATAGCTATTTACAATTATTTTGAAGTGTCCGGGACCTCGGTATTCATTGGTCTTTGGCCGCTTCCCTTGCACACGGGGCACATCTTCTTGAACGTGCTGAAGCCGTTTTTGATGATCTGGACCTTGGAGCCATGGCACCCTAAGCAGGGCTTGGGGCGCGAGGCGTATTCCAGGGCCGTGTCGTGGGCCGCTTTTATCGCCTGGAAAGCCGCAGGATCGCCGCCATGGTCGGGGTGGTGTATATGGGCCAGCTCCAGGAAGCGGGCGCGCACCTGCTCGGGGCTGGCCTCCATAGTGAGGCCCAGTTGCTCGAAGGGATTAGGCACGGGCATGTTTGCTCTTCCAGTTCTCATGCTCTTGGATGAGCGCCGGCTGGTCCATGATGCAGGGATCGCAGGCGGGAACGCTCTTCTCCACAAAGCCCGTGCGGAAGTCGTTGATCTTGAGGGTCTTGGTCGCAGTGTTAGAGCAGGCCGTTCCGAGGTGGCAGATCACTATGCGTACTCCTTGATGCCGGGGTCGAGTTGGAGCCCGCCGTTCACGCGGACTAGAAGGCCTAGAGTATGGAGCCGGGCCACGGCGCTGTCAAAGCTGCCGCTGAGGTTGTAGCCAGTGAGCTCCGCCATGCGGGCTTTGGTGTATGTGTCGTCGGGATGCTCTTTAAGTATCTCAAAGATGGCGCGCTCGCACTTGCTGAGCTTGGCGATCCAATCGTCCAGGGTGCAGGCCAGGCCCTTGACCAGGTCCGAGACATCCACGGAGCCCAGCTGGAGGTCCCCACCATGCTTGACGATGAGCCCTTTGACGTTGAGGCCGGCCACGGCCGTGTCGAAGCTCCCCGAGAGCTTGTAGCCGCTCATGGTAGCCACCTTGCGCTTGGTGAACTTCTGGTCCGGGCGGGTGTTGAGGAAGGCCAGGATCTTGCGCTGGCAAATGGAGAGGTTGGTGGATTGGCCAAGGTTGGGATTGGGTGCTTCGTAGTTTTTGCTGAGGGGTTTGTAGACCTCTAGCTTAGTGCTACGCACATCTCCGGCAACCACGATCCCCACCGTCTTCTTACCCTGCTTGATCTCAGCGAGCTGGGAGCCGGGCTTGGGCAGCTCGATGGTCAGCTTCTGGAGCGCTTCGTCAAGTGATAGGCCATGGCCCTTGACCAGTGCCCGCATGATACCCACCTTCTTAGCCACAAAGGCGCTGTCCTCCATGCGGGCTTTTTCTACGGCTTGGTCTATGTCTAGCTGGGTCAGTTCGGAGATGTCGCGGTGATGGTCTGCAATCTCAGACTGTTTCAATTTATTCTTGATCTGGGCCAGCTCCGTGCGCAGCTGCACCATGGTCTGCACCTCGGCCTCGGCCTCCTGGGGCAGTGCCGCCAGCTTTTTGAGCTCCGCCTTGAGCTTGGCTGACGCCACGGGCGCCCCGGCCCGTCCGGCGCCGCGCTTTGGGGGCCTGGTCTTGGGCAGCTGGAGCGTAGTCTTGGTGATGCCGCGCAGGCGCCCACCGTCCTGGATAAAGGCCGGCCCGCAGGCGTAGAACTCGCCCTGGTCCATGTCCCGGAGCGTGAGCAGCTCTTCCTTGGAGGTGAAGCCCAGCTCCTCGGCCGCGCGCTTGCGGTCGTCGGGCAGGTTCTGGAGGCCGATGATCTTGTTCTGACACTCGGCGGAGGCGTCCTTAGAGAGCTTAGAGGGTCGCTGGGTGGCTAGGAGCAAAGCGAAGCCACGCTTGCGGCCCTTCGCCGCCATGGAGATGACCGCCCCCGAGCTCACGGCCGGGGACTTCTCCGGGGCGAACTCATGGGCCTCGTCCAGGATGACCAGGACATCATGCCAGAGATGGCGCGGCGCGTTGACCATGGCGTTTAAGAAGTCGCGGACGAAGGCCTGGCGCTGGTGGGGCTCCAGCTCGTAGAGGTCAAAGATGACGTCCCGGCCCAGCTCCAGGAACTTCTGGGCGTAGGTAGCGGCGTGGCGTGGGATGAGCTGCACGTCACCATCGCCACCCACCACCACGAAATCATGGGTGGGGCGCAGCGTGCGGAATTCGCCCTCCGGGTCCAGGATGATGATGTGGGTCTTCTTGTAGGCCTGCTCCACGATCTGGCGCAGGGCGAAGCTCTTGCCCCCGCCTGAGCTGGCCGTGACTTGGAGCCGGGTCTCCACCAGGCGCGTGAGGTCCAGCTGGAGCTTGTGCTTGCCGTAGGTGCCGGGGTCGAGAGTGAGAAGTTGCTTTTTCATGGTGCTCCTACAGAGTGTTTAAAAATCCGACGCGCTTGTGGATCGCCACCGCTTCAGCTTCCCCACCTCCATGCGCCGGGCATGCAGCATCTTGGAATAGTAGCGGCCGGTATCGCCCATGAAGAGCCGGTGCCCGATGGGGTGAAAGCGCCACTTGCGCAGGAGCTCCTCGTAGCTGGCGGCGTCAATCCAGCCCTTGTCTTCGGGCGCCATCTCGGGCTCGATGGGCTCCAGGTCGAAGGTGGTGAAGTGGAGGGGTTCGGTCATGGGCGCGGGTCCATGAAACGGATAAAGAGCGGCCAGCATTCTGCGCAAATGTGGTACTTCTCACAGACGGTGTAGACCTTCGTATGGGGCTCCACGCGCCTGGGTGGGCTAAAAGCCACGCCTCCAGGGGTTGTCTCTATCGAAAACAGCGCTTGGCAACGATCACATTTCATTCTTTCCTCTGAATTTGCAGGAGCTTCTCTTCCTGCGCGGGGCTCAGCGTATGGCCGGCTTCGAGCTGGTTGATGATAGACTCTAAGAAGCTCTGCTCCCAGGTGCTGCGGGTTTTGTCACCCTCCAGCATGATGTTGAGCATGGCGATCCGATCCTCGGCGGAGCTCACGCACCCTCCTTGGCGTCAGCCTGGGCGAGGGGTGCTTGCTTGGTGTATGTGGCCCAGTACATCAGCGCAAAGTTGGCAATGTCGGCGGCAGTGCGGCGTATCAAATGAACCT
>JAZKAF010000042.1:0-7014 GCA_040389285.1 candidate division FCPU426 bacterium
ACGCATACCATGGACTTGGAGTAGACCTTGACCTCCAGCGACTCGGCATCGCCGACCAATTTGCAAAGGATCGCGGCTGGATTCGGACTGTTAGCCGGTCCATGCGCCTGGATTGCCAGCGATTCTGACGAGCCAGGCACCGAAGTTTTGGTGAAGGTGGCAGTCGAAACCGCTGTCGCACCGCTTCCTGGGGTGTAGCTTAAGGTGGCCGTAGGCGTTTCGGTCCGCGTTGCCGTGCGGGTCGCGGTCAAAGCCGCTGTCGGTGACCGAGTCGCGGTCCGTGTCCCTGATGGGCCCGGGGTGGCACTGCGGGTGGCCGAAGAAGTAGGAGTCAATACCGCTGACAGCGCGGCCGTGGGCGTCGCGGTCCGCGTCGCTGACGGGCTCGGCGTGGCACTGCGTGTGACCGTGGAGGTCGGGGTCAAAACCGGCGACTTCGTGACGCTGGGCGTCGCGCTAAGAGAAGCTCCCACCGAGGGGGTCATGCTCCGGCTGGGCGAGACAGTCGGCGAGGGCGAGGGGCTGGGGCTGGGCGTTGCGCTCAGGGTCGCTGTCCGAGTCCCCGTAGCGCTGGGACTCGGGCTGGCGGTCGATGACAGGGTGCGGGTGATACTTGGGCTCGGACTGCCTGTCGCGCTGCGCGTGGGACTGGCCGTAGCTGAAGGCGTGCGGGTCGCGCTAAAGCTCGGACTCGGCGTAGCAGTGGGCGACGCCGTACGCGTGTTGCTGATGGTGGGCGTGTTCGTGGGCGTACCCACCACGGGCGGTTCCTGGAACTGGGCCGCGAGCAGGGTGTAACTTGTGCAGTAATAGATGCCGGTCTCGTTCACGATCCAGGGCACACTCAAATAGCCGCCCGGGTCCACCCAGTTCCAGTCCCGATAGGCCTTGGCATAGGGGGCCGCGGCTTCGCCAGGCAGATTGGGAGGCATTGACATCCCATTCGCCCCGCAGCCCCAGTCGTGGTACTGATAGGTTGGACCATCCACCACGAAACCCGGGGGTGGGCCATAGGTGGAGACATCGTTGTCCGGAATACCGTAGTTGTCGGTCCCGGCGTAATAGGGGTAAAGGCTGTCCGTGACGCCCGAGGGTTTGCCTATGAACCTACTCTTAGAAAAAGCGCTGCCGTAGCTCCCGAACCAGCCGTGGTAAAGATGATAGATGCCATGTTTGGCACCCAGTCCCACGCCACCCATATCCTGGGTGCCGCTCATGTAGACCATGTTCATGGGGTTGGCGCCGTGCAAGTAGTGCAGGAAGTCTTCGGCGTGCGCCAGGCACGACACCGAAGAATAGCTTCCCGTGGCGCCAAGCTTCACACCCCAGACCAAGGACATTCCATAATCAGCTTTCACACCATTGGACGACCAGAAATAATCGGTTTGCGCGATGCCAGAATTATAATGGTCGCGAGGGGCCTGGTTCCAATAGAAGGTGTTATTCACTTTGTTGCCCCAGTTCGTCTTCATCCCGTTGACCGTGGCAGCTGTGGCGCCGCTGGCTTGGATATAGGTGATGACAGCCCTGGACATGGCGCTGTAATAGGAGATCCAGACGTAGGCGCTCCAGGTGGCATAGCCATCCACATAGGTCTTGGCCGCGGTCTGGGTGGGATCCATGCGGAAGACCTCGGCCGCAGCCCATAATTTTTCTTCAGTTGAAGGAGCGCCCGAAACCCAGGTGGTCCATGTCGCCAGGGCGGCCGCTTTCAAAGTTGCCGAATACACAGGATCAATACCGGCGAATATCCTGGCTCCATGCGCCACGCAGGCCACCCAGATCGCCTGGGAGCGCCGGGTCTTAGCGGTACCGTCATAGAAATAATAACGCCGCGTGAGGTCAGTGCTGGCCGGGGACCCGCCGGTGTAGTTTTCGGCGTGAACCACGGACAGCACATGTTTGTCGGGCATCTGCATTTTCAGGTACCAGTCCAGCCCCCATTTGCATTCATCCAATATATCCGGGATCCCATTGCCGCTTTCCGGGATATTCCCCTGCCCATCGTAAAAGAGAGTCGGGTTCAAGTCGTAGGCGCTGAACATCTGCCACAGCGCGTCCCCCGAATCGCCGTTCCAGTTGTAGCCGCAGACGCTGGTGTCACCAATGTACTTGTTGTAGTCGCCGGCGTCATGCCAGCCGCCGCTCAGATTGAGGGTTCCGTAATCGGTCATGGTGCCGCAAGCGCGGGTGACCGCAGCATCCTGCGGATGGCAGACCGAATTATCGGCCCAGTTTCCGGCATAGGTCGCAGGATGGGCGGTGCCACAGCGCTGCAGGTACATGGCCTTCAGGGTAGCCAATAGCGGGGCCAGATAAATGGAATCGTTGATGCTGAAATCGTAGGAACGTAAGTTCAGCGTGGTGGAGAGGATATAAAATCTGCCGGTTTCGGTCAGGGCGCTGAAATCTACCCACCAGACATGGTCATTGTCGATGTAGGCGGTGTAACAGCCATTGTTCCACGAGGTATCGGCTAGCTTGTCGGTGACGGATCCAACGGGAACGGCGTAGGCGAGGCTGTCATCGGAACTGCGGTGGATCTCAACGGTGCCAGGACTGGCGGTGAAATAAGCGATCTTTGGATCGACGCTGCGGTAGCCAAAATGATCCATTTTGATGGTGTTGCTGATCGCAGCCGCCTCGGAAATCCGGGCGAACAGCAAAATCCCAAGGATCATTATGAAACAACGTTTCAAACCTGACTCCGGCTACAGGACCTCTAAACAATCCCATGATTTTCGCAAAGAATGGGGGATCCAGGAACCGAAAAGTAGGGAAAGCGGCCCTCTTAGCAAGCCGCTTTCCCTCTAAAATATAAGGCTATTCCGCGAAAAAGTGATAGCTGAGGGTGTGCCGGTAGCTTTGTCCCGGCCGCAAAACGATTGAGGGGAATTTAGGATGGTTGGGCGAATCTGGGAAATGCTGGGGCTCGAGACAAAAGCCGGTGCGCAATCCATAGACCGCCCCTGCCTTGCCCTTCAAAGTGCCGTCCAGGAAGTTGCCTGAATAAAATTGGACTCCTGGTTCGCTGCTCATCACCTCGAGCACGCGCCCGCTGACCGGCTCCTTCACCCTGGCCACTAGGGTCGTGTCTCCAGCCTTCTTGGTCAGGATCCAGTTATGGTCGTAGCCACCCTTGGCCAGATGGAGCTGGGGATCCTTGTCCTGAATGCGGCTCCCGATCATCGTGCCGGTGCTGAAGTCGAACGGCCCGCCCTTGACCGGCCGCAATTCCCCGGTTGGGATCAGGTTCTTGTCCACCGGGTTGTAGCGGTCGGCCGGGATCATCAGCTCATGTCCCAGGATATCCCCCTGGCCAGCGCCCGCCAGGTTGAAATAGGAATGATGGGTCAGGTTCACGACGGTCGGCTTGTCCGTGGTGGCTTTGAACTCGATCTTCAGCGTATTGTCGTCGGTCCAAACATGGAGCGCTTCGACGCTCAAATTTCCCGGAAAGCCCTCTTCCCCGTCTTTGCTCAAGTACTTCAGCAACAGGGCGGGACCACCCGGATTGTCCACGACCTGGGCCTCCCAGAGCACCTTGTCAAATCCCTTCACCCCGCCGTGCAGGTTGTTGGGACCGGAGCCATCGTTTTTGGCCAAGGTGAAAGTCTTTCCATCCAACTTGAATTTGCCCCCGGCAATGCGGTTGCCGGTGCGTCCGATCAAGGCCCCAAAATACGGGGACGACTTGACATAGGAATCCAGATCATCAAAACCAAGCACCACGTCGGCCACGGCGCCTTTGCGATCGGCCGCCTCGATGGCCACCACGGTGCCGCCGTAGTTGCTGATCTTCAGCCGCATGCCCTTGGCGTTAGTCAGGGTATAAAGCTCCACCGATCTGCCATCGGCCAGTTTTCCGAATTCGGCCTTCACAACGCCCCGGGCTCTGGCATCAGGCTTGGCCCCTTTGCAAGCGGATAGCCCTAAGACTGCGGCGAGCGCTATCAGCAGGCTTATTTTTTTCATGGATGCTCCCTAGGTTATTGGTCTGATTCTGGGACATGCAAGGTCAGAAAAAGGCTCCTGCCACCGCGGTTCACCCTCAAAACGGCCGCGCTGCCTGGCTTTAGCTTCCCTGTGAGCGCGCCAAATTGCTGCGCGGAGGCGATGCGCACGCGGTCCAGGTCCAGAATAAGGTCGCCTGCCTGAAGTCCGGCGGCTTCGGCCGCTCCGCCCGGCGCCACAGTTTCCACCACCACGCGTCCCACATCCAGACCCTTTTGCGCCCGCAACTCCTCGGCCGCAAGGGTCCGCACCCCGATGCCTAGGCGGCGTCCCTGTTCCGCAGCGCCGCCTTTGGTGGCCTGGGTTTCCCCATCAAAAGTCGCCATGTCGCCCACGCTGACGTTCAAGGTCTTCCAGGATTTATCCCGCCACACTTTCAGGGTCACGCTGCGCCCCACCGAAGCGTCGGCGATCACGCGTTGCAGCTCCCGGACGCCCTCGACTTTCTTGCCGTTCACCTCGGTGATCACGTCGCCAGCCAAGACCCCGCCTTTTTTCGCGGGTCCGTCTTCCATTACATCGGCGACCACCGCCCCGCTGAGGCCCGTAGGCAATCCGAAATATTTTGCAAGAGGCGCTTCCAGCTCCTGGATGGAGATGCCCAACCATCCCCGGGTGATCTTGCCGCCCGCGATGAGCTGGCCATAGATCTTGCGCGCGCTATTGGCGGGGATGGCGAAGCCCACGCCTTCACTGCCTCCGGAACGCGAACTGATGGCCGTGTTGATGCCCACCACCGCGCCGTTCAGGTCGACCAAGGGGCCTCCCGAATTGCCGGGATTGATCGGCGCGTCGGTCTGCAGGAAATCGTCGTAGGGCCCTTGGCCGATGACCCGGCCTTTGGCCGAGATGATCCCGTGACTGACGGTCTGCTCCAAGCCAAAAGGCGAACCCACGGCCAGAACCCAATCCCCCACTTCGATCAGGTCCGAGTCGCCAAAGGGCGCGGCCTTCAGTCCCTGGGCGTTCTTGATCTTCAGCACGGCCAGGTCGGTCTTGGGGTCGCGTCCCACGATCTTGGCGGCCATCTCGCGCTTGTCCGCCAGCTTAACGCTGATCTCGTCCGCGTCTTCCACCACATGGTTGTTGGTCAGCACATATCCTTGGGCCGCGTCGATGATCACCCCGGATCCGAGGCTTCGGACCTTGGAGGTCTGCTCCCCGCGAGGCAGGCCGCCGCCGAAAAAACGGTCAAAGAAGGGATCGCCGGTGGGGCCGCCTCCAAAGAGCATCCCTGTTTTTACGTTTTTAATCGTGGAGATGTTGACGACGGAAGGACGGATCAGCTTGGCGGTTTCTTTGAACGACAGGGGCTCAGAAGCGGCCACGACCGGTCCGTAGGGCAGAAGTGCCAGCAAACCCAGAAAAACAGTGATCTTCATGGCCGTGCCTCCTTGCATCAGGGCTTGGCGGTTTTCTTAACCGCCTTTGCCGCCGGAACCGGGGTCGCTTCCTTCTTTTCAACCAAGTCCTCGGTCTTCTTCTCGATCATTCTTTCACGATATTCCTGCATGCTAAAGATGAGGGGCCTGTCTTGGACGCGGTAATAGCGTCCCTGACCGCCGCCCTCTAGGACCGCCTTGGATCCCTGGATCAGGACCAGGGGTTTGGCGTCCCCCTTAAGGGTCAGGACCAGGCACTTGGTCGCCGGGGCGGCGAGGCCGTATTTTTTCAGGTCTTTCCCGGCCTCATCCACGAATCCGTCGATCTGCAACTGGTTGATCTGGGTCAGCCAATCTTCCACAGCCGTCTTGCGTGTCTTAACCTTGAGCGGCCATACCAGGGCCCAGGCACCTTGGGCGTCTTTTTCAAGCTTCAGCCCCTTGCCAATGCTGGTGTCGATCTTCTGCACTTCGGAAGGGGAAAAAGACCAGACCGTCTTATCGCGAACGGCCTTGAGATCCTTCAGGATCCGCGCCTTGGAAAAGTTCCGGACCATGAAGACCGCGGCTTTTCCGCTGACCATGGCGTAGGCGTATTGGCCGTCCGGGCTGTCGCTGCCCAGGATCAGTGTCCCGGCAGCCCCGCTCGAAGCCTTGAATGCGGCGCTGCCATAAAAGGGGTCCAAGCCGAACTGCTTGAGGTCTGCGTCTTTCTCAATGGCCACACCTTCATTTTTTAGATCCCGGATCTCTTCGGCACTTTGGCTGATCTGGGACTTGTCCCCAGCGGCCTCTATTGGGTCGCTCAGGCTCCAGGCCTCGCCGTTCTTGCGAAGGGTGTAGCCCTGCTTGTCCTTGATCAGAGCCGACAGTTCGACGATCTCCTGGCCCTTCAGCTCTGGGAAGACTAGCTTCGCGCTTTCTTTGGATTTCTCGCGCTCTGGCCCTCCCTTGTATTCGTAAAAATACCAGAATGAACCAAGCGCCAGGGCGAAAAAGAGGCCGATGAAGGCCGGCCGGAGGTTCATGCCGCCCTCCGCCTGCGCCAGATCACGGCGGCGCCAAGGCCCAGGGTTCCGAAGCAGAGCAGCAAGAGACTCCACCAGATCGTGCCCATGGCGCCCTTATCCAGGCGCAGCATGGAGGATTCTTCTTCCTTGGGCGCGATGGAAATGCGCTTTTCCTCATCCGCCAGCCAACGCACGGCATTGACCACAAAATCCTGGTTGTTAAACATGGCCACGGCTTGGTTGCCCAGCAGGCTGGATCCGCCGAAGACCACCAAACGCGCCTTCCGATCGCTGGGCGCGTCCTTTTGGAATAGCGAGGGCGGGGCCTCGACCGCCACCGCCACGCTGAGCGAACCCTTGGTCTCGGAGGCCGTGGGCTTGGCCGGGACCTTGTTTGAACTGCCTTTGTAGGCCCAGGCGGTATTGAAGGTGGTCGCCAAGCTTGTACCCTCAGCGCCCTGAGGCATGGCGCTGGCCAGGCTGACGGTCCGGGAAAAGGGCACGATGATCTGGGAACGCACTGAGGCCATGTCCTTGGTCACGGGATGCTGATGGTCGAAAGCCGAGACAATAGGAGCGATGGGACTGCCGCCAAAAAGCTGGTTGAT
>JAZKAF010000043.1:0-8305 GCA_040389285.1 candidate division FCPU426 bacterium
CTTTCATCCTGTCGCCGACCCGGATCCCATCCACCGCGTCCATCCCTTTGGTCACTTGGCCGAATACTGTGTATTGCCCGTTCAGGAAGGGCGCCGGTCCGAGGCAGATATAGAACTGGCTGCCGGCGGAGTCGGGGTCCTGTGAGCGCGCCATGGCCACCGTGCCCCGCAAGTGTTGCTTGGAGCTGAACTCGGCTTTGATCTGGTAGCCGGGACCGCCCGTACCGTTGCCATTGGGATCTCCGCCCTGGACCACAAAGCCCGGCTCAACGCGGTGGAAGGTGAGGCCGTTGTAAAAGCCTTTGTCCGCCAGCGTGACAAAGTTTTCCACGGTCTTAGGCGCGACGTCAGGATAAAACTCGATCTCGATGACGTCGCCTTTTTCCATGGTGATGGACGCCCGCGGGGCCGCGGCGGCTCGCAAGCCTCCCGAAGCGACGGTCTCAGGCGTGGGCGCGGCGGCGGAAGGCTGGGGCACCTGGGAATTTTTGCCGCAGGCGACAAGGGCCAGGGGCAGTAACATGGCCAGCAGTGTGGAGCGCATGGTCGGTCTCCTTGAAAAAGATGAACACGGATTTTAGCGGCCTTGGGGCTTTCTGGCAAGCGTGCTAGAATACCCGGCTTTCACGACCCCCTTAGAAAGATCCATGGACCAGAAACAGATACGCAACTTCTGCATCATCGCCCACATCGACCACGGCAAATCCACCCTGGCGGACCGCCTGCTGGAAGACACCGGCACCGTTGAAAAAAGGGACATGAAAGAGCAGCTGCTCGACGGGATGGACCTGGAGCGCGAGCGCGGCATCACCATCAAGGCGAAGGCCGTGCGCCTGAACTACAAGGCCAAAGACGGACAAGCCTATGTCCTGAATTTGATCGACACCCCCGGCCATGTCGACTTCAATTACGAGGTCTCGCGCTCGCTGGCCGCCTGTGAAGGCGCCCTGCTGGTGGTGGACGCCTCGCAGGGGGTCGAAGCCCAGACCATGGCCAACGCCTATCTGGCCATCGACGGCGCGCTCTCGGTGATCCCGGTCATCAACAAGATCGACCTGCCCGGCGCCCAGCCCGAGCTGGCCCGCGAACAGATCGAGGAACATATCGGCCTGGACGCCTCCGACGCGATCCTTGCCTCGGCCAAAGAGGGCATCGGCATTTCCGAGATCCTGGAAGCCGTTGTGGCCCGCATCCCCGCCCCCCAGGGGGACGCGGCCGCACCGCCCAAGGCCCTGATCTTCGATTCGCAGTACGACCCTTATCGCGGCGTCATCATCTACGTACGGCTGGTGGACGGAGAGCTGAAGCGCGGCGACCGGATCCGGATGATGCTGACGGGCAAAGAATTCAACGTGCTGGAGATCGGGGTGATGGCGCCCAAGCCCTCGTCCCGGGAATCGCTGGGCGTGGGCGAGGTCGGTTACCTGATCGCCGGGATCAAGACCGCTGCCGACGTCGCGGTCGGGGACACCGTGACCCTGGTCAGCCGGCCCGCGGCCGAGGCCTTGCCCGGCTATAAGCCGGTACAATCTATGGTCTTCGCCGGCCTTTTCCCGGTCGACGCCGACCGCTACGGCGACATGCGCGACGCCATGGAAAAATTCAAGCTCTCGGACAGCGCCTTCAAGTTCGAACCCGAGACCTCGGTGGGGCTGGGCTTCGGTTTCCGCTGCGGTTTCCTGGGCCTGCTCCACATGGAGATCGTGCAGGAACGCCTGGAGCGCGAATATGGCATCGACCTGATCGCCACGGCCCCCTCGGTGGAATACCACGTCACCCGCACCAACGGCGAGAGCCTGGTGGTCGACAATCCCTCCAAATTGCCCTCGCCTTCGGTCATCGAAAAGATCGAGGAGCCCTTCATCCGCGGCACCCTGCTGATGCCCTCCGAGTACGTGGGCAGCGTGATGAAGTTGTGCATGGAGCGGCGCGGCATCCAGACCGGTAACAAGTATCTTTCCCCCACCCGCGTGCAGCTCATCTATGAGATGCCCCTGGGCGAGGTGGTCTTGGACTTCTTTGATAAGCTGAAGTCGCTGACCAAGGGCTACGCCAGCTTCGACTATGAACTGCTGGATTACCGTGCCTCGGACATCGTTCGGGTCGATATCCTGCTCAACGCCGAGAACGTCGACGCCCTGGCCTTCATGATCCACCGGTCCTCAGCCGAAGGCAGGGGACGCGCGTTTTGTGAGAAACTTAAAGAGCTCATCCCACGTCAGATGTTCCAGATACCCATCCAGGCGGCCATCGGGGCCAAGGTCATCGCGCGGGAGACCATCTCGGCCATGCGCAAGGATGTGACCGCTAAATGCTATGGCGGCGACATCTCACGCAAGCGCAAGCTGCTGGAAAATCAAAAAGAAGGCAAGAAACGCATGAAAAACCTAGGTTCCGTTTCTATCCCGCAAGAGGCCTTCATGGCCGTGCTCAAACTCGATTAGGGGACTGATATGGCTTTGATCCACTGGTTCAACGGTTTTGATGGTGTCGAGCAGCTGCTTTACGGCGTCGCGGCCCTCTCGACCGTGTGGTTCGGCCTGGCCCTGGCCACCCGGGCGAAAAAAGAACATTGGTTCCGTGAATACGGGGAAGCCCTTTTTGTGGCCGTTTGGCTGGCCCTGGCCATCCGCGCCACCTTGGTCGAGCTTTATTCCATTCCCAGCGAATCCATGGTCCCCACGCTTTTGGTCAAAGACCACCTGGTGGTCAGCAAGGCCGTCTATGGCTGGCATCTCCCGTTTAGCAAGGGCAGGATCCTTGAATTCAAGAAGCCAAAGCGGGGGGATATCGTCATCTTCGTGCCTCCCAAGGATCCCCAGAAGAGCTTTGTCAAACGCTGCGTTGGGATCCCCGGCGACCAGATCGAAGTCCGGGACAAGATCCTTTATGTCAACGGCCAGGCCTCCGAATTCTGGACTTCCTACGGATTTTTGCGGGACGTGCCAGCCGCCAACCGTGACGCCGCGATGGCCTCGGCGCGGAGCGTCGCCAGCCGCCCGAGCCTCAAGAAACTGGAGTTCCGTGTGCACGAATGGCTGGGTCCCCAGACCATAGGCAAGGCTAGCTACGTCTTTGGCGCGGATTCCGGCGCCCAAGTCATCGCGGCCGCCCGCTTGCTGGATGGCGCGGAAGCCGGCGTTTTTCAGACGTTTCCTAAGGATTATAAACAGCCCGACATCCACCAAGGCCTGGGGAACAAAGACTGGTTTGGACCCCTCAAGCTCGGGCCCGGGGAATATTGGATGATGGGCGACGACCGGGACAATTCGGCGGACAGCCGTTATTTTGGGCCGGTGCCCGAAGAGAATCTGCGGGGCACGCCACTGTTCCGTTACTGGCCGCTCGACCGCATCGGCCTGGTGCGCTGAGGACCCGATGATCGAAGGCCTCTACCTTCATATCCCGTTTTGCGCGCGGCGCTGCCACTACTGCGACTTCAACACCTACGAGAATATGGAGTCCCTGGCGCCGGCCTATGTGAAGGCTCTGGCGGCTGATCTCGCCCAATCGCTCAAGGGTCGCGAGACAAAACCTCTGCGTTCGGTCTTTTTCGGCGGAGGAACCCCCTCGCTGCTGGAGCCTTCCCAGATAAGATTTTTGCTCGACACGGTGCGCGAGCAGATCGGACTTGAAGAAAACGCCGAAGTGACGCTCGAAGCCAATCCGGGCACGGCGGATCTTGAAAAATTCGCGGGATTCCGTGAAGCCGGAGTGAACCGTCTCTCGTTCGGATTTCAGGCCAAGCAAGACCGGCACCTCGAGAGCCTGGGGCGCATTCATAGCGCTGAGCAAAGCGCCGAAGCCTGGCGCCTAGCGCGGCAGGCTGGGTTCAAGAACCTGAGCCTGGACCTGATGTTCGGTCTTCCGGATCAGACCCTTGAGGAATGGATGGACAGCCTGGAATGGGCGCTGGGGTTCCAGTCCGAGCATCTTTCGTTTTATGGGTTGACCTTGGAGCCGGGCACCCGTTTTTATTCGCTGCATGAAAAAGGCCTCTTGCCCACGCCAGTCGAGGACCTGCAGGCGGACATGTACGAGATGGGGACGGCCCGCTTGGCCCGCGCGGGACTTGCTCAGTATGAGATCTCGAATTTTGCGAAGCCTGGCCGGGAGTCGGTGCACAATCGATTGTACTGGCGCAACCGGGATACCCTTGGGCTAGGTGCCGGAGCCTGGTCCTACGTCGATGGCGAGCGCAGCGGACGGGAAAAAAATCCTCAAAAATACATGGATCTGGTCCTGGCAGGCCAGGATCCCCGGAAAGAAAAGGAGCGCCTGGAAGGCGCCAAAGCCCGGGCCGAGGCGGTTTATCTGGGGCTCAGGCTTTTGGAAGGCATCAACCTCAAAGCCTGGCGCGAGCAGACAGGCGTTGATTTTATGCAGGAATTCGGGCCCACTGCCCAGGCCATGCAGCAGGTGGGACTCTTAGAATTGGGTGAGGAAAGCGTCCGTCTTAGCCCCAAAGGCCTTCCCCTATCGAACGAGGTCTTCTCCGCATTTTTATAAGGTGAAACATGGGGGTTAATTAAAACATTGACCAAATAAGGCTTTTCAGATAGAAATGGATACAGCCTTGATGTTTCGGGCCTTACAGGAGGATTGGCGTATGACGAAAGTCGACCTGATCGACCAGGTAGCGGAAAAATCGGAGCTTTCCAAGAAAGAGGTGGAAAAGCTTCTGGAAACCATCATCACCTCCATCCAAACAGCGCTGAAAAATGGCGAAAAAGTTTCGCTGACTGGCCTGGGGACCTTCGTGGTCAAGGACAAGAAAGCGCGGATGGCCCGCAATCCCAAGACTGGCGAGCAAGTCCAGGTTCCTGCCAAGAAATCGCCCAAATTCAAGCCGGGCAAGGAACTGAAAGAGCTGATCCAGTAATTAGCAGCCGTCAGGGTCAGGCTAAAAATTAAAAAAGCCAGGCAGAACGGGCGGCCGCTTCGTTCTTGCTTGGTTTTTTTTTGTCGTTTTGGGTCTTTTGAAATAGGAATCGGAGGAATAGGACGATGGCTGACGAAGAAATCCAGTCTCCCGCCGCAGCGGACGAGCCGGCCGTGAGCGCCGAAGCGCTGCCGGTACCCGCGCCCGAGGATGACCTGCAAGAAAAGCTGGACGCGATGAACGACCGCTACTTGCGCATGCTCGCGGAAACCGAAAATTTCAAGAAACGGATGGCTCGCGAACGCACGGAAGAACGCGCCTACGCCGCTCAAGATGCCGTGCTCGCCATCTTGCCCATCGCTGACAGCCTGGAGCGCTCTTTGCAGGCGGTCAGCGCCGTTGCGGCCACGGATCTGGATCCCGCTTTTGGAAAACTTTTCAAGGGTGTGGAACTGACCATGCGCCAGTTCGAAGGCGCTCTGCGCGGCCTGGGGGTGGAGACCATCGAGGCTCCCCTTGGCAAGGTTTTTGACCCGGCTTTTCATCAGGCCCTGCTGCAGGAGCCGGATGCAGGCCACGAGGAAGGCGCCATTTTGGAAGTGCTGCAAAAGGGATACAAGCTGGGGGAGCGGGTCTTGCGCCCTTCCATGGTGAAAGTGAGCCATAAGCCGTGAGCAAACGAGACTACTACGAAGTCCTGGGCGTGCCGCGCAACGCGGATGAGGCCACGATCCGTTCCGCCTTCCGCAAGAAGGCGACCGAATTCCATCCGGACCGTCATCCCCACGCCAGCCCTGAAGAAAAGAAAAAGATGGAAGAGCGCTTCAAGGAGCTGGGCGAGGCCAATGACACGCTTTCCGATCCGCAGAAGCGGGCCCAGTACGACCAGTTCGGGCACGTGATGCCCGGGGGCGGACCGCGTCCTGGCCCCGGGGGATTCGAGGGCTTTGAGGACCTGGGCGGCATGTTCGGCGACATCATGGAAAACATGTTCGGCGAGGGCGGTCGTTCTGGGGCCGGAGGGGGGCAGCGGCCGCGGCAGGGAGCCGACATGCGCGCCGAAGTGGAACTTGATTTTGAGGAAGCCGCCTTTGGCAAGGAGGTCAAGATCGACGTGGCCGGCCTGACCCCATGCAAGACTTGCGGCGGCAGCGGGGCCAAGAAAGGCAGCAAACCGGTGTCCTGCAGCCATTGCGGCGGCCAGGGCCGGGTCCGCGTGAGCCAGGGATTCTTTTCCGTGGTCACCACCTGCCCTTCCTGCCAGGGACGCGGCGAGGTGATCAAGGATGTCTGCCCCGATTGCCGCGGCCAGGGCAGGACGCGCACCCGGCGCACGGTGAGCGTGTCGATCCCCGCGGGCGTCGACAACGGCATCCAGATCCGCAAGCGTGGGGAAGGCGAGGCCGGCATGAACGGCGGCCCTTCTGGCGACCTTTATGTCAACATCCGGGTCAAGTCGCACCCCATTTTTTCCCGCGATGGCGAGGACGTGCTCTGCGAACTGCCGCTTTCCTTCACCCAGGCGGCGCTGGGGGTCGAGGCGGATGTCCCCACCCTCGACGGTAAGGCCCGTTTGAAGATCCCGCCGGGAACCCAGAGCGGCAAGGCCTTCCGCATCACGGGCCGGGGCGTCGCGAGCTTGAACAACCGGGGAAGAGGCGACCAGATCGTGACCGTGTTTGTGGAGACGCCTTCGCACCTCAACGCCAAACAGCGTGAGCTGCTGGAGGAATTCGCTAAGATATCCGGCGAGGACTCCACCCCCCACCGTAAAGGCTTTTTGGACAAAGCCCGCGAATTTTTCAACTGACGCCTTGCGACAGGTCTTCGTCGGAACCCGGTTGAAGGAAGGTGAGCTCGCCGAGTTGGAGGGCGAAGATTACATCCATCTGACCCGCGCGCTGCGGGTGCGCCCGGGCGAGATCCTGCAGATGGTCGACGCCGCGGGCGTACGCTTTGAAGGCCATATCGAAGGCGTGGATCGGCGGGGAGTGACGCTCAAAGCCCTGCGTCCCATGCCTCCGGACCCCGTCCTGCCGCCGCTGCGGGTGGCGCTTTGCGCTCCCAAGGCCGCCGCGTTTGAAGACGCTCTGGACGCCGCGGTGCAGCTCGGCGCCACGGAATTTATCCCGCTTGCCTCCGGGCGTTCCCAAAAATTGCCTTTAGATAGGGCCGACCGCTGGCAACGCATGGTACGTGAAAGTTGCTGCCAGAGCCTGCGGGCCGTTCCTATGCGGATCCTGCCGGAACAGACGATCGCGGATTTTTTGCGCGGCGATCCCGAGGGCCTGCGCCTGATCGCTTGGCAGGGTGGATCGGGCTTGGAACCGATCGGATCGTCGGATCCGGTCACCTTGGTCCTGGGCCCGGAAGGCGGATTCGAAGAATCGGAAATGGATCTGGCGTTGGCGAACGGTTGGCGTCCTGTCCGATTGGGGACCTTGATCCTGCGGGTTCCCGTGGCGCTATCCGCGGCCCTGGGCGCGATCCGGGCCATGAGGAGACCATGAAAAATAATCCCATCAGCGGCAAGACCAAGATGATCGCGGTTTTTGGCTGGCCCCTGACCTACACCCTTTCCCCTGCTTTCCAAAACGCCGGCCTTGCCGCGATCGGCATGGATGCGGCCTATGTCCCCTTGGCCGTCGAGACAGGCCCAGGATTCCGGGCTTTGTTCAAGGCGCTGGGAGCGGCGCCTCATTTTCTTGGCGGCAACGTCACCAACCCACACAAACTCGAGGCGTTCAAGCTCGCCCAGAGCCTGACGCCTGAAGCGCGGGCCATCGGCGCGGTCAACACGCTGTATCGCCGCGAAGGGAAGTGGATCGGACATAACACCGATGCCGCGGGTTTTTTGGCTGCCCTCAAGGCCGAGGGCTGGTCTCTGCGGGGCCGCAAAGTTTTGCTGCTCGGAGCGGGCGGCGCCGCGCGGGGATTGGTTTTCGCCTGCCTCAAGGCGGGCGCCAAGCAATTGGTCTTGGCCTCACGGCGCCCAGCCCAGGGTGCCGCGCTGAGGCGTCACTTTGGCGCTCAGGCAAATAAGATCGAGTTGGCCGCTCTAAAGCCGGGATCCATGACCGCGCTTTTTGACAGCGCTGATGTCCTGGTCAACTGCGTGCCGGGTTCGGATTTCGCTGAACAGGCTGCAAAAGCGCTCTCCACGGTAAAGGGCCGAAAGATCATTTGCGATATCAGTTACATCCCGAAACAGAACGCCTGGCTAAGCATGGCCAGAAAAAAAGGCCATACCGCGGTAGACGGCCTGGGGATGCTATTGGAACAAGGTTGTCTTAGTTTTGCCTATTGGACCGGAAAAAAGGCGCCCCGGACGATCATGCGAAATGCGCTGATAAAAGCTAGCTAGCCACTAAATGACGGCAAAGTAATTCACAAGTTATTGACAGCTTCGGAAATATTTGATAT